>CANQCU010000004.1 GCA_947590905.1 uncultured Clostridia bacterium | reverse complement strand
ACATAATTTGGACTGACAAACAAATATAAAAAAACACCACACTAGGCTTGGCTGAAGCTATGTGGTGTTTATCTAATCTTTTTTAGGTAACGCACATTGTCTGTGGCTACTTAATTTCTATCTTTATTATATACGCATTTTTTATATTTGTCAATTATTTTGAGATAAAAGCAGTATTTGCTAAATAGTAAAATACATGATATAATAAGAATATAGGTAAAAACCAATATTTGCACTAAGGAGGCAAAAAATTTGAAAACATTAAAGTTGTTGCTCACAAATAAGATTTATCGGTGGGCAATACTGCAAGATCTAAAGCTCAAGTTCCTATCTCTACCAATCATAAGACATATTCGTGTCATATACCATACATTCAAGATAAAAAGAAAAATGAAAGGTATGGAGCAATGGGATCAATATGTAACAATGAGAGGTATAGAAAACAATGCCGAAAAGTTCAATTTTGCTTATAAATTATTCAACTTAAAATTGTACATGATGGCAGACGGCGAATTCACTGAAGAGTTTGAATCTGCGAAAGAGGAAGTCCTTAAATGCGCAATAATAAATAAGCCAGAGCTTAGAGAATTTAAAGAATGGCTCGAAAGCATTGACTCAAGCGAAAAGGACTACTCCGAAGTAGAAAAAGTTTTCAAAAGTTTTACCCAAAAAACAAACTGAAAAGTAGGCAGTAAGAGAATTTGTTTCTCTATACTGCCTATTTTTTTACAATAAAATTATACTTTGCAATATTATAAAAATTTAGTTTTATAATGACATTTAATGAAAAATATGCTAAAATACATAGGTAGTCAATTAGCAAAAGGATATATATAACTTTCACAAAAGAGAGAAATTTTAAGAGCAGTAGTGAAAGGAAAATTATAATATGAGTAAAAAAATAAAACAACCTGAGGTAACAAATGAAGAATATGCAAATAAATGGAAAAACTACTATGAATGGCTAAAAACAATCTATCCAATGGAAGCTTTTGAACTTGAAGGAAGGGATAAAGAAACACTTTTATTCCATCGTGGAATTAATTCTCAAATACTAAATGATTCACAACTTCTAAATTATTATTTAATCGATAGAGAAACTGCTGAGCAGATGCAGCAATTAAAAGATTTACGATTGAAAGGCGAAGATATATCAGGTAATAATATACAAGATTATGAAATAAAAGGATTTATTAGCATAAATAAAGATAAAAAATATTTTAATTTCGGAGTGGAAAGGAATTACCAAAGACATGGCTATGGCATGATAATATATCAAAATTATTTGCATATTTTAGAAATGTTAGGAATAGAAGATAAGGAACAATATGAATTAAGAGTATATGGTAATCCAAAACATGATTTCTTTAAAGTGATGGCAACTAAGGAACTAATTGCAAGAACTGATGTGGAACCAAATGAAGAAAATGCAAGACAAATATTAGTAGATTTTTCAAAATATCCAAATAGTATGAGATTTAGTGAATTTAATAGCATAATTGAGTATGCTATAAAGTCAGGGGTATCTATAGAAGAAGTTGCAAAGGCTATAAATGATAATGGTTTTAATATAATTTATGGAAATAGGAGTACTGGTGTTCCTCGTCTTGAAAAAGAGGATTTTGAAAAATTTAAGTCATTTGGTATTACGGGACTTAAAGCTACTTGTATGCATCATCATTTTGTAAAGGATAGAACTTTTGGATTTATGGCACTTTTGGGGGATGTAGAAGCGGAAGATGCTACACTAGAATTTAGAAGAATTTTAGAAGAAGTGAAAAAAAGATATAAAAAGAGTAAAGATGATGGAACTTACGTATCACCTAATATAGAACAGTATGGGGAATTAGAACATATTATTTTAGATTGGAATTGCTTTGGATTATTATTAAGAAATGTTGATCCAGAAGTTAAAGATATTATAAAAAGACAAGCAATAGCTAAATTTGCCGAATTTGATCCAGAACATAGTGAAGGCTGGGAAGATTTTATGGATTCCAAATCAAACCGAACTTTAGTAGTGTTAAGGGATGCTGGATTAATGGATAAAGATACATATATTGAATTATATCAAAAAGCATTAAATAGAAATTACGATTTATCAGAATTTGATAGAGTTGCGAGTAGATTTATTGATAGAGAAGAAAGAAAATTAGCACTTGAAGAAATAGCTCAAAATACTTATTATCCTTCACCTAAGGGAAAGTGGCAAAGATCATCTTCGTTTAGAGGAAATCATAGAATTCCAAAAGCTGAGATCCCACAAAGAGTAAGTAAAAAAGGTAGAATAAGAGACTTATTAAAACAAGAAATATTAAGACAAGGAATCGCAAAAAGCACAAAAATAAAAACAGATATGACTGGAATAGGAAAAGATGGAAGAATTTTTACTGTTGATAACTTAAAAGATTGGATGTTTGGAGTTCCAGGTGCAACTGGTAATTTACATATGATGGGAACTACTGCGATAACATTTCCACCACAAACGCCAGAATTTGCAGTAGAATTAGTAGAACAAGCTTTAAAAAACATAGAATACCCTGATTATGGTGAAAGATAAGGAATTTATTGGCAAGTTTAAATAATTACTTAAGTAACATCAAAAAATTTTTTTTAAAATTTATGAATAATTTTTTAAAAAACAAATTATAATAAAATATATAAAAGAAAATTGAAAGGAAGAGTGTTATGAAAGTAATAGACACAATAGCATTAGTGTTAATAATTATAGGAGCTATTAATTGGGGACTTATAGGACTTTTCAAATTTAACTTAGTAGACACAATATTTGGAACAATGTCTTTAATTAGTAGAATAATTTATACCCTAGTAGGAATATCAGGATTATGGGGAATAAAATTATTATTTAACAATGATTAATTAATACTAGAAAACAAATTTCACATACCAAAAAAGCATTCTAAAATTAAATTTAGAATGCTTTTTCTAATTATAACCTTCCTAAATTATATTAATAAAGATAAAAGTGCCATGGTGCTTTTAGTTATTACATATTAATTTTTAGCACTCTGCATAGCTTCAATTTCATCAGCTTGTTCTCTAGAAAGTTTTCCATATTCAACCATAGAATCTAGAACTTGTGATTGTCTTTCTTCAGCGAGCCTTAAATTATTTGTCGGAGCATATACTGATGGAGCATTAGGAACACCAGCAAGAAGAGTTGCTTCATATAAAGTTAATTCAGCAGGAGCTTTATCATAATATCCGCATACTGGCATCATAAATGTTATAATAACCAGCACCAAAATAAATGTTATTAATATATAATTCCAAAATTTCCTCTTTAGAATAATTTTTCTCTAAATCATGGACAACAAACAATTCTGCAATCTTTCTGTAAATAGTCTTTTCTTGAGTAAAGCATAAATTTTTAGCAACTTGTTGAGTTATTGAGCTTCCACCTTCTTTAAACTCTTTAGCAATTATATTATTTTTTAGAGCACGGAGAGTTGAAAAAATATCAACTCCAAAATGAGAGAAAAATCTATGATCTTCTATACAAACAACAGCATCTAAATAATATTCAGGAACATCAGAATATGTAATAAAATGCTCGTCTTCTTTTAATTCTGCAATTCTATCTTCTAAACTTTTTTCATCAATTGCATCTTTATATAGTATATATCCATTAAAAATGAGATATAATAAAACTACGGTAATTATTATAGCTAAAAACAATAATATTCTTTTTAGTAATTTCATAAAAAATATTCCTCCAAACATATTGCTATTTCAAATTATATATCATTTGATAAAAAAATAAAAGAGATAATAAATATTTTTTGTAAAAAATAGAAGGAAAAAATAATTTTTTGGCGAATAATAAAAATGTACATAAAAAACAAAAGAATGTACAAAATTTTATGACATTTATAAGGTGGTGAACAAAACATGAAAATAACAGACGTACGTTTAAGAAAAGTAAATTCAGAGAACAGAATGAAAGCTGTTGCTTCTGTAACTTTTGATAATGAATTCGTTATACACGATATCAAAGTTATCGAAAGTCAAAATGGATTATTCATAGCTATGCCTAGCAGAAAAACTCCAAACGGAGAATTCAAAGATATAGCTCATCCAATCAACGCTGATACTAGAGAGAAAATTCAAAAAGCTATTTTAGAAGCTTATGAAGCTCCAGAAACAGAGGAATCAGCAGAATAATAAATATTTTGTAAAGTAATATTCTATTAGAAACTCGCTACACCACTAAGTGTAGCGAGTTTTTTGGAAAAATATATAGAAGTAAAGCATAGTTATATAGAAAGGAGGAATTTATGAATAATAGTAGAGAAGGATATATAAAATTATTAAGTAAAACTTTTAAAAATGAAAATGAGGTATTAGAAGAAATAGTAAATTTAAAATCTATTCTAGAATTACCAAAAGGAACAGAGGTATTTTTAAGTGATATACATGGAGAATACGAACCTTTTATACATGTACTTAATAGTGGGGCAGGAAGAGTAAGAAATAAAATAGAATTAGCATTTGGAGATAAGCTATCAGTACCTGAAAAAAATAAACTTGCAACTCTTATTTATTATCCAGAAGAAAAAATAAAAAGAGAAAAAGAAAAAAATAGAGACATGGAAAACTGGTATAAAGATGTAATCGTAAAATTAGTAGAAGTTTGCAGAAGAGCAGGTGGAAAATACACTCGCTCAAAAGTAAGAAAGGCATTTCCAAAGTTTAAATATATTCTAGATGAATTAGTACATGTTCCAGAAGAAGTAGATAACAAGGAAGAATATTATAATTCAATAATAAGAACTATAGTAGAACTAGGAATTGCAGATGAATTTATAATTTCAATATCAGATTCAATAAAACGCATGTCAATAGATCATTTACACGTTGTTGGTGATATTTTTGATAGAGGAATACATCCGGATTATATAATAGAAGAATTAATGAGGTTTCACAGTTTAGATATAGAATGGGGAAATCATGATATACTTTGGATGGGAGCAGGGTGTGGAAATATCCAATGCATAGCAAATGTTATAAGAATATGTGCAAGATATGGAAATATAAGAATCTTAGAAGATACATACGGAATAAATATGAGACCACTTTCTATATTTGCATTGGATACATATATTGAAAAACCATCAGATTGGCTTCTTCCAAAAGAGTTTGACTACAACAAATATGGAGAAAGTGACAAAATAGTTCTTGCAAAAATACAAAAAGCAATTGCAGTAATACAATTTAAAATCGAAGGACAATTGATAAAGAAACATCCAGAATATAAGATGGAAGATAGATTGCTTCTAGATAAAATAGATTATGATAAAGGAACAGTAATAATATCAGGAAAAGAGTATGAGCTAAATGATAAAAGTTTTCCAACTATTGATAAAGATGATCCATACAAGCTTACGGATAAAGAAGAAGAGCTAATAGAAAGACTAAAAGAGTCATTTATGGAAAGTACAAAATTACAAGAACATATTAAATTTTTGTATGCAAAAGGTTCTACATATAAAATATTTAATTCAAATCTTTTAATACATGCATGTATACCAATAGAAGCAGATGGAAATTATACAAAAATCACTTTATTTGGAAAAACATTAGAAGGTAAAGATTACCTAGATTATTTAGATAAAGTTATAAGAAGTGCATATTTCGAAAATAATTTAGAAGCAAAAGAATATATGTGGTATTTATGGTGTGGAAAAGATTCTCCATTTTTTGGAAAAGATAAGATGACCACTTTTGAACAATATTTTGTTGATGACAAAGAAGTTAGGAAAGAAAATAAAATACCTTATTATAAATATGTAACAGATGAAAAGTATTGCATAAAGATACTAAAAGACTTTGGAATTAAAGAAGAATTTTCTCATATAGTAAATGGTCATACTCCTGTAAAAGCAAATGATGGAGAAAGTCCAGTAAAAGCAAATGGAAAACTTTTAGTAATAGATGGTGGATTTGCAAAAAGTTATAGACAAAAAACAGGAGAAGCAGGATATGTTTTGTCATACAATTCATACGGACTTGTATTAAGTGCTAACAAAACTTTTGAAACAATAGAAAAGGTTATAGAAACCGAAAATGAAATACCAACAGAAATTGTAGTAAATGATAAATCAATAAAAAGAAGAAGAGTAGGAGATACAGACATAGGGAAAGAAATAAAAGAACAAATTGATTGTTTAACAGAGTTACTAGAATATTATAGAAATGGCAGAATAAATCAATAAATTGTAAAGTATATTGATTTCAAAAAATGAATTTAGCAAAAAATTGCAAAAATATTACAAAAATTTTACAAAAGTGCTTGACATACGGATACAGCCGTTGTATAATATTCAAGTACGAAAATTTGCGTTGAAGCAAAATGTGGCTACATCCTTACCAAGCGTAAGGAATGGAGGGAACTTTTGCGGAGCATGTCGTGGCTAAGACCAAGGCGATAAGTTTTTAAAATATAAACGCTTATCCCAAGAAAACAACTAAATAACTTGGGATTATATAATAGAGTGTTTGGAAACACCAGGATGCGTTTTAAACTTGCCAAGGTAATTTACATTATTAAAAGGAGGGAATTTATACTATGGCAGTAAAAAACAATGTTACAGGTAGTGAAAAAATAAGAATAAGATTAAAAGCTTATGATCATGTTGTTTTGGAACAGTCTGCTGAAAAGATAGTAGATACTGCTAAAAGAACAGGAGCTAAAGTATCAGGTCCTATTCCATTACCAACACAAAAAGAAGTAGTAACAATTTTACGTTGTCCTCACAAAGACAAAGATTCAAGAGAACAATTTGAAATGAGAACACATAAAAGAGTTATTGATATCTTTTATCCAACACAAAAAACAGTTGATAGCCTAATGAAATTAGACTTACCTGCTGGTGTTGACATAGAGATGAAATTATAATTTTAAATTTTAAAACCAAGCTGGTATGAATATCAGCCAATAGTTTAAGTTAGCCGTTTTAGATGAAACGAGTTACGGATAGCTTATACTTAAAAGTATAGGAGGAAAGATTAAAAATGAACAAAGCAATTATAGGAAAGAAAGTAGGAATGACACAAATATTTGACGATCAAGGTCTAGTTATTCCTGTAACAGTTATAGAAGCCGGACCATGTACAGTTACACAAATAAAAACTGTAGAAACAGACGGATACAACAGTATTCAATTAGGTTACGGTGAAGTAAAAGAAAAACATTTAAACAAACCAGAGAAAGGACATTTTGCAAAATCAAAATTAGCTCTAAAAAAACACTTAAGAGAATTTAGAGTAAATGAAGTAGCAGACGTAAAAGTAGGAGACGAAGTAAAGGCAGATGTTTTTGCTCAAGGTGATAAAATAGATGTTCAAGGAATTACAAAAGGAAAAGGATTCCAAGGTGTTATTAAACGTCATGGACAAAGTAGAGGACCTATGGGACATGGTTCAATGTATCACAGAAGACCAGGTTCAATGGGATCAACATCAACTCCAGGTAGAGTATATAAAGGAAAGAATCTTCCAGGACATATGGGATGCGAAACAGTTACAATTCAAAACCTAGATGTAGTAAGAGTTGATTTAGATAAAAACGTTATATTAGTAAAAGGTAGTGTACCAGGAGCTAAAGGTGCAATACTAAAAATAAAAAAATCTGTAAAATCAGCATAAGTTAGAAAGGAAGGAGGAAAGTTAAATGCCAAAAGTAGATGTTTATGATATAAATGGAAAAAAAGTTAGTACTATAGATTTAAAAGAAGAAATATTTGGAATAGTACCAAACGAAAACGCAGTTCACACTGTACTTGTAAATTACTTAGCTAATCAAAGACAAGGAACACAAAGTACAAAAACAAGATCAGAAGTATCTGGTGGTGGAAAGAAACCATGGAAACAAAAAGAAACAGGTAGAGCAAGACAAGGTAGTACACGTGCTCCACAATGGATAAAAGGTGGTATAGCATTAGGACCAAAACCTAGAACATACACATACAAAGTAAATAAAAAAGAAAAGAGATTAGCAGTAAAATCATTATTAAGTTCAAAAGTATTAGAAAAAGGTTTAGTAGTTGTTGATGAATTAAATTTCAAAGAAATAAAAACAAAGAATATGGCTAATGCATTAACAAACTTAAAAGTAGAAGGAAAAGCATTAATACTTCTACCAGAAAAGAACGAAAATGTTCAAAAATCAGCAAGAAATATCGAAGGAGTAAAAACAAGCTTAGTAAATACAATAAATGTTTATGATTTATTAAATTACACAAAACTTGTAGTTACAGTAGATACAATAAAGAAACTAGAGGAGGTGTATGCATAATGAAGGCAGAAGATATAATTATTGCACCAATAGTAACAGAAAAAAGTAGTAGCGAAATACAAAATGGAAAATACACCTTTGAAGTTAATAAAAAAGCTACAAAAATAGAAATTGCAAATGCAGTTGAAAAGCTTTTTGAAGTTAAAGTATTAAAAGTAAATACAATATCTGTAAAAGGAAAAGAAAAAAGAATGGGAGCTCATGCAGGAATGACACCTGATTGGAAAAAAGCAATAGTTACCATAGATACAAACCCAGAAGATAAAACATATTTATCAAAAGGTGGAAAAGAAGTTAAAATATCTAAGAAATATAAAGATTCAATTGACGAATTTATGGGTGCTTAACCCACGAAAGTTATCTGGAAAAAACCAGGAAAATAAATTATAAAGGAGAGAAATAAAAATGGGAATGAAACATTTCAAAGCATATACACCATCAAGAAGAAACATGACAGTATCTACATTTGAAGAAGTAACAAAAAAGACTCCTGAGAAATCTTTACTTACAAAGAAGAAGAAAAATGCAGGAAGAAACTCATATGGAAGAGTAACTGTTAGACATCAAGGTGGCGGAAACAGACAAAAATATAGAATAATTGATTTCAAACGTCAAAAAGATAACATGGAAGCAACTGTTATCGGAATAGAATATGATCCAAATCGTAGCAGTAATATAGCACTAATCCAATATGAAGATGGAGAAAAAGCATATATACTTGCACCACTTGGATTAAAAGATGGAGACAAAATAGTATCAGGAGATAAAGCTGATATTAAACCAGGAAATTGTATGCCAATCGAAAACATACCAGTAGGTACAATGATTCATAACATTGAATTAAACCCTGGTCAAGGTGGAAAAATGGTAAGAGCAGCAGGACAAGAAGCACAACTTATGGCTAAGGAAGGAAAATATGCTCACGTAAGACTTCCATCAGGAGAAATGAGATTAGTTTCAGTTAGATGCAGAGCAACAATTGGAACAATTGGAAATACAGACCACGAAAATGTTAAATTAGGAAAAGCTGGAAGAAAAAGACATATGGGAATTAGACCTACAGTAAGAGGTAGCGTTATGAACCCAGTAGATCACCCTCATGGTGGTGGTGAAGGTAAAGCACCAGTAGGTAGACCAGGACCACTTACTCCTTGGGGCAAACCAGCACTTGGATACAAAACTAGAGAAAAACATAAAACTTCTGATAAATTTATCGTTAAGAGAAGAAAATAAGTTAACCATTAAAATAAAGAGAATAATTGGTAACTTACGTAGCTTAAATAAAAATGTAAGGCAACCAGCCTTAATTTAAGAGAAGGGAGGACATCAAAACATGTCAAAAGCAAGCAAAATGCCTTTTGTTGAGCCTAAACTTTTAAAAAGAATAGAAGCTATGAACGAATCAGGCAAAAAAGAAGTAATAAAAACATGGTCAAGAGCATCAACAATATATCCACAAATGGTAGGACACACAATAGCAGTACATGACGGAAGAAAACATGTACCAGTATATATTGCTGAAGAGATGATAGGACATAAATTAGGTGAATTTGCTCCTACAAGAACCTTTAAAGGTCATTCAGGAGAAAAAGCATCAACAGTTAAAAAATAGAGAATAAAAATAAGGAGGTTTAGCAGATCATGGAGGAAATAGCAAACTTAGAAGCTAGAGCAACTCTTAGATATGCAAGAATTTCTGCAAGAAAAATAAAAATCGTTGCAGACTTAATAAGAGGAAAAGATGTAAATGAAGCACTAGCAATAGTTAAATATACACCAAAAATAGGATCAGAAACTATCGAAAAGCTATTAAAATCAGCAATTGCAAATGCTGAAAACAATCATAATATGAATAGTCAAAATCTTTACGTAGCTGAAATCTATGCAAACCAAGGTCCAACTCTAAAAAGAATTAGACCTGCAGCTAAAGGTTCAGCAGTAAGAATAAGAAAAAGAACAAGTCATATAACAATAGTATTGAAGGAAAGAGTATAGGAAGGAGGAGCCATATAATATGGGACAAAAAATGCATCCACACGGATTAAGAATCGGTGTAATCAAAGATTGGGATTCTAAATGGTATGCTGATAGCAAACATTATTCAGATTACCTAGTAGAAGATCACAAAATCCGTGAATATGTTAAGAAAAAATTATTTATTAGTGGAATTTCAAAAATAGTTATTGAAAGAACTACTAAGTTAGTTAAAGTTAATGTTTACACAGCAAAGCCAGGACTAGTAATAGGAAAAGGTGGAACTTTAGTTGAAACATTAAAAACTGATTTACAAAAGATGATCGGAAAAGATATAAAGATTGATATCATAGAGGTAAAAGATTTAGATACAAATGCACAATTAGTTGCAGAAGGAATATGTGCACAACTAGAAAAGAGAGTATCTTTCAGACGTGCAATGAAACAAGCAATGGCTAAAGCTATGAAAGCAGGTGCTTTAGGAATAAAGACATCTGTATCAGGAAGATTAGCAGGAGCCGACATGGCAAGAACAGAATTTTATAAAGAAGGTACAATACCACTTCAAACTTTAAGAGCTGATATAGACTATGGTTTCTATGAAGCAAATACAACTTATGGAAAAATAGGTGTAAAAGTTTGGATATATAAAGGAGAAGTTCTTCCTACTAAAAAAACTAAAACAGAAGGGGGAGAAGAATAATGCCATTAATGCCAAAAAGAACAAAATATAGAAAAATGCAAAAAGGTAGAAATAGAGGAAAAGCAACAAGAGGAACAAAGGTTACAGACGGAGAATACGGATTACAAGCAACAGGAGCAGGATTAATAAAATCAAATCAAATAGAAGCTGCCCGTATAGCTCTAACTCGTTACATCAAAAGAGGTGGTAGAGTTTGGATAAAAATATTCCCAGACAAACCAATAACAAAGAAACCAGCTGAAACTCGTATGGGTAAAGGTAAAGGAGCTCCAGAATATTGGGTAGCTAGAGTAAAACCAGGTAGAGTAATGTTCGAGATAGAAGGTGTTCCAGAGGAAACAGCAAAAGAAGCATTAAGACTTGCAGCAAACAAACTACCTGTTAAATCAAAATTCGTAACAAGAGAAAGTGGTGATAATGATGAAGATTAATAAAATAACAGAAATGTCTTCACCAGAACTTGAAAAAGAATTAGGTGAATTAAAAACAGAATTGTTTAAATTAAGATTTAGCCTAGCAACAAACGGATTAGATAATCCAATGAAAATAAAAGAAGTAAAAAAGGATATTGCTAGAATAAATACAGTACTAAGACAAAGAGAGTTAGAAACTGCTAAGAAAGGAGAATAAATCTTATGGAAAGAAATCTTCGTAAAGTTATGATTGGTACAGTAACATCTGACAAAATGGACAAAACAGTAGTTGTATCAGTTGAAACAAGCGTTAGACACAGTTCTTATAGCAAAACTATGAAAAGAACATATAAATTAAAAGCACATGATGAAAAGAATGAATGCAGTATAGGAGATAAAGTAAAAGTAATGGAAACAAGACCTTTATCTAAACAAAAAAGATGGAGAGTTGTTGAAATACTTGAAAAAGCAGAAAAATAGCATAAAACATCAGATTGATTATAAAAAGTAAAAATTAAAAAATCATAAGTAGGCATTAATTCAGAGAGAAAAGGAGGAAAACTAATGGTTCAGCAACAAAGTATATTAAAAGTAGCAGACAATACTGGTGCAAAAGAGATTATGTGCATCAGATGTCTAGGTGGTTCATATAGAAGATATGCAAATATCGGAGATATAATAGTTGCTTCTGTTAAAGATGCTACACCAGGAGGCGTTGTAAAAAAAGGCGACGTAGTAAAAGCTGTTGTAGTAAGAAGCAAAAAAGGTGTAAGACGTGCTGATGGTTCATATATTAAATTTGATGAAAACGCAGCAGTAATAATCCGTGAAGACGGAACACCAAGAGGAACTCGTATATTTGGACCAGTAGCAAGAGAATTAAGAGAGAAAGATTATATGAAGATTC
This sequence comes from uncultured Clostridia bacterium, assembly GCA_947590905.1. Classification (GTDB taxonomy): domain Bacteria; phylum Bacillota; class Clostridia; order TANB77; family CAG-508; genus JAAWPK01. Next base: position 76,793 of record CANQCU010000004.1, on the reverse strand, counting down.
TTTCACTTGCTCCAGAGGTTCTATAGAACGAAATACGATTTATTAAAAATAAAGAGGTGAAGAATAAACTATGAAAATAAAAAAAGGTGATACAGTTTGTGTTTTATCAGGAAATGATAAAGGCAAAAAAGGTGAAGTACTAGAAGTTATACCAAAAACAGAAAAAGTAATAGTTAAAGGTGTAAATATCAGAAAGAAACATGTAAAACCTAAGAAACAAGGTGAAGAGGGCGGAATAATATCAGTTGAATGTGCTATACATAGTAGCAAAGTAAACGTAGTATGCCCAAAATGTAACAAACCAGCAAGATTAGGTTATGTTATGGAAAAAGATGAAAAAGTACGTGTTTGTAGAAGATGCGGAAGTAAATTAAAATAATCAAGAGTTAGAAAGGAGGAAACATAGACCTTATGGAAAAATTAAGAGAACAATATGAAAAAGAAGTAGTTCCAGCATTAATGAAAAAATTTAATTACAAAACTATTATGCAAGTTCCAAAGCTTGAAAAAATAGTTATAAATATAGGATTAGGAGATATAAGAGATAATCCAAAATCATTAGACAATGCTATGAACGATTTAAGCTTAATTACTGGTCAAAAACCAATTATAACAAAAGCAAGAAAATCAATAGCAGCATTCAAAATAAGAGAGGGTGCACATGTAGGATGCAAAGTAACATTAAGAAAAGAAAAAATGTATGAATTTGCATATAAACTATTCAATGTAGCATTACCAAGAGTTAGAGATTTTAGAGGAGTATCTAATACATCATTTGATGGAAAAGGAAACTATTCAATGGGTATAAAAGAACAATTAATATTCCCTGAAATTGAATATGACAAAATTGATAAATTAAGAGGTATGGATATCATATTTGTAACAACAGCAAAAAGTGATGAAGAAGCTCATGAATTATTAACTCTTTTAGGAATGCCATTTAAGAATTAATTAGATGAAAGGAGAAAACTATGGCAAAAAAATCAATGATTGTCAAACAACAAAAACCACAAAAATACAAAACAAGAGAATACAACAGATGTAAATTATGTGGAAGACCACATGCCTATATTAGAAAATATGGAATTTGCCGTGTATGCTTTAGAGAATTAGCACACAAAGGAGAAATCCCAGGAGTTAAAAAGGCAAGTTGGTAAGATTTAGATTAATAATCAGTAATTTGTAATATTAAGCATTTTACTAATTTAAAAACTAGATTAAAATAATTAATAAATCAAATAAAAAGTAGTATGAAGATTTTCATTTAATTTTATGGAAGGAGGAAAAAATGAATACAACTGATCCAATAGCTGATATGTTAACAAGAATAAGAAATGCTAATAGTAGCAAGCATAAAACAGTAGATATACCTGCATCAAAAATGAAAGTTGCTATAGTAGATATATTATTTAAAGAAGGATATATAAAATCATTTGAAGAAATATCAAATGATGTACAAGGAACAATAAGAATAGCTCTAAAATATGACGAAAAAGGAAATAGAGTTATAGCTGGAATAAAGAGAATAAGTAAACCAGGACTTAGAGTATATGCTTCAAAAGAAGATTTACCTGAGGTTTTAAACGGTTTAGGAATTGCAATAGTATCAACATCAAAAGGAGTAATGACAGACAAAGAAGCAAGAAAAGTAGGACTTGGAGGAGAAGTTCTAGCCTATATATGGTAGGATAAATAATACAAAATAATAAAGAGGTGAATATAAAATGTCAAGAATAGGAAATAGTCCTATAGCAATACCAGAAGGTGTTGAAGTTAATATCCAAGGAAATCATGTAACAGTTAAAGGACCAAAAGGAACTTTAGAAAAAGACATAAATCCAATAATAACTGTTTCAGTTGAAGAGGGTAAAGTCATAGTAAAAAGACCAAACGATGAAGAAAATGCAAAGAGTTTACATGGTTTAACAAGAACTTTAATAAACAACATGGTAATAGGAGTAAAAGACGAATTTAAAAAAGAATTAGAGATAAATGGTGTTGGTTACAGAGTACAAAAACAAGGAAACGACCTTAATTTAACATTAGGTTATTCACACCCTGTAATATATAAAGCACCACAAGGAATTTCATTTGATGTACCAAATCCAAACTCAATAATAGTAAAAGGAATAGATAAAGAACTAGTTGGTCAAATAGCTGCTGAAATAAGAACTAAGAGACTACCAGAAGTTTATCGTGGAAAAGGTATTAAATATGCAGATGAAGTTATTAGACGTAAGGAAGGTAAGACAGGTAAAAAATAGAATAATTAAATTGAAAAGATAGGAGGAAAATATAGCATGGTATCAAAAACAGATAGAAAGCTTGAAAGAGAAAGAAGACATATACGTGTACGTACAAAAATATCAGGAACAGAAAAGCGTCCAAGATTATGTGTATACAGAAGCAATACAAATCTTTACGTACAAATAATAGATGACGTAGCAGGAAAAACTCTAGTTTCAGCTTCAACTTTGGATAAAGAAGTAAAAACAAAACACAGTAATAAAGAAGCAGCAAAAGAAGTTGGTACTTTAATTGCTAAAAGAGCTAAAGAAGCCAAAATCAAAGAAGTAGTATTTGATAGAGGCGGATATATATATCACGGAGTTGTTAAAGAACTTGCAGAAGCAGCACGTGAAGGAGGACTAGAGTTCTAGAAATAAATAATATTAGAGTAAGGAGGAAAACTCATAAATGGAAGAAAATAATACACTAGAATTAAAAGAAAAAGTAGTTGCCATCAGCAGAGTTGCAAAAGTTGTTAAAGGTGGTAGAACTTTTAGATTTAGTGCAGTAGTTGTTGTAGGAGACGAAAACGGAAATATCGGTGTTGGAAATGGTAAAGCAGCAGAAGTACCAGATAGCATAAAGAAAGCTATACAAGATGCTAAGAAAAACTTAGTAAAAGTTCCAATAGTTGGTACAACAATACCACATGAATATGTAGGACAATTTGGAAGCGCTAAAGTTATGTTAAAACCAGCAGGAAAAGGTACTGGAGTTATAGCAGGAGGAAGTGTAAGACCAGTATTAGAGCTTGCAGGATATAAAGACATAAGAACAAAAGTTATAGGAACAAGTAATCCTAGAAACGTAGTATATGCTACAATTAACGCTTTAACAAATATGATGACAGCAGAAGAAGTTGCTAAAAAAAGAGGTAAAAAAGTAGAAGAAATATTATAATAAAAGAGAGGAGTGAAATAGATGAAACTAGGCGAAATAAAACCAGCAGAAAAAAAACAAACTAGAACAAGAGTTGGACGTGGTGTTGGTTCAGGACTTGGAAAAACATCTGGAAGAGGACATAAAGGACAAAAAGCAAGATCAGGTGGAGGAGTAAGACGTGGTTTCGAAGGTGGTCAAACTCCATTATATAGAAGATTACCAAAAAGAGGATTCACTAATAGACATGCAAAAAATTATGTAGAAGTTACATTAACTATGCTTAATGAATCTAAAGAAAGTAAAGTAACAGCTGAAAGTCTATTAAAAGAAGGAATAATAAGCAAAGTAAATGATGGAATAGTAATATTAGGAACAGGTAGTTTAGATAAAAAATTAGAAGTTAGCGCAAAAAGATTTACAAAAACAGCTAAAGAGAAAATCGAAGCTGCCGGAGGAAAGATTGAGGTGGTTTAATTGTTTCAAACAATAAAAAACGCTATAAAAACTCCAGATGTAAGAAAAAGACTATTATACACACTACTACTTATAGTAATATTTAGATTAGGTTGCTATATAACAGTACCAGGTGTTAATAGTGTAGCACTTGGAGAAGCACTTGGTGCATCAAACGGACTAACAGGATTAATAGACTTAATTTCAGGTGGAGCTTTTTCTAGATTCTCATTATTTGCAATGAGCATAAGCCCATATATCACAGCATCAATCGTAATCCAATTGTTAGCAATGGTAATACCTGCATTAGAAAGACTTTCTAAAGAAGAAGGAGAAGCAGGTAGAGAAAAATTAAATACTTATACAAAAATATTAACAATAGTACTTGCTTTAATAGAATCTTTAGGAATATACCTATCATATAGAAATGCAGGAATATTCGTAGATAACACATTTAAAACAGGAGCATTAGTAGTTATATCATTAATAGCAGGAACTTCAATACTTATGTGGCTTGGAGATCAAATTACAAATAAAGGAATAGGAAACGGAATCTCAGTAATAATCTTTGTAGGTATAGTTTCAGGACTTCCATCTGCAGTAATAACAGTTTGGAATTTAGTATTTACAGCAATAGGATTCTCTACAACAGGCTTAATTACAGCAATAGGAATAATAATTGGAGCTATAATACTTATTGCAGCTGTAGTATTTGTTCAACAAGCAGAAAGAAGAGTTCCAGTACAATATGCTAAAAAAGTTGTTGGAAGAAAAATGTATGGTGGTCAAAATACTCATATACCATTAAAATTAGCAATGGCAGGAGTATTACCAATAATCTTTGCATCATCATTCTTAACATTCCCAGCAATGATAATATCAATGTTTAATAGAAACATTGCAACATCTACAGGATTTTGGTCTGTAATATATAAATTCTCAATTGCAACATCATCATCTGGTGTTCCAATTGGATATACAATAGTAAATGCAATAGTATATCTACTATTAATAGTAGCATTCACATTTTTCTATACTTTTGCTACATTCAATCCAGCAGAAGTATCAAACAATATTAAGAAAAATGGTGGTTTCATACCTGGTATAAGAGCAGGAAAACCAACAACAGATTATTTATCATCAATAGTATCTAAAATAACATGGTTTGGAGCAGTATATTTAGCAGTAATAGCAATACTTCCAATGTTACTTAGATTCACAAGTATAGATATATCTTTTGGAGGAACATCAATCTTAATCGTAGTTGGTGTTGCACTAGAAATGGTAGAACAACTAGAATCACAACTTGTTATGCGTCATTATAAGGGATTTTTAGAGTAGTTTGAAAGATAAAATAATAAAAGAGAGGTATATGTTATGATAATAATCATGCTTGGAGCACCTGGTACAGGAAAAGGTACAGTTGCAGGACTTCTTTCAGAAGGATTAGGCATACCTACTGTATCAAGTGGTGATATATTTAGAAAAGCAATACAAGATAGAACAGAATTAGGAATTCAAGTTGAAGGATATCTTTCACGTGGAGAACTAGTTCCAGACGATTTAACAATAAAAGTTATAGAAGACAGATTAAATAAACCAGATTTAGCAAATGGTGTAATCTTAGATGGCTATCCAAGAACAACTATGCAAGCAGAAAAATTAGATAAATTCTTAGAAGGTCAAGGTAAAAAGATAGAAATAGCAATTAATTTGGAAACTCCAAGAGAAGAATTAATCGAAAGAGTTGTAAATAGAAGAATATGTTCAAACAGCGAATGTAAAACTATATACAATTTAAAATTAAACCCACCAAAACAAGCAGGACTTTGCGATAAATGTGGAAGTGAGCTTACTCAAAGAAAAGATGACAACGAAGAAGTTATGAATAATAGATTAGATACTTACTTTAAACAAACACAGCCAATAATAGAATTCTATGAAAAGAAGGGAATCCTTCATACAGAAAAAGTAAGCCTATCTATAAACAGAATGGGAACAGATGTCGCAAAAGAGCTTATAGAGAGGTTAAAAAAATAAAAAAATGATAGAAATAAAGTCTAAAAGAGAGATAGAGCTTATAAAAGAAGCTTGTAGAATAGTCGCTCTTGTGCACAAAAAAATGGAAGAAGTAATTAAACCAGGGATATCAACGGGAGAATTAGATAGAATAGCAGAAAAGATAATTAGAGAAAACGGTGGTATTCCTGCCCAAAAAGGGTATCCAAGTTATGAAAAAAATGTGCCAAATTTTCCAAGCACTATTTGTGCCTCTATAAATGACGAAGTAATACATGGAATTCCATCAAACAGAGTAAAACTAAGAGATGGAGATATAGTAAGTATCGATTTAGTCGCTCTAAAAAATGGATATAATGGAGATGCTGCGAGAACATTTATAGTAGGAAATGCAAGCGAAGAAGCAAAACGATTAGTAGATATAACTAAAAAAGCATTTTTTGAAGGAATAAAATATGCAAAACCAGGTTTTAGAATAGGTGACATATCACATGCAATTGGTGAATTCGCTGAAAAAAATGGATATAGTGTAGTAAAAGAATTCCAAGGACACGGAATTGGAAGAGAAATGCATGAAGATCCAGGAATACCAAATTACGGTAAAGCTCGGTAGAGGACCAAGATTAGAAGCAGGTATGACACTTGCAATAGAACCTATGATAATTGCAGGAAAGCCCGACATATGTGAATTAGATGATGGATGGACAATCGTAACAGAAGACCGGAAGTTTATCAGCACATTATGAAAATACAATTTTAGTAACAGAAAATGAACCAAAAGTATTGACAATACTTTAAAAATAAGGTATAATACATTAGTTAATTATAGGATAAGTAGCTTTATTATATATAAAGATTGCTTTGCAATCGAGTGAACTAAGGCAACTTAACCTTTTGCTCCGGAAATTTTAATAAAATTTCCTATGCAATAAAAATAATATATTTTACATTAAGATAATTAGAGGAGGAAAGTAGATTGGCAAGAGAAGATGTTATAGAAGTCGAAGGAACTGTTGTAGAAACATTACCAAACACAACATTCAAAGTAGAACTAGAGAATGGACATCAGGTTCTAGCTCATATTTCAGGTAAACTTAGAATGAACTATATCAAAATATTACCTGGTGATAAAGTAAAAATAGAGCTTTCACCATATGACTTAAGTCGTGGAAGAATTACTTGGAGAGCAAAATAATCAATCTACAAAAAAGTTATAACCATCAAAAACAAGGAGGTTTAAACAATGAAAGTAAGACCATCAGTTAAGAAAATGTGCGAAAAGTGCAAAGTCATTAAAAGAAAAGGTGTTATAAGAGTAATTTGTGAAAATCCAAAACACAAACAAAGACAAGGTTAAAATAAATAATTTAGGTATCAGCACAAATTTAGATGCGGCTGTATTTTTGCTATGTATTAGTAAAATATATCGAAATTTGTGTTTATATATATAAAACAAAGTCTATCTCTTAAGACAAATAAAATAAGAGAAATAAAAATGGAGGTGCTAAAATAAATGGCTCGTATAGCAGGAGTTGATTTACCTAGAGAAAAAAGAGTTGAAATAGGACTTACATACATCTATGGTATAGGTGTAGCAAGCTCTAATAAAATTCTTAAAGAAGCTGGAGTTAATCCAGATACTAGAGTAAAAGATTTGACAGACGATGAAGTTAACAATATAAGAAAAGTTATCGATGGAACTTATAAAGTTGAAGGTGACTTAAGAAGAGAAGTTGCTCTTAATATAAAGAGACTTACAGAAATTGGTTGCTACAGAGGATTAAGACACAGAAAGAGTTTACCAGTTAGAGGACAAAGAACAAAAACAAATGCACGTACAAGAAAAGGTCCTAGAAAATTAGTAAGTAAAAGTAAGAGTAAATAAAAGTAAGAATTAATAAGGGAGGTTAATACCAGATGGCAAATAAAAGCGTAGCAAGAAAAACACCTAGAAGAAATAGAAAGAACGTAGATAAAGGTTCTGCTCATATTCATTCTAGTTTCAATAATACAATAGTTACAATTACAGATGAACAAGGAAATGTTATTTCTTGGGCAAGTGCAGGAGAACTTGGATTCAAAGGTTCAAGAAAGAGTACTCCATTTGCTGCAGGTCAAGCTGCAGAAACAGCTGCAAAAGCTGCAATGGAACATGGACTAAAAAATGTAGAAGTATATGTAAAAGGACCAGGTTCTGGCCGTGAAGCTGCAATTAGAGCTCTTCAAACAGCAGGTTTAGAGTTAAGCAGTATTAAAGATGTAACACCAATACCACACAATGGTTGCAGACCACCAAAAAGAAGAAGAGTATAAAGTTTTTAGAAAGAGAGAGGTGTAAAAAATACATGTCAAGATATAAAGACGAACAATGTCGTATCTGTCGTAGAGAGGGACAAAAGTTATTCTTAAAAGGTTCAAGATGCTACACAGATAAATGCGCAATATCAAGAAGAAATTATGCTCCAGGTGAGCATGGACAAAAGAAAGCCAAGCTTTCTGAATATGGTATCCAATTAAGAGAAAAACAAAAAACAAAAGCATTTTATGGTGTAAGAGAAGACCAATTCAGAAAATATTTTGAAATGGCTTCTAAAACAAAAGGAATCACTGGTGAAAGATTACTACAAATTCTAGAAAGTAGATTAGACAATGTAGTATACAGATTAGGATATGGTGCTTCAAGACCACAAGCAAGACAACTTGTAAATCATGGATTATTCGAAGTTAATGGTAGAAAAGTAAGCATACCTTCATATCTTGTAAAACCAGGAGATGTAATAAAAGTTAGAGAGAATAAAGAAGATAAGAAGATTATCAAAGAAAACGCAGAAGTAAATGCTTCAAGACCTGTTCCAACATGGTTAGAAAAAAATGAAAAGAATTTAAGTGGTAAAGTTGTAAGACTAGCATCTAGAGAAGATGTAGATATTCCAGTAGAAGAGCATTTAATAGTAGAGCTATACTCTAAATAATAGTTAAAATTTAGGAGGTAAAAATGATAGAATTTGAAAAGCCAAATATTGAATGTACAAACATGGATGAACAAAATAACTATGCAAAATTTGTCTGCGAACCATTAGAGCGCGGATATGGGGTAACAATAGGAAATTCACTAAGAAGAATTTTGCTTTCATCATTACCAGGATGTGCAATAACAAGTATAAAAATAGATGGAGTAGTTCATGAATTTTCAACAGTACCAAATGTAGTTGAGGATGTTTCTGAAATAATCGTAAATTTAAAAGGTGTTAGATTCAAATCACATGACAACGAGGAAAAAATTATTAGAATCGATTTCCAAGGAGAAGGCGAGGTTACAGCTGGCGATATTATAACAGATGGAACAATAGAAGTATTAAATCCAGAGTTACATATTGCAACAGTTGCAGAACGGTGGACATTTAGTAATGGAAATGACAGTTGAAAAAGGTAGAGGATATAATACAGCAGCAAAGAATAAAAAAGAAAATCAAGATATATCTGTCTTACCAATAGATTCAATATTTACTCCAGTTAAAAAAGTAAATTACCAAGTAGAAAATACGAGAGTTGGACAAATGGTTGACTTTGATAAATTAATAATAGAAGTATGGACTGATGGAAGTCTAAAAGCTTATGAAGCAATAAGCTTAGCTGCTAAAGTTATAACAGAACATTTAGCACTATTTATAGATTTATCAGAAGCTACAAAGAACACTCAAATAATGGTAGAAAAAGAAGAGTCTAAGACAGCAAGAGTTCTAGAAATGTCAATAGAAGACCTAGAATTAACAGTAAGAAGTTTCAACTGCTTAAAGAGAGCAGGAATCTCTACTGTACAAGACTTAGCAAATAAGACAGAATCAGACATGATGAAGGTAAGAAACTTAGGAAAGAAATCATTAGATGAAGTTACAAATAAATTACATTCATTAGGACTTGATTTTGCTCAAGAAGAATAAATTTTTACAAAAATCAGCATCCTGCGTCGTTGTTCTGCGAATAAATAATCTCAGACAGGCACAAGCCTAGTCTTCGATTATTTACCTTGAACGCCTAGCATTATACTAATTTTTGTAAAAATTAAAATAAATAAATAATAAAGGAGTGAAAAGACTAAATGGCAAGAAATAGAAAATTAGGTAAAACAACAGCACAGAGAGTTGCAATGCTAAAAACACAAGCAACAGATTTAATCTTAAATGAAAAAATAACAACAACAGAAGCTAGAGCTAAAGAAGTAAAAGCAATAGTAGATAGTTTAATAGCACTTGCAATTAAAGAAAAAGACAACTTTGAAGAAGTTGAAGTAAAAGTTACTCGCGCTAAATTAGATAGCAAAGGTAATAAAGTTACTGAAGTTGCAAAAAGCAAAAATGGTAAAGAATACCTAAAAGTTGTTAAAGAAGAAGTTACAGAAAAAAGACAAAAAGATATGCCATCAAGACTAAATGCAAGAAGAAAAATAATGTCAAAAATAAATAAAGTAAAAGACAGCAAAGGTAAAAATGTAGATTTACCAGCTAAACTATTTAACGAAATAGCTCCAAAATATAAAGATAAAGTTGGTGGCTATACAAGAATAGTAAAACTAGGAAAAAGAAGAGGAGACTCAGCAGAAGTAGTTTTACTAGAATTAATATAATAAGAATAGATAAAAGCCCTTATAAAAAGGGTTTTTATTTTACACAATTTCTAATTTTCTTGTAATATTATGTAAAATATGATATAATTATTCAATGAAGAATATTGAAAGGAGGTTATCCGCGTGAATAAAAAATTAGGCATGGTATGCGAGGCAATTTCCATGTCACTTGTAATCTTGGTAATTGTATTTCCAACTAAGGTCGCAAGAGCAATCCAAAGTCTGGCAGAAATACTCGCATTAATGCTTGTAATTTTGTTCGCACCCAAGAACGAAGAATCACCTAATTAAAAAACATTGGAGAGGAAAACGTTTATGCATAAAACAATCGAGCGGATAATAAAAATTCTTTCTGTTTCAGCAGCTTTGCTGACAGCCTTGGCCTCAGTTTTCGAGGTTATTTATTCGACTTTTGAAGACAAAGAAGAGGAAGAATGAGGCAAAATTAAGAAGGCCAGCGGAATAATTTCCGGCTGGCCTTCTTAAAACATAATATATAGAAAATATAAATTGAATTGTAAAAATAAAGTATACTTAGAAAATGTAAACGAAATTTTCTTTCATATGTAAACAAAATTTTATTTTATATGTATTGTAATTTAATATATTTTGTGATATAACAATATAGAAAAAATGCTTAATGCACTTTAGGAGGAAAAATAAATGGAAAAAGAAAAGAAAGCAAAAAAAGAACAAAAAGTAAAGAAGTCAATGGATAAAAGAAAACTTATAACAAATATAGTAATAATAGTAATAGTTGTAGCAATGGTGTTATCTGTTGCAGCATCTTTAATATTTGCTTTAATGCAATCGTAAAATATATTTAGGTTTATAGGTATCCTTAAAAAAACCTAAATATATTATTAAGGAATAAATATGGGTAGTAATTTTGTAAATGGACCTGCAATGAATTTAGCAGATATAATTACATTATATGCTCAAGAACTATATGCAAATCCATCAAGATTTATCTTGTTAATAATAGATATTAGTCTAGTAATATTAATATTTATCAAGCTATTTAAAATAGTAAAAGATTCAAGAGCTTGGCAACTATTAAAAGGAATAACATTAATAATAATTGTTATGGCACTTAGCTCAGCACTTCATTTAACAATTTTAAACTATATATTAACTTCATTTATGACATATGGAGTTGTACTAGTTGTCTTATTCCAACCAGAGCTTAGAAGATCATTAGAGGAACTAGGAAGTAACAAATTAACAAGATTTTTTGGATTAGATAAGGATATAGAAGCAAAAACAAAAGAAGAAATATATAAAGTAGCAATAGCAGCATTTGAGCTTTCAAGAGAAAGAACAGGAGCATTAATAGTTCTAGAAAGAGATATTGAAATAAAAGATATAATCTCAACAGGAGTTGCACTAGATGCAGAAATATCTCCGCAATTATTAGTAAATATATTTGTGCCTAAAACGCCACTTCATGATGGAGCAGTTGTAATAAGTGGAGGAAGAATAAAAGCAGCAGCATGTATGCTTCCACTTGCAGGAGATAAAGACATAGCAAGAGAACTTGGAACGAGGCATAGAGCAGCAATAGGAATATCAAAAGAATCAGATGCAATAGCAGTCGTAGTTTCGGAAGAAACAGGAAAAGTATCAATTGCAAAAGATGGAGTGCTAATTGCAGATGTAAAAGAAGAAACACTTAAAAAGATATTAATAAGTAATTTAATAACAAAAAGAAATATATCACAGACGGCAAAAACAAGAAATGCAGTAAAAGAAAAATTAAAAGAAAAAAAAGAAAACTAAAAAATACCCTAAGTTAAAAAACTTAGGGTACTACTTTGAAAAGTAATAATATATATTCAGAAAAATGTTAAAATAAAGTAAATTTAACTATTAATATAACTATTACTTTAAACAAATAATTACATACCATTCACAATTAGTTCACAAATGGAGAGTAAAATAAAAAAAGAATAAGACTTAAAACAAATGACTTAAAGAAAGGAAGGATATAAAGATGGAAGAAAATAATGATATCTTTAAAAGCGTAAATCAAAAAAAACCTAGGGGAAGTTTTTTTAAGACAGTAGTAGTACCATTTTTATCAGGAATAATTGGAGCAAGTTTAGTAATTGGTACATGTCTTGGAGTCCCAAAAATAAAAGAAAAGATATTTGGAGAAGAAGAAAAAACTTCAAATTCATGGCAAAATCAAATTGATACATCTAGCTCTCAAGTAAATGCGACAGCAGTTTCACTTGAAGAATATTCTGGAACATCAATAGGAGTTGCTGCTAAAGTTCAGCCATCAATTGTTGGAATAGAAATAGAATATAGTGTAAATTCATTCTTTGGAAAACAAACAGCGCAAGCATCAGGATCAGGAATTATTATTTCTGAAGATGGATATATTTTAACAAATAACCATGTTGTTAGTACAGAATCATCATCTTCATATTATCAAGTCACAGAAGCGGTTTCTGTTAAAGTTAAATTATATAATGATGAAACATTATATGATGCAAAAATAATTGGAGCAGATAGTGAAACAGACTTAGCAGTAATAAAGATTGAAAAAACTGGTCTTACACCAGCAGAACTTGGAGATTCAAATAGCGTGCAAGTTGGAGAATTTGCAATGGCAGTTGGAAATCCATTAGGTTTATCATCTAGCGTTACATCAGGAATAGTTAGTGCTGTAAATAGAGAAATAATAACAGATGAGAATGAAAAATACACAGTTATACAAACAGATGCAGCTATAAATTCAGGAAATAGTGGAGGAGCTTTAGTTAATAGTAAAGGTCAAGTTATAGGAATAAATACATTGAAATTATCAGGAACAGGAGTAGAAGGAATAGGATTTGCAATACCAATAAGTTCAACAACAGAAGTAGTTAAGCAATTAATAGAATACAACAAAGTAATAAGACCATATATAGGAATAACAGTTCAAACAATAAGCGAAGAAGAAGCAACAAAATATAAATTAGTAGTTGGAGCATATGTTAGAGAAGTAGAAGATTTCTCAGCTGCACAAAAAGCAGGAATAAAAGTAGGAGATGTAATAACAGAAATTGATGGAGAAAAAATAGAGACCAACAAAGAAGTTACAGAAATTAAAAATAAACACAAAATCGGAGATACATTGAAAATTAAATTATATAGAAATGGTGAATATATAGATGTTGAAGTAACTCTTGCAGAACAGCCATAGGAAACATTATAAAAATTTGAAATTTACCAATATAAGTCTGTTAGTGAATTCTATTAAAAAATAAGTAGTAAGTTTTTTTAACTTACTACTTATTTTTATTGCTTCGAAAATTTCTGCAAAATTTTTGAAGCAAAAAGGTTAAGATACCTTTACTCGTACGACTTTCAAAGCAAATCCACACATGTGGCGAAGCTACTTTCCATATATAAAAATAATAATTGCTCACCTTTTGTCGAACGAAAGTCATGATTCGTCAAAACTTCCCAAACTTTGCTATTGGAAAAAATTACCAAATGGTATATAATACAAAACGAAAACAAAAGGAGGACAAGTTATGAACGTAAACTATGAAGAAGAGGGCAAAGTACTTCGTTTTGAAATTACAGAAGAAATTGACCATCATTGGTCAGAAAAGATAAGGAGGCAAGCAGACGATGAAATTGAGAGATATATTCCTAAAAGAGTTATATTTGATTTTGATAAGGTTACTTTCATGGACAGTGCAGGAATCGGAATGTTAATTGGAAGATACAAAGTTGTAAAGTTAATCGGTGGAAATCTTGAAATGGTAAATGTAAAACCAAGTATTAGGAAAATTTTCGAGATGAGTGGACTTCCAAAAATAATGAAAATAAGTTAAAAGTCTTTGCAAGATAAAAAACCAAAAAACTTATATTTACATTTTTATCTAAATAAATTGCAAAGGCAAGAAAGGGAAAAAATGAAAAGTAAATATGATAACGAAATGAATTTAGAAATTTTAAGCAAATCGTGCAATGAAGCATTTGCAAGAATTACAGTTGCAGCATTTGCATCACAACTAGATCCAACGATAGAAGAAATTGCAGACATAAAGACAGCAGTATCTGAGGCTGTAACAAATTCAATAATACACGGGTATGAGAATGGAGAAGGAATAATAAAAATAAATTGTAAGATAGTAGACAAACAAATAATTATAGAAATATCAGATACAGGAAAAGGAATAGAAAACGTAGACATTGCAAAAGAGCCCTTATATACAACAAAAGCAGATTTAGAAAGGTCCCGGAATGGGCTTTACCATAATGGAAAGCTTTATGGATGAACTAAATGTTGAATCAATACTTGGACTAGGAACAAAAGTAAGGATGGTAAAAAAGATAAAAGAAAACATTCTAGTCTAAAGGAGAAAACTTAAGAATATGTATGATAATAGTATAGAAAAAATAAGCAGGGCAAAAGAGCGGAGACGAAGAGGCTATGACTGAGCTTGTAGAGAGCAATAAACGGACTTATTTGGAGCATTGTAAAAAGATTTTGTATGCGTGGTTATGAGACAGAGGACCTTTACCAAATAGGTTGCTTAGGGTTTATAAAATCAATCAAAAGATTTGATACAAGCTATGATGTAAAATTATCAACATATGCAGTACCATACATACTAGGAGAAATAAAAAAATTCATACGTGATGATGGAATGATAAAAGTAAGTAGAAGTATAAAAGAACTAAGCATGAAAATTAGCAAATTGGAGGAAGAACATTTAAGAAAAACAGGAGAAAATATTTCACTAAAAGAATTAGAAAAAGAGCTTCGCGTTGGCAAGGAAGAAATAATAGTAGCATTAGAAGCAAAAAGACCAGTTGAGTCAATTTACAAAGAAGAAAATCAAAAAGACGATAATGGACGAGAAATAATAAACAAAATTCCAGCAATTGAAAATGAAGAATCAAACATTGTAAATAGACTTACGATAAATAGCCTGATTGAAAACTTAAATCCTAAAGAGAGACAAATAATAATTCTTAGATTTTATAAGAACAAGACACAAAGTGAGGTAGGAGAACTTCTAGGAATATCACAAGTTCAAGTCTCAAGAATTGAAAAGAAAATTTTGGATAAGATGAGGATGAATCTGGAGGTTGTATGAAAAAAATAGTAATATATGTTTTTTTAATCATAGGTATATGTTTTCTTATACCTATATTTTTTACTACAAAATTTAAAATTAAAAAGAAAAATATAGAAGAACCACCAGTACTTTTAGATATAGAAAAATATAATTACACAGATTTTGAAACAATAAAATTATTACATAATTCTACAAATGAAGTAGAAGAAGTAAACTTGGATGAATATATAGCTCAGGTCGTGTCAGCGGAAATTCCAGTAGATTATGACATAGAGGCAATAAAGGCACAAAGCGTTGCAGCAAGGACTTATACAGTGTACAGAATAATTCATGGATCAAAGCATGAAGGAGCTGATATTTGCGATAGTGCATCATGTTGTCAAGCATGGATATCTAAAGAAGATAGAATATCCAAATGGCAAGATGATGGAATAAATAAATGGAATAAGATAGTAGAAGCGGTAAATTCAACAGTAGGAGAAGTTGTAACTTATGAAGGGCAAATAATAAATGCATTTTTTCATTCAAATAGTGGTGGAAAAACAGAGACCCCAAATAATGTATGGGGTGGAGGAGATTATCCATATTTGCAATCAGTTGAGACATCAGGAGAAGATGCATATTCTCAATATAGTTCAGAAGTTACATTAACGAGAGAAGAGCTTTTAAATAAATTAAAAACAAAATATAGTGATATACAAATTAATTTTGATTTAGATGAAGAAATACAAATCTTAGAATATACGGAAAGTGGAAGAGTGAGTAAAGTTAAATTTGGAAATCATGAAATTTCACGGAGTAGAAGCAAGAAGCATTTTAGGATTAAAAGCAACAAATTTTAATATTACAAAAGAAGGTGAAAATATTATTTTTAAAGTTGTTGGAAATGGTCATGGAGTTGGGATGAGTCAGACAGGAGCAGATTCACTTGCAAAACAAGGCTTTTCATATAACGAGATTTTAACTCATTATTATACGGGAACTCAAATTACAAAACTTAATTAAAGTTTTGTATAAATCTCCAAAAACAGGAAATAATTATATTAAACATAAGATTTTTAGGAGGTAAAAATGAGAGAAGAAAGAAGAGACAGAAGAAGAGCATTAGAACAAAGAAATTCTAATATAAAAAACATTTTATATATAACAGGTACAATTATTGCATTAGGAGTCATTGCGTTTTTAGTAACAGTAATGATATATAATAATAGTCTAGAAAAACTATATACTGACTTAGAAACAGATCAAATTGGACAAATACCAACAAATGTAGGAAATGAAATAAACACAGCGGAAGAGACAAATGCAAGACTTGGAAGAACAGTAGAAGAAGCAGAAAATGAATTACAAGAAAGTCAAGAAACAAATCAAACTTCTGTGGAAAATGAAGAAGATGTAAATACTGATAGTGTTGTATTAGATGGAAATAGTGTAAATGAACAAGATGCAAGTGTTCCAGATGACAAAATAGAAAACAATTCAGCAGAAGAAAAAAATGAGACAAATGAAAAATCTTCTACGGAAGTAAAGGATAGCACACAAGAAATAAAAGACCCAACATTTGCATTTCCAGTCGAAGGTGAAGTAATAAAAGAATATGCAAAAGATAATTTGGTATATTCAGAAACTCTAAAAGAATGGGTAACTCATACGGGAGTTGATATAAAAGCAGATAAGACAACAGTAGTGAAATCAGCGGAAGCTGGAACAGTTACAGCAATAAAAAACGATCCAAGATATGGAACAACAGTTATTGTAAAACATGCAAATGGATATGAAACAAGATATGCTAATCTTTTAACAGCTGAATTTGTAACAGTTGGGGAAGAAATTGATAAAGGTCAAACCTTAGGAACAATTGGAGATACAGGTGCATTTGAAATATTAGATGAACCACATCTTCATTTTGAAATATTAAAAGACGAAGAATATCAAGACCCAATGCTATATATAAAATAATTTTATTAACTAAAAATTTAGTTACAAATATATAAAATATTTGCTTAATAATTTATTGGAAATAAATTTAAAATAGAATTTAATCACAAATTAAAAATAGAATTTAATCACATATATTGACAAAATTAGACATAACTGATACAATAAATACATTATCAAGAGTGGGCGAAAGAACCGGCTTAATGAACCCACAGCAACCTGTGAAAGATAAGGTGCTAATACCGGCAAGGCAATATGCTTTGAATGATAGTGTATTTTAAATAGACTTTTATTCTCTGCATATGTAGAGAATTTTTTTATTGCATAGGAAAAAGGCTTAACTTACATTAAGCTGTGCATATTTGAAAAAATGTGCATGTAGCAAAGCTACTTTCCTTTATGGTATAGGAGGACTAAAAAATGAACAAATATTTATTCACATCAGAAAGCGTAACAGAAGGACATCCAGATAAGTTATGCGATTTAATATCAGATACAATACTAGATGAATGCTTAAAGCAAGATAAATTTTCAAGAGTTGCAGTAGAAACATTTGCATCAAATGATAAAATAACTGTTGCAGGACAACTTACAACAAATGCAAAAATAGATATAGAAAAAATAACAAGAGAAGTATTAAGAAATATAGGTTATAGAGGAAAGGGCATAGACATAGATTATGAAAATTGCAAGATAGATATAAATATCACAAAACAAAGTCAAGATATTGCGCAAGGAGTAGATGTCGGAGGTGCAGGAGATCAAGGAATAATGTTTGGATATGCAAATCTTGATACAGAAGAATATATGCCATTTGCTATATCACTTGCACATAAATTATCTAAAAAACTTACAGAAGTTAGAAAAGAAGGAATACTTCCATATCTTGGACCTGATGGAAAAACACAAGTAACAGTAGAATATGAAGATGATGAACCAAAAAGAATAGAAACTATCTTAATTTCTAACCAACATGATGAAAATGTTTCATTAGATACAGTAAGAAAAGATATTATAGAAAAAGTTATAAAAGAGGTAGTAGATAAAAAATATCTAGATGAAAATACAAAATATTACATAAATCCTACAGGAAGATTCGTAATAGGCGGACCACTTGGAGATACAGGACTTACTGGAAGAAAAATAATTGTAGATACATATGGCGGATATGCAAGACATGGTGGAGGAGCTTTTTCAGGAAAAGATGCAACAAAGGTTGATCGTAGCGCAGCATATATGTTACGTCATATTGCAAAAAATGTTGTTGCAAACGGTTATGCAAAAAAATGTGAAATACAAATTTCTTATGGTATAGGTATTGCTAAACCAATATCTATATATGTAAATACATTTGGAACAAATACAATCCCAGAAGAAGATATAAAAAAGAAAATAGAAGAAAAATTCGATTTAACACCTGATGGTATAATAAAATATTTAGGACTTAGAGAGCCAATATATGCAAAGACAACAAACTATGGACATTTCGGCAAAAAAGATTTACCATGGGAGAAGATAATTGAAATGTAAAATGCTAAAAGTCTTTTACTATACGGATTTTCATAGTAGAAGTAAAGAAAAATTATAAATTAGCACTCTCCACTTGACAGTGCTAAAATAATGTAATATAATAATAATTATCAAAGAAAAAGCACATTCTATATAAAGATATGTGCTTTTAAAGTGCAAGAAAATATGGTAAGTTGCCGATGGATATAATAGTAAAAGCTAAGGAATAATTTATTTTTTAATCTGCGTAAGCGATCAACCGTAGCGAAGCGAAGGGCGATATGGAGCAACTTACATATGAATTTTAATCTGTAAGCCCAGACTGCAAAGATTAAAAAATAAATTGTATCTTAGTTTTAAAAATAAAATACAATTTTTTGTAAAGGAGTGATAAGAAATGAATATTCAAAAATTTACACAAAAATCTTTAGAAGCAATTCAAAGTGCACAAACTTTAGCAATACAAAATCAAAATGCGCAAATAGAAGAAGAGCACTTACTATTATCACTTTTAGAGCAAGATAATAGTTTGATAACTGAACTTCTAAAAAAGATAACAAATGAAGAAGAATTCGAAAAAGAGTTAAAAGATAAAATTACAAAAATGCCAAGAATTACAGGAGGAGCAAGACCAAATGACGGAATATATGTATCACAAGAGGTTGATTTAGTACTTGCAAATGCAGAGACAATAGCAAAAAATATGAAAGATGATTATGTTTCAGTAGAACATATTATGCTTGCAATATTTGATAATAGCAATAAAACAATAAAAGATTTATTTAAGAAATATAACATAACAAAAAATGAATTCTTAAAAGTATTATTAGAAGTTAGAGGAAATACAAGAGTTACAACAGATAATCCAGAAGAAACTTATGATGCATTAAAAAAATATGGTCAAGATTTAGTGGAACTTGCAAGAAAACAAAAACTAGATCCAGTAATAGGAAGAGATACAGAAATAAGAAATGTAATAAGAATATTATCAAGAAAAACAAAAAATAACCCATGTTTAATAGGTGAACCTGGTGTACGGAAAAACAGCAATAGCAGAAGGATTAGCACTTAGAATAGTAAGAGGAGATGTACCAGAAGGATTAAAAAATTGTACAATATTTTCACTAGATATGGGAGCTCTAGTTGCTGGTGCAAAATATAGAGGAGAATTTGAGGAAAGATTAAAAGCAGTATTACAAGAAATAAAGAAGAGCGAAGGAAGAATAATTCTTTTCATAGATGAAATTCATACAATAGTAGGTGCAGGAAAAACAGATGGCGCAATGGATGCAGGAAATCTTTTAAAACCAATGCTTGCAAGAGGAGAACTTCATTGTATAGGTGCAACAACACTAAATGAATACAGACAATATATAGAAAAAGATCAAGCACTAGAAAGACGTTTCCAACCAGTAATGGTAGATGAGCCAACTGTAGAAGATACAATATCAATTTTAAGAGGCTTGAAAGAAAGATATGAAGTATATCATGGAGTAAAAATATCAGACAATAGCTTAATTGCAGCAGCAACACTCTCTCATAGATATATTACTGATAGATTCTTACCAGATAAAGCAATAGACTTGGTTGATGAAGCATGTGCAATGATAAAGACAGAGATGGAATCAATGCCAACAGAACTTGATGAAGTATCAAGAAAAATAATGCAATTAGAAATAGAGGAGACAGCATTAAGTAAAGAAAAAGACGAGATATCTAAAAAACGTCTAGCAGAGTTACAAAAAGAAAAAGCAGAATTAAAGACGAAACTAGATGGAATGACTGCAAAATGGAAAAATGAAAAAGAAGCAATAGGAAAAGTACAAAAGTTACGTGAAGATATTGAAAAAGTAAATGCAGAAATAGAACAAGCAGAAAGAAACTATGAATTAAATAAGGCTGCAGAATTGAAATATGGAAAACTTCCAGAACTTCAAAAACAATTGGAAGAGGAAGAAAAATTGTCAGAAAAAAGTAAAGAAGATGGACTTTTAAGAAATAAAGTTACAGAAGATGAAATAACAAAAATCATTTCAAGATGGACGGGAATACCAGTTACAAAACTTATGGAAGGAGAAAGAGAAAAAATTTTACACTTAGACGAAGTACTTCATAAGAGAGTAATAGGACAGGATGAAGCAGTAGAAAAGGTTTCAGAAGCAATAATGCGTTCAAGAGCAGGAATTCGGAAATCCAGCAAGACCAATAGGCTCATTTATGTTTTTAGGACCAACTGGTGTAGGAAAAACAGAACTTGCAAAGTCACTTGCTGAAAGCTTATTTGATGATGAACATAATATTATAAGAATAGATATGTCAGAATATATGGAAAAATTCTCAGTATCAAGATTGATTGGTGCACCTCCAGGATATGTAGGATATGAAGAAGGAGGACAATTAACAGAAGCGGTAAGAAGGAAACCATATTCAGTTGTATTATTTGATGAAATAGAAAAGGCACATCCTGATGTATTTAATATTTTACTTCAAGTTCTAGATGATGGACGTATAACAGACTCACAAGGAAGAACAGTAGACTTCAAGAATACAATAATTATATTAACTTCAAACTTAGGCTCGGACTATATACTAGAAGGAATTACAAAAGACGGAGAAATATCAGAAGAAGCAAAAGAAAAAGTAAACACACTACTTAAACAAAGTTTCAGACCAGAATTTTTGAATCGTCTTGATGAAATAATTTTCTATAAACCACTTTTGAAAAAAGAGATAACAAAAATACTAGATTTATTAATACAAGATTTAGAAAAAAGACTTGAAGATAAAGAAATAAACTTAGAACTAACAAAGCAAGCAAAAGATTATCTAATAGATAATGGATATGATGAAATTTATGGAGCAAGACCACTTAAAAGGTTTGTACAAAGAAAACTTGAAACTTTAATTGCAAGGAAGATTCTAACAGGAGAAATCGTACCAAATTCAAAAGTAGTAGTTGATGTAAAAGATAATGAATTATATATAAAAAATTTTTCATAAAAAATTTTCAAAAAACTTGAATAAATATAATATATAGGATATAATAAGAACACAAAAGAATTTTTTGGAGGAAACATATGAAAAAAATTAAGTCTGAGAAAGGCTCAATAACATTATTTGTTATAGTTGCATTTATATTCTGCTTAACAATGTTAGTAGGAATATATTGGACAAATACTAATAATCAAGTAATGATTTTACAGGCAAAGCAAAGAATTAATGAAATATATAGAAAAGATTTAGATAGTGCACAGGATATATATGAGCATTTAGATGATCCTGTTTAAGCATAAAGAAAAGTAAAATATATTAAAAATATTATATAAGCTAAAGAAAAAATAAAAAAAGTAAAACAGAATATTTTTTAGTATGTTTTACTTTTTTGTATATCAAGTAGAAAAATTCAAGTAAAATAGTTGCAATAAGTTAAAATAGCTTTGAAGAAAATATAAAAGCTATTTGGCATTGTGGCCAAGGATGGAGGAAAAAAATGGGAGAAGTTATCGTAATAACATCAGGAAAAGGAGGAGTTGGAAAAACTACAACAACAGCTAACTTGGGTGCATCTCTTGCTTTAGAAGGAAAAAAAGTAGCATTAGTAGATACAGATATTGGTTTAAGAAATCTTGACGTTGTTATGGGTCTAGAAAATAGAATAGTTTATGATATAGTTGATGTAGTTGAAGAAAGATGTAAACTAAGACAAGCCCTAATAAAAGACAAGAGATATGATGAATTATATTTATTACCAGCTGCTCAAACAAGAGATAAAAGTGCAGTAAATGAAGAGCAAATGAGAGAGCTTACAAAAAAATTAAAAGAAAATTTTGATTATATATTAATAGATTGTCCTGCAGGAATAGAGCAAGGATTTAAAAATGCTGTTGCAGGAGCAGATAGAGCAATAGTAGTAACAACAGCAGAGATTTCAGCAATAAGAGATGCAGATAGAATAATAGGATTACTTGAAGCATCAGAAATAAAAAATTCAGAATTGGTTATAAATAGACTTAGACCAAATATGGTTAAAAAAGGTGAAATGATGGATGTAGAAGACATTGTTGATCTACTTTCAATTGAATTAACAGGAGTTGTACCTGATGATGAATACATAATAACACAGACTAATAAAGGAGAACCAGTAATATCGAATAAAAAAGCACCTTCTGGAAAAGCATATAGGGAAATAGCAAAAAGAATATTAGGAGAGAATATTGAAGTGACAATACCAGGAAGAGAAAAAGGCTTTTTTGCTAAAATAAAAAACATATTTAAAAGAAAATAGAATGAAAACGAAGGTGGAATAAAAAATGTTCGAGAATATTATCAAATTTTTTAAGAATTTACGGAAAAACAGATAAAAAGAGTAATAATTCAAAAGATACAGCTAAAGAAAGATTGCATTTAGTATTAATGCAAGATAGAGCAAATGTATCAGCAGATTTTTTGGATTTAATGA
This sequence comes from uncultured Clostridia bacterium, assembly GCA_947590905.1. GTDB lineage: Bacteria > Bacillota > Clostridia > TANB77 > CAG-508 > JAAWPK01. The sequence goes on along the minus strand of CANQCU010000004.1, from coordinate 53,533 downwards.
AACAAGAAATTATAGAAGTTATAAAGAAATATATTGATGTTGATGAATCTGCAATAGATGTGAGGATGACAAACAGACAAAATGATGATGGAACAAATGGTGCACCAGCATTATACGCTAATATTCCAATAGTTAGCATAAAAGATGATGTTTTAAGACAAAAAAATAAACAAGATGAAAAAGAAGAAAGCAGTAAAGAAACAAGTAGAAATTCACAAGATAAAAAAACATTAGAAAATAATAACTCGCAAAAAAATAACTCTAATGATGAGAAACAACCCCAAAATAATAATGAAGAAAACAAGGATAGTTCACAAGAAAATAATTCTTCAAATGGTAAAATGCAAGTAAATGATAATCAAGCAAATGAAGAGAATAAAACAGAAGAGGATAATGGAGAAGTTCAAAGCTTAAAAAATAGTAATGAAGTAACAGAACATGCAGAAGATAAAAATGAACCTGTAAATGCAGATTAGACATCAAGAGTAACAAATTAAAATAAAGAGGTTTATAAATGAATAAAAAATCGTTAAAAAATATTGAGTGGGGAATACTTATTTGTTGCTTAGTCTTGACTTGTATAGGTATAGTGGCACTTTTTTCTGCAACGCAAGATAATAATTCGGCAGGAGAATTTGATAAGCAGATATTATGGGCAGGTATAAGTATCCCTATAATGTTAATAGTTGTGCTTGTAGATTATAACTTAATAGCAAAAATTTCACCAGTACTTTATGTACTGGCGATTATTGCGCTTGTAGCAGTTTTATTTACTGAACCTATAAATGGAGCAAGTAGCTGGTTTAAAATATCAGAAAATGTAACTGTACAGCCAAGTGAATTTGCAAAAATAATATTAATAGTTTTTTTAGCATATATAATAACAATCTTACAAAAAGGTGGTAAAACAGAGATAAATAAAATATGGAAGTTACTAGTTGTTGCACTTATTTCAGGATTACCAGTTGCACTAATTGTTTTACAACCAGACTATGGAACAGTTATGGCATTCATTGTTGCAATTGCATTTATGCTATTTGCTTCAGGAATAGATAAAAAATATATAATAGCAGTATTATTACTAATAGTGATATTAGTCCCACTATTATATTTTTATGTATTACCAGAACATGCAAAAGAAAGAATTGAAGTATTTTTAAACCCAGAGTTAGACCCAAGAGGAGCAGGGTATAACTTAATACAATCAAAAATAGCAATAGGTTCAGGGCAATTATTTGGAATGGGAATACTTATGGGAAATCAAACTCAACTTGGATATCTTTATCCAAAAGCTACAGATTTCATTTTCTCAGTAATAGGAGAAGAGATGGGATTTATAGCTGCAGCAGTTGTAATTATACTATATGTAATAATGATTACAAAATCAATATATGTTGCAAAGACAGCGAAAGATGATATTCGGACGGATATATTGCAATAGGAATAGCACGGAATATTTACTTTTCACATGGTAGAAAATATAGGAATGACTATGGGACTTTTGCCAATAACAGGAGTACCACTTCCATTTGTAAGTTATGGAGGTAGTTCACTTATCACAAACTTTATTTGTATAGGATTACTTTTAAATATTAGTGCAAGAAGAAAAAAAGCATTATTTATGGATTAAAAAAGAATGATTTATAATGTCATAAAATAGAGAGGAGTATGAGATATTTAACTTATTAAATATCATATAAAGATGGAATTTTTGCACAAACTAAAAATAGGAGATGTAGAGTTAGAAAATAATATAATACTTGCGCCGATGGCAGGGATTACAGACCTGCCTTTTAGATTAATTTGCAAAGAATGTGGAGCAGGTGCAGTATGTACAGAAATGGTAAGTGCAAAGGCATTAATGTACAATGATGAAAAAACAAAATTGCTTTTAAATACAAAAGGAGAAAAAAGACCAATAATAATGCAGATATTTGGAAGCGATATAGAAGCAATGGTAACGTCAGCAAAATATTTAGAAGACAAAGCTGATATTATAGATATAAATATGGGATGTCCAGCACCAAAAGTCGTAAAAAATGGTGATGGTAGTAAGCTTTTGCTAAATATAGATTTAGCAACTAATATAGCAAAAGAAGTAGTAAAAGCGGTATCTAAGCCAGTAACTGTAAAATTAAGAAAAGGCTGGGATCAAAAAAATATTGTTTATGAGGAACTTTCTAAGAATTTAGAAGAAGTCCGGAGTAAAAGCGATAACACTTCATCGGAAGAACAAGAGAAGAATATTTTTCTGGAGATTGTGACTTAGATTCAATAAAAAGATTAAAAGAAATTTTAAAAATTCCAGTAATTGGAAATGGAAATATAAAATCAGAAAAAGATGCTTTAAAAATGTTAGAATATACAAAAGCAGATGGAATAATGATAGCAAGAGGAGCAATCCGGAAATCCATTTATATTTGAGGACACAATAAATTATTTAAGCGGAAAGCCACTAAGAAAAAGATCCAAAAAAGAAATATTAGAAACAATAATAAAACACATAAATTTAGAAATAGAAGAAAAGGGAGAATATACAGGAATTAGAGAAATGAGAAAACATATTTCTTATTACACAAAGGGTATGGAAAATAGTAGTGTAGTTAGAAATTATATTAATTCTATAACCAATAAAGATGAGCTTATAAAGGCTTTAACAGAATACTTTAATTAGAAATGAATATTAATTAGAAGAATGATTTTTTCATTCTTCTTTTTTTGTTTTAGGAGGTTTAAATGAAAAGAAAATTTTGTATAATTTTTTTAATAATTTTTCTAATTTGTATAATAATTACTTATAAATTATTAAATTCAGGCAATAATATAATTAAATCAGATGACAATGACATTTTAAATATTAGTTCCTATGAAGCAACTGTCGAGGTTCAAATTTTTAGTAATAAAAATGATAACAAATATATTTTAAAACAAAAATATCATGAATCCAACATTTTTAAGCAAGAAATTTTAGAGCCAGAAAACTTTAAAGGATTTTCAATAATATATGATGGAACAAATCTTATAATAAAGAATGATGGTTTAGGCTTAGAAAGTACTTATGAAAATTATGAGGTCTTAAGTTCTAATTCGTTAAGCTTAATAAGCTTCATAGAAGAATATAAAAATAGTGAAGAGATAAAAAGGGAAGAAACGGAAGAAGAAACAATAATAAAAATAAAAACAAATGGAAATAACAAATATCAAAGATACAAAAAACTGTATATAAGTAAAAAGACTAATTTACCTATTAAAATAGAAATCTTAGATATTAACGAAAATATAACAGTTTACATATTATATAAAGAGATAAAACTAAATAAAACAAGTAAAGAAGAAATACTTGCAAATTAATATCTCAAAGAAGACTAATAGTTAAAATATATCTGAAAATATATGTAATAGTAGGAGTGAAAAGTAATATGATAATCAAAAGAGGAGATATGTTTTATGCAGATTTAAGTCCTGTGGTTGGATCAGAGCAAGGAGGAGTAAGACCTGTACTTATAATACAAAATGATACTGGAAACAAATATAGCCCAACAGTAATTGCCGCTGCAATCACGTCACAAACAGGAAAGACAAAACTTCCAACACATATAGAAATAGGATCACAAAATAATGGATTAAAATCAGACTCAATAGTACTTACAGAACAAATTAGAACAATTGATAAGAGCAGATTAAAGGAGAAAATAGGGCACATTGATGATAGTGAGATAATAAATCAGATAAATAATGCTATTCGGAGTTAGTTTTGGTTTGGAGGAATAAGAAAAATGAGACTTTTATTTGCTTAACAATAATAAGTTAAGTAAATAAAGTCTCATTTGCACAAATAAAATACTTTAGACGGTCATTTATTTAAAAATATTAATTTTAAATTTTAATTGATTTTTGTTTACTCTGTTCTCTTAATTTCTTTATTATATCAATTTCCAAATATAATTGTTTAATGTAATTTTCCTTTGTCTCTAAAGCTTCTTTATATTCCTGTAAAACTTGCTCATAATTATCAAAAGTTTCACCACGATCAAATAGTAAAGAAGCATATTGTTTATAATATTCTTGATCTTTATCTTTTCTTGAATTTTTAGACTTTTCGTCATATTTTTTTATTTTTTCAAGTCGCTTTAATTGTTCTTTTAAATGCCTTACATATTCCATAATACAGCTAATTTCATATAAAGTATCATCAATAACAACTTTAAATAAAACTTGTAAAACTTTAATATTTATTTTTCCATATTTTGAATCAATAGAAAGAGCATCCAAAGCAATAGATTGCTTAGATGGAGTAGCATCTTTTAATAATACTTTTAAAGTTTCAGAAATGTTAACATGAGTCTTGTATTGTCTCTTAGAAACAATGGCGTCAAAAACATCTGCAATATGAATTATTTGGGCATAATATGGGATATCTTTTTTGGTCAATCCGGTTAGGATAACCAGAACCATCCAAACATTCATGATGATAAAGAGCACCACCAGCATAAGGCCTTAATTTTAAATCTTTCATACATATATTGTATCCAATAGTAGTATGAGTTTTCATTACTTCATATTCTTCGTCAGTAAGTCTATCAGGCTTTTGTAGTATTTGAGAAGGAATAAATAATTTACCAATATCATGTAAGTATGCACAGATAGTTGCATGAATTGTAAACATCTTTTTTGCATGAAGATATTCACACATTCTACAAGTTAAGTTTGCAACATTTTCTGAATGTTGTTTAGTGAAAGGATCTAGGTTCTCCAACATATTTAATTGATAACGCATTGTTTGCTCTAAATTATATGATTTTAAATTGGTAGGATCATAAAATTCAATATCTTGTTTAAACATAATTTTCTCCTTTTATTTTTTAAATTAGAATTGATTTAGGTAATAAAATTTAGATTATTTGTCTATTTTTTAAATAAGATTTTCTATTTGATAAGGGTTTAACCTTTTTATAATATGAATCTCATTGTCTAATTTATCTACTAATTGTTTTTTGGTTTCTAAAGCCTTTTCATAATCGGAAGTTACTGTTTTATAATTATCTAGAGTTTCTCCAGATTCTAAAAGTAAATTAATGTAATCTCTATAATATTCTTTATTCTTCTCAGTTTTAGAATTTTTTAATTTATCATCAAATTTTTGAATTTTTTTAAGTCTTTTTAATTGAGATTTTAGATATTGAATATATTCCATTGTGCAACTAATTTCATAAAGAGTATCATCAATAACTACCTTAAATAAAATATTTAAAATTTTAGGATTAATTTTTCCATACTTTGAATCTGTAGCTAAGACATCTAAGGCAATTGTCTCCATAGAAGGATGAGCTTCTTTTATAAGAAGTTTAAGTGTTTCAGATATATTAACGTGAGTTTTATATTGTCTCTTAGAAACAATGGCGTCAAAAACATCTGCAATATGAATTATTTGGGCATAATATGGGATATCTTTTTTGGTCAATCCGGTTAGGATAACCAGAACCATCCAAACATTCATGATGATAAAGAGCTCCACCAGCATAAGGTCTCAATTTTAAATCTTTCATACATAAATTATATCCAAGAGTAGTGTGAGTTTTCATGATTTCGAATTCTTTATCAGTTAATTTAGTAGGTTTATGAATAATTTCGGCAGGAATAAATATTTTGCCAATATCATGTAAATATGCAGAAATGGTTGCATGTATAGTAAAATCCTTTTTCTCGTGTAAGTATTCACACATTCTACAAGTTAAGTTAGCAACATTTTCACTATGTTTCTTGGTAAGAGGATCTAAGTTTTCAAGAGTATTTAATTGATAACGCATTGTCTGATCTAAATTATAAGATTTTAAATTAGTTGGACTATAAAACTCAATATCTTGTTTAAACATAAATTTCTCCTTTGTATATAAATATATAATAGCATTTATGTAAAAAAAAATCAATGAAATTTTTATAAGTATTGCTCTTTTTTAGAAGTTGTGCTACAATTTATATTAATAATTAATATTCGGGCGTCGCCAAGCGGTAAGGCATCGGACTCTGACTCCGACATGCGTTAGTTCGAATCTAACCGCCCGAGCCAAAAAGAACAGATGGTTTTGCTATCTGTTTTTTTTAACTTTGTATTTAAATTAAACAATAAATATGCTTGAGAATAATATAAATATGTGATAAAATAATTATGTTAATTTCTTTACAGAATATTATGAATAAAAACTAGGAGAAAATAGAAAGAGAATATTTATATGGACGATATAATATATGAAATAGTAAAATATAAAATAAAATATGACGATTCAAAAAAATTTACTATTCAAGAATTAAATGAAATAAGTGAATATTTAGGAATTTCTTTAAACGAATTAGCTGATATATTAGGAATAAAAAAGCATATGCTTTACGAATTGAAAAGAGGAACATATAGTAAAGCCAAGTCTAATGCTTTTTTGGAGGCTAAGAAAGAATATTTTAGCAAAATCGAAGCGGGAATATTGGATGAGATATTACAAAGTAAGGTAAAAAATGATTTTACAAGTAAGTTTTCATATGCAGAAATGGAAGAATATGAAAAAAAGTTTGGAATTAATAAAAATGACTTAGCTAGAAATGTTTTAGGCATAAAAGATTTAAGAAGAAGTCCTAAAAGTCAAGAAGATACTGGATATTTTTATTCAGTAAAATACAAAAAATATAAAGAAGGAATACTAACTGATAAAGGAAATGAAATATTAGATAGCTTTTTACAATTAAGAATGAAAAAAACTGGAAATTATATGTTTACATACGCAGAAATACAAGAACTTTCTAAAATATATGGAATAAATCCAAGAGATTTTATGGTATATGTCTTAGATAAAAGTGAACAATTATACTATGATTTTGTAGCAGGGAGACAAAATAGATGTTATTCACAAAAATATAAACAAGAAAAAGAAAAACTAATAATTTCAAAAAGGGAAAATTTTATGGAAGAAATAAACCCGAACATTAGAACTTATTTCTCTTTAGAACAATTAGAAGAGCTTGCTAAAAAACTAGACATTTCAGTATATGATTTAGTTACAGGAGTAATGCAACGAAGTAGGCAGGATTATTCACAAATAGTAAATAGAACTGAAGTAAAACCAGGAGTATATAGAAGAAGACTTTATATTGGAGAACATAAGTCTTGTGGATTACCTACATCTTTTTGTAAGAAAAATATTAAGGAAATTATGGCAGTAATTAAAATTGCAACAAGATCAGCAATTGGGTATATGAAAAATAATGGTTTTAAAGTAGCAGCAGGATTTTATTATGATTTAATGCAAGAAGGTTATCTGTATTTGATGAGTAATGGAAATCCAATTACAGAAGAAGGACAACCTAAAATTACTTCAGACGAATATGATAATAGTTATAGTTCTATTTTTTATAAAAAATTATATTATTATGCAATATCAAAAATAAAAGAATTTTCATCAAGTGAAATTCAAGGACAAGCATATGATATAAATTTAAAAATAAATGGTGAAAATGATAGTTCAATTGAACAATATGAAGAAGATGACGATATAGATGTTTTTATAAGTGGATTAACTGCTGATGGTAAAGAAAAAGATATATTAAAGTTCTTTTCTGCAAATTCATTTGATGATAAAAGCATAAAAATTGCCTGCAAAAGATTTAATGTAACTCAAGAGTATATTAATAGTGTATTTGAAAGAATAAGAAACTCTTTATCAATAGGAAAAGACAGAGATGATGATTAAAAACAAAGTTAATAGCAAAAAATTTATAATTATTGATTCTATATTTTAACCAGAAGCCCAACTATTGCAAACAGCAATAATTGGGCTTTTGCTCATTCTGGCAATTCTAATGTGCGTTCAAGGATGTGACCATTTTTGTCTAAATTTTCCACTAATATAAGAGAAATCGAGTCGCCCTGATTATATTGGTTAAACAAGGATTCGCCGTAGAATCGCTCCTTTAAATTATCATAGTTTACCAATATGTAACTAGGGAAAAAATGGACTTAGATTTAAGCAGTAATAGGATATCCAAAGAATAGTTGCCAATAAATTTTACATATGATATAATGCAAAATATAATAAAACCAACAAAGTAGAGGTAAACAAGCAAAGTAGTATAAAAAATTAGAAAATCAGTATAAATGATAAAAATTGGAGGACAAATGGAAGCACTAAGAAAATATAGCAAATTAGAAAGACTACTAAGTTTATTAAGACATAACATAATATTTGCAATTGGAACATTATTACTTACATATAAATCAATATTTTTAAATTGTGTTTTAGGCTTAGAAATAAACATATTTGTTGTATTTTATTCAATTACAGCATCATTATTAATCATGTCTCCTACAATAAATCACAAAAATAAATTTGGCTTAATATATCTTAATATTGTTTATCTCATAGCGACTATAATCATATATGCAAATTATCTCTATTATGATTATTCAACAAATTTTATATCTTTCTATCAAATAAGAAATCTAAAATATGTTAAAGAAATAGGTGGAGGGCTTATAACCCTAATAAATGTAAAAAATATATTAATGTTTTTCTTAGATAATGTCTTAGTAGCAATTTTAAGTATAATATTTGCTAAAAAGATTATGAATATGTCACGTTATCCTAAAAAAATATTCAAATTAACACTAAAGACAGGAATTTTAGTGCTAAACATATTAGCGGTATTACTTAGTGTCGATTTTATATATAATGAAAAATCTTATAATAAATCATTAATAGTAAAAACTGCTTCAATTTACTATTATCAAGTAGAAGATGCTAAGGATTACGTATACAGTCTATTTGCAAAAGAAGATGTAGATGAAGAAAAATTAAAAGAAATATATGCTAAGAATATAAATGAAAAACAAAGAAATGAAGAATACACTAATATAGCACAAGACAAAAATGTTGTAATAGTACAATTAGAAAGTTTGAATCAATATATTATCGGAAAAACAATAAATGGAAAAGAAATAACTCCAAACTTAAATAAATTTTTTAAAGATAACATATACTGCACAAATATGTATAATCAAGGACTTGGAAGTACAGCGGACTCAGAATTTGAAATGGAAAATTCAATGTATCCATTAGAAAATGGATATGCATTTCAAAAGTATTATGACAATACATGGCTAGATATTTATACAACTTTAAGAAGCAATGGATATTACACATCATTTATGCATCCAAATACAAGTACATTTTGGAATAGATCAGAAGTATATAATGTTGGATATAATATAGATGAATATGATGATATAAATGCTTTTGATAATTTAGAACATGTAGGAGAATTTTATTCGGATGCAGATTTCTTTGAACAAGCAGTAGATAAGATGGAAAAATATCAAGGAAAATTCTGTACAACACTAGTAACAGTAACAACACATATACCATTTGGATTAGATGGAGCATCAAATCTAGAAGAAAAATTAACAATAGCAGAAGAAGATTTATCAGGGTATGATAATTGGATTTTTAGAAACTATATTAGAGCTTGTAATTTTACGGATTATGCATTTGGAAAATTTATACAAAAAATGGAAGAAACAGGATTAATGGATAATACTATAATTATAGCGTATGGCGATCACGGGGCAGGAATTGCGTATACTAAGGATATAAAAAGACTATATGAAGAAAATGGTACAGAATATACAGAATTTGATAAATTATTTAATGATGTACATGTACCTTTTGGAATAAAAATACCAGGGATAGAAGATGAAAAGAATATAGAAACAGCAGTATCGAAAATAGATATAAAACCAACAATATTACAACTTTTAGGGATAGAAGATAATTATTCAATAGGAAATTCAATTTTCTCTAATTTAGATTATTCATTTATAAAGGGATTAGGATTTGTAACAAGTAAGAATTACTGCATAAATGATAAATACTATGATAGAAATACTTTAGAGGAAATAGAAGAAACAGAAGAATTGAAAACTTTATTAGAAAAAATGATAGACGAAATATATTTATCAGACACAATAATAAAAAATAATTTGTTTAGTAATGTAATTGATTAATATAATTTTTATGAATAAATTATAAATTATCTTTTTAAAAATTATTGATTGTGATATAATACATAAAACAGTTATTTTGGAGGAGAAATGGAAAGAGCAAAAATAAAGGGAATAATAGAAGCAATACTATTTGCAAGTGGTAGAGTTGTAACTTTAGATGAACTTGTATTAAGTCTCGAAGTAGATAAAAAAGAAATTTCAGAAATTATAGAAGAAATGATAAAAGAAGGAAAAGAAGAATCAAGAGGAATAGAGATTGTATGTGTAAATAAAGGATATACAATTTCGAGTAAAAGAGAATATCATGAATACATATATAATATAATAGATAAAAGAGCTAAGCCTAATCTATCACAAGCAGCACTTGAAGTACTTGCAATAATTGCATATAATCCAAGAATTACAAGAGCAGAGATAGATAATATTAGAGGTGTTGGCTCAGATGCTTCTCTATATAGATTATTAGAACATAATTTAATAGAAGAAGCGGGAAAATTGGATCTTCCAGGGAAACCAATGTCATATAAAACAACAGAAAACTTCTTAAAAAAATTTGGACTTAACACATTAGAAGACTTACCAGAGCTTCCAAAATATAGGGTAGATGAAAATAGACAAATAGTTATAGATGATTTATTAGAAGAACAAGATGTACAAGAAAATAAATTAAAACAAAATGGTATAGAAGAATTAGATAACAGTACAAAAGACAAATCTACAGCAGAACTACAAGAAGATATAGCAAAAGAAGAATCAATAGAAGAAGGAGAGTAAAGATTTGGCAAGATCAAAGGATTTAAGAAAAGTAATGCTTACAAATGAAAAATCATTTTCAAAAGATGCCTGTAAGGCAGAAGAAGGAATAAAACTAAATGAAGAGGAACCTGATATTAGGCCAATATTTTTTAGAGACATAGATAAAATAATACACTCACAAAGTTATACTAGATACATAGATAAAACTCAGGTTTATGCATTTATAAAAAATGATCATATTACACACAGGGTACTTCATGTTCAATTAGTTGCAAAGGAAGCCAGAACAATAGGAAGAGCATTAAGATTGAATGAGGATTTAATAGAGGCAATTGCACTTGGACATGATGTAGGTCATGCTCCTTTTGGACATGCGGGAGAAAGATTCTTAGATAATCTTACAAGAAAAGAAGGAATAGGATACTTTTGCCATAATGCTCAAAGTGTAAAAATGCTAAAAGATATAGAAAACCTAAATTTAACTGTACAAACAATGGACCGGAATACTTTCACACAATGGAGAATTACTTTTAAATAAGTATGAACCTGATAGAACTAAAACAAAAGAACAATTTTTAGAAGAACTAAAAAAAGTATTTTCAGTAGAAAATTATAGCAAAAAAATAAGACCAATGACCTTAGAAGGATGCGTTGTAAGATTATCAGATATAATAGCATACATTGGACGTGACATAGAAGACGCTATAATAGTGGGTTCGATAAAAAGAGAAGATTTACCAGAAGAAATAACAAAAAATTTAGGAAATACGAATGCTCAAATTGTAAATACATTAATAATGGATGTTATAGAAAATAGTATAGATAAACCATATCTTCAATTTTCAGATGAAATATTTGAAAGCCTTTTAAAACTTAAAGAATGGAATTATGAAAATATATACACATCAAAAGAGGCACAAATGAATTTAGATATTTTAGAAAAAGCTTTTAATGAGTTATTCTATTTTTATTTAAAAAAAGCAAATTATAGAAAGTCTATAGAAATAGATGATAGCATGACACCAAGTGAAAAATCACTATTCAGATTTATAAATAATAAAACAGAGGAATACAAGGATAATACAGATATAAGAAGAATAGTAATAGATTATATTTCAGGACAAACAGATAAATTTTTCATTAAAGAATGTGAAAATAATTTAAAAGATTTCAAAATATTAAAGTAGATTAATATATTTTAATTTGTACAGTAAACTAAAAAAGACATAAGGAATTAACTGTTACTTTTAAAAGCTTTTGCAAAGTAAATCTAAATTCAAGGAAAATATAGAAAGTTGCAAAAAAAATAGAATTATGCTACAATACAAATGCAAAAATATAGGAGAGAACAAAAGTGGAAATATTACATATAATAGTTTTATTAATTTTAATAATAGTTGGTTTAATCGCATTTGCAATAATGCAAATAAGGCAAGCAGGTATGAAAATAAAAGATTTCTTTGATTTCATACAAGCAAACCAAATTTTAGATAATCTTTATGAAGTATCTAAAAAGTACGAAAAAATGTCAACAAATCAACAAATAGTTTTTTTAATGGAAGCTGAGAAGGTATTTAATGCTTTCGATAAGGTTCCAGGAATGTTATGGGAAGATGAATATCAGAAGTACACGAAAATTCTTGATATTTATAGAAATATAAAAATTGCTAGATGGAATGAAAAGTAAACATAATAATAAATAATTCATATACTATAATGACTGTTTTATTTCCCTAAAAATTATTAATTTATAAGAAAATGAAATGGTTTGAGCTTAACCTATGAGTTTTGTTTTATTTAAGTGCAAACTCAAATTGGTAAGAACAAAGAAATTGTAAGAAAGGCTTTGTTCTAGGAATGGAGGAAGAAAAGTGGAAGACGTAATTGCAGTTGTAATGGCAGCTGGAAAAGGCACAAGAATGAAAACTAACAAAGCAAAAGTTTTACATAAGATATATGGAAAAGAATTAGTTGTAAGAGTTGTTGAGACTGCATATAAGGCAGGAATAAAAGATATTATAACAGTTGTTGGACATAAAAGAGAAGAAGTAGAGAAAGTATTAGGAGATAGTGTAACATATGCATATCAGGAAGAACTACTTGGAACAGGACATACAGCAATGCAAGCAATTCCTTTTTTAAAAGGAAGAAAAGGAAAAGTTGTAGTGCTTTATGGTGATGTCCCAATAATAAGACCAGAAACCATAAAAAAGATAATTGCAAAAAGTGTGCTTGATAAAGAGTATGCAACAGTATTAACAGCAATATATGATAACCCAACAGGATACGGAAGAATAATAAGAGATGCTAGTGGAAATGTAAAAGAAATAGTAGAAGAAAAAGATGCTAACGAAGAACAAAAGAAGATAAAAGAAATAAATGCAGGAGTATATTGCTTTGATATAGAAGAACTAATACTTGCATTAGAAAAACTAGATAATCATAATGCACAAGGAGAGTATTACTTAACAGATGTTATTAAAATAATGAATGAAAAAGGATTAAAGACAGGTACAATTGTAGTAGAAGACAACACAGAAACATTAGGTGTAAACGATAGAATGCAACTCGAAATGCTAACAAGAATATTAAGAATAAGAATAAATCAGAAACACATGGAAAATGGAGTTACAATAGAAGATACAAATAACACATACATTTATGATGATGTAGAAATAGGACCAGATACAGTAATACATCCAAATACAACAATAAAATCAGGAGTTGTAATTGGAGAAAATTGCGAAATAGGACCAAATGCATATATAAGAGAAGGATGCAAAATAGCAGATAATGTTAAAATCGGAAGCTTTGTAGAATTAAAAAAGGCAATAATAGGGGAAGGAACAAAAGTACCACATCTTTCATACATGGGAGATTGTGAAATAGGAAGTCATACCAATATTGGTTGTGGAACTATTACATGTAACTATGATGGATTTAAAAAGAGTAAAACAATAATAGGAAACAATTCATTTGTAGGTTCAAATGTTAACTTTATAGCACCAGTCACAGTAGGAGATAACACTCTAATTGCTGCTGGTTCTACAATAACAGATGATGTTCCAAAAGATTCATTAAGTATTGCAAGAGAAAGACAGACAAATAAAGAAGGATGGAATAAAAAATAAAGAAGAGTGAACTTAAAACCTATATGAATTACCATATAGGTTTTGTTTGTTTAAAGGTGGAATAACAAATGAAACAAATTAAGAATTTCTTAGAAAGACATACAAAACTATGCCTTATACTGTTATTCATATTATGTATATTGATATATGGAAATATTGCAAGAAGAATGACAGTTCCAATTTATGAAAGTAATGATGAAGACCTATATGTTAACATGGCAAGATCTTTTTTTTATAATGGAAATTTTTCAAGAGAATACCAAGTGCTAAATTACAGTTGTATAATATATTCAGTAATTTTATCGCTAGCATATTTTTTCTATAATCCAGAGAATATCTTATTTATAATGAGAATGATTGGCGTAATAGCAATGGCCTCAAGCATAATTCCAGTTTATCTGTTATCAAAGGACATACTTAAAAGCAAAATAAAAGCTCTTGGAATATCAGCATTAATGCTTATAATTCCAGATATGGTATCAGGAGCATATCTAATTCAAGAAAATTTTAGTTATCCAATTTTTCTATGGATAGCATATCTTGTTTATAATAAATTCACAAAAAAAGAGAATATAAAACGAGACATATTAATAATAATAGCATTTGCAATATTGTTTTTCACAAAATCATATACAATAGTAATTGCATTTGCGTATTTCATATGTGTATTTGTTAAAAATTTGAAGGACAAGAACTCAAAAGAAATTCAAAAAATATTTTATCAAGGGATAGCATTTATAAGCTTGATATTTTTAGGATATTTTATAATATACATAATTAATAATTTTCAAAATGGAGTAAATCATTATGATAGACAAATAATGAGTATATTTCCATTAAATATCAGTAAAATAGGATATTTTCTATATGGTATAGTTGAATATCTAGTATTCTCAATTTCTGCATTTGGGGTCTTGCCAGTTTTAATACCTTTATTTAATTACAAAGAGTATGAAAAAGAAGATAGAGAATTTTTAAAGTTTGTAACTTTAAGTATGATTTTTACAGTAATTGAAGTGTCTGCAATAGTTTATATCCCAGAGGAAACAGGCAATATGTTTCCAGGCAAAATATGTGTAAGATACCTATCAATATTTGCAATTCCATATATACTAATGTTTTTAAAATTAGAAGAAAAAGATATTAAAATATCAAAATGGATTTATATTATAACTGCTATGTTTGCATTAAATCTAATTATTTACTATATAAAAGCAACTCCTAAAATAACCGGAATAGATGCTTATCTATATCTTACAATACTAACATTAAATATGAAACTAAATGGAGCTGGAACAAAGCTAATAGTTTTAATGTTTGGGATTATTTTAGTGTGGTTAGATTTAAAAAGAGAAGGAAAAGTAGTAAAAAAATTAGGATCTTTTATAGTAATACTAATTACAAGTCTAATAATTATAATGCCATTTAATTTAGCACAACCATTATATTTATCTAACTCAGTGGCACAAGGAACAAAGAAAATGCCAGATTATATTAAACTTGCAAATTTCTTAAAAAGAGATTATAGCAAAGTATATGCTTATGCCCTAGAAGATTATTATTTCTTTGGAATATTGAGTTGTGATTATAAAAAATATTATGAAGAAGAGGAATTGGAGTTAGAACAAGCAAACACAGCAATCATTGTAAGAAAAGATTTTGGAGGAAAAATAGAAGGAGCAAAAAAAGTAGATATTGGATTGGAAACAATAGATGTGTATGTAAGTGATGAGACACAAGAGAAGGTACATATTATTCCAAAACAATAAAAAGTATTGACTGTATAAAAATAATATAATATAATAACAATATATTAGAGGTAAGAAAATGATATTAATCACAATATTAAAATTACATCACCATTAATATACACTTGTTACCTAAGTTTAATCGTAGGTACAAGTGTTAAATGTGTGCCTACAAAATATTGTGATAACAATAAAATGTAGGTTATAGAAACTTACATTTTTTATTTTAGAAAAAAGCAGGATACTATTTTGGAGGATAAAATGAAATTACTAAATGAGGAATTTTGGAAATATTTTATAGAAATAAGTAAAATACCAAGAAAATCAGGAGAAGAAGAAAAAATTGCTAAGTACTTGATTGATTTTGCAATTAATAAAAACTTGAAATATTATACAGACAAAATGCACAATGTAATAATATGGAAAGATGCGAGTGAAGGATACGAATATAAAGAAATATTAGGACTACAATGTCATATAGATATGATATGTGAAAAGAGAAAAAATTCAGAACACGATTTCTCTAAAGAGCCAATTTATTTAAATATAGATGGAGATTTTATAAAAGCTGAAAATACAACTTTAGGAGCAGATAACGGAATAGGAATTGCATATATTTTAGCAATTCTTGATTCAGAAAAAATAAAATCACCTGCTTTAGAATGTATATTTACTACACAAGAAGAAACAACAATGAATGGGGCAAGTTCTATTGACGAAAGAGTCTTAAAATCTAAAAAGATAATATCTTTTGACAATTTTAGAGAAGATGAAATGTGGATATCTTCTGCTACTGCAAAAGAATGGAAATCAGCAATAAATGATGAAAAAATTGAGTTAAATGATGAAAAAATTTCTAGCTATTCATTAAAATTATCCCATTTTAAAGGTGGACATTCAGGATTAAACATAGGCGATAAAAAAAGGGGAAATCCAATAAAGATAATAGCTAAATTGCTAAGTAATTTTTCAGATATATACATATCAAATTTTATAGGTGGAAGTAAAGTAAATATTATTCCAAGAAACTGTGAAATAACTTTTTCTATCAATAACTATGAAAACAAAAAAATACTTTTTTTAAAAGATGAACTCAATAAAATACGAAAACAATTTCCAACAGCAGATATAGTATTTAACAAAGTAGATAATATAACAAACTGTTATAATAAACACACTACGCAGAATATATTAAAATTTATTAATGAATTTCAAAATGGAGCAATTGAAAGTGACCAGTATGGTAATATAATTTTATCAGGAAACTTTGCAGCAGTTGAAACAGTTGGAAATACTATATATTTAATATATTCTATTAGATATAATTCAAATAGTTTAGGAGAACAGTTAGAAAAAAATATACAAAATCTTATGAATCAATGTAATGTTAAAGTTGTTGATTATACATATATTTTAGGATATGAACAAAACGAAAATACAAAATTAATAAGAACATGTGATAGTTTATATCTAAAAGTATTTAATAAAAAAATAAAAAAAGTAAGAGTTCAAGCTTGCTTAGAATGTGGATATTTTGCTGATAAAATACCTAATTTGCAATTTATTGCTATTGCTCCTAATATCTATGATGCACATAGTCCAAGTGAGAGAATGTCTATAAAATCAGCTAATAAAATGTGGAATTTTATAATTAAATTATTAGAATGTATAAAATAGTAGGTCATTTTAGAATTCTCTAAAATGACCTTTTAAGATGTCCATATACTGCTTAAGCGCAGTAATGAAACTGAGCAGATTATTTTGATAATTTCTTCTCCATGAAGATTCTAGCGTCCTTCGTAATTGTACCATTAGCTCTTTTTCTCTCCACTTCCTGAATAATATCGTAAAGACGGACAAAGCCACACTTTTTAGCTATGTCATAGGACATAGAGTTTTTTTCATTGGTCCTAAGATAGATATAATCATATCCCAGGACCTGGAAATGTCGAATAGCATATTCGAACAAACTAGTTGCAATGCCCATATTCCGATACTCAAAAAGAGTAGCGACATCAGAGAGGTACATAACCTTAGCATCGCTAGGATATTCTACAGGGTGTTTGCCAGGCTCATAAGGCTTCATGGTCAGGATTCCTACACACTTACCCTCATCGGTGAAATATCCAAAGATAATTCCACCATTTTGGAAAGAGTTATACTCTTCCAAAATTTCTTTGTCTGTCCAAGATTCAAAGAATGGAAAAGATTCAAAAACTTTGAAAATTTTCGCAAAATCTTCAAAACTCACAGACGGCCGAATGTTTTGCTGGTTTTTCATTGTAATCTGTCCTTTCATAAAGATTAAATGCTGTCTAGCATTTGACACATTATATCACAAATATATAATACATACAATAGTAAATTTATAAAAAATGAGGCTAATGTGAATTTATAAAAATGAGGCAAAATCACAACATATTCGACTAAAAAGTTGACATAAAAGAAGAAGTGGTGATATAATATAAATGTTTTTATATTAAACGAAAGGAATTGTTGAAAAATGAAAAAGATAATTCCATCAAAATTAAATAAAGGTGATGAAATTAGAATTATTGCTCCATCAAGAAGCATGGCTATTCTGAAAGATGATATAGTTAATTTAGCAAAAGCAAGATTGGAAGAAATAGGATTTAAAGTTACATTTGGGAAAAATTCATTAAAAATTTCGAATAATGATTTAAAATGTGCAACTATAAATGAAAGAATAGAAGATTTGCATGATGCTTTTAAAGATAGAAGCGTTAAAGCAATACTTACTGCTATTGGTGGATATAATGTAAATCAATTGTTAGATTACATTGATTATGACTTGATTAAAAATAATCCTAAAATTATATGTGGATTTTCTGATAACACAGCCTTAGTTAATGCGATATATTCTAAAACTGGTTTAATAACATATTCGGGTCCACAATTTTTTAGTTTTGGTATGAAATATGGTTTAGAATATACAATAGAATATTTTAAGAAAATTTTTATAGAAGAAGAAAAAATAGAAATTAAATCTTCAAAATTATGGAGTAATGATAAATGGATGAAAAATCAGGAAGATAGAAAATTTATAAATAATAAAGGAATGGAAGCAATACAGTATGGAAGTGGAACTGGAAAAATTATAGGTGGAAATCTTTGCACATTAAATTTGCTACAAGGAACTGAATATATGCCTGATTTAAGTAATTCAATATTATTTATAGAAGATGATGGGGAAACGGATAAAGTATTCATAAATGAATTTGATAGAAATCTTCAATCGTTATTACATTCTGCAAAAGGTAAGAAAATAAATGGAATAGTAATAGGAAGAGCAGAAAGTATTTCAGAAATGAATAAAGAAAAATGGAAGGAAATCATTGATACAAAAAAACAATTAAAAAATATTCCAATTATAATTAATGCTGATATTGGTCATACTACTCCGATTTTTACTTTTCCGATAGGAGGAGAGGCTAATATAATTGCAAATGATAAAAAAATTTCTATAAATATTAAAAATTAATTAAAAAAATGGAAGGAATGATAGAAATTATGAAAAACATGTTAAAGAAAAATTCAACTTTATTTTATGCAATGTCTCTAGCTGCTAGTTGGGCTTGGGGAACGTCTTTAGTAGTAGGAATGGAAACAATGCAAACCAAAGGAATAATACCATTTGTAATCTGGGCATTAGCAAATTCATTAGCAATACCATTATTTGGTTTTATAGCCTATAGAATACCGAATTTAGAAAGGGTAGTAAATTCCAAAATTGTTATGATTTTTACAACTATAGTTAGTATATTTTGTCTATGGATTCAACTAAATGCTATATATCAATATTTATGCAATTTATCATTTATGACAGAAATAGCATCTAAAATTGTATCAGTTACTATTATATTCTTTATGACAGTGGCATTATATAAGAATGGACTAATAAAAAGTATTTTTATAGATAATCCTCTATGGATTTTATGCTATTTATTACTTATTATTTTGATAATATGTGGTTTTGTTGGAAATGTAGAAACATATGATATTGTGAATTATACGAACCAAAGTGAGATATTCTGGGCTTTAAATTCATGCTTTATACTATTTTCAGGACCAATTATGTGTATACAAAATTGGCAGATGGCAGAAAAGTTAAAGAAAGAGAAAAAAATGAAAGCACATTATTTAGCAGGAGTGCTATTTGCTATTTATATGGCTTTCATAGGAGTTCTTGCAAAGTTTAAGTTTAATGGAATAATGAATGCAATATTAATTTTTGTTGTTTTATGTGTTGCTCTATCAACAGCAGATGCTGCAATAGTAAGTATTCAAAAAATTGCTAATAAAAAGTGGGGAACAATTATTTCACTTTTGGCTATTGCAGTATGGAATTGGGTTATTCCTATGGGTGTTATGGGATTGTGGACGACAATGGGAAATATGAGAAAATATGTTGCAGGAGCATGTATAATTGTAGCAATTATAATGTCTTACATACAAAAAAGAAATGGAAAATCTGATGGCAATGAACAAGAAAAAAAATCAACAATAGAGGTAAATGCCTAAATAGAGAAAAGAGGAAAATAAATGAGTTATGAAGAATATTTGCGATTACCTCATGGAATGTATGACAGAGAAGAAGAATGGATAAAGAGAGAAAGAAGAATATTAGATTTTCATGCTAAATGTGGAGAAAAAATAGGATGCACATTAAAAAAATATTCTCCACTTGGATATAGTTCAACATTTATTAGAGGGGCAAATACAGCAAAAGATAAGGTTTATACTTTAAATAGCAAATCTGGAAAAGCACTTATTCTATCATGTGATTCAACACCATCTGTATTTAGAAATTATGTAACAAATAGCAATGGTGAATCACAGAGGATAGCATTTGTAGCACCATTATTTAGATACAGAAATAGTCATTCGAGACATTTTACACAATTGGGGTATTCAATTATTAATGAAAAACCGTCTGAGGATGAAAGTTTAGATATTAATCTAATACAGCTTGCAAAATCTATGACAGATTTATTTGACGCAAATGGTATAAAAACCAAAATACATATTAATGATTATGGCGCTTTAAGAAATATTTTGAGTAAATATGTATCTGAAAATGAGTTGGCACAATTATTGCATACACTACAATTTTCTTCAAGGGATGAACGAATACAAATATTTCAACAATTAATAAAAGATGAAGGAAGATGTAATGAATTAATAGATTTATTTAGTCAAGAACCAAGAATAATAAGTCTTAAATATAAAAAAGAAAATAATCTGAATTTACCAGAAGAATATATGAAATTATATAAAATGGCTGAAGGTTTGAATTATATTACAGGTGTTGATATATATTTTGATCCAACAGACTTACATAGTATCGAAACAATAGATACATATCTTTTACGATTTAGAACTTTAGATGGAATTGCTTTAGGAGATGGAGGAGAATATACAAGATATGCAAGAAGATGGAATGAAAAAATAAAAAATTTTTGGAGTGTTGCATCAGGAGTAGAAGCGATAGAAAGAAATAGTCCACTAAAACTAACAGAAGATATAAAAAGGAAAATTGCTATATGTAATATAGATGCCTCACCAAATTTTGTATTGAAAGTTATAAAAGCGTTAGAGAATATGGGAGAAAATGTAGCATATAAAGGAAATATAAAAAATATTGGAAAAGCAATAAAAAAGATAAAAGATGATTATACACATATAGTAATATTAGGATGCAATGAAGAAAATGGACAAGATATAAAAATTAAGTCATTGAATTCAAGTGATAACATAATAATAGGGTCTCCGAACAAAAGAATATATGTAAATCCAGAAAAAGATGAAGAAGAAAGGTGAAATTATTATGTCAGCAATTATATGGAATTCTTTAGAAGAGGCTAAAGAAGGATTAAAAGAATTACACAAACAAGGAAAAACAATTGGTTCTATACATACTTTGGGTGCATTACATATTGGACATGGCAAATTAATAGAACTATCTGCAAAAGAAAATGATTGTACAGTAATTAGTATATATCCAAATGTAGCTCAATTAGCTCCAGGTTCAACTTATGAATATGATATTAATAAGGATTGTAAATTTGCAGAAGAGCATGGAGCAACTCACATTATATGCCCTAAAACAGAAGAAATATATCCAGAAGATTTTAGAACATATTTAGATCAAGGGGAATGCTATCAAAGACTTAATGGAGTTGCTGTTCCTTATTTATTTAAGGGGATGATCACAATGAGTGTTCGATGGATATTATTTACAAGACCAACAAGGACTTATTGGGGATTAAAAGACATAGGACAAGTAATCTTGGTTGAACGAGCATTGAAGGACTTGTTTCAAGATGATATTATAGTAAGAGAAGTTCCAACTGTAAGGTATAAAAGTGGAATTGCAATATCCTCAAGATTAATGAATTTACCAGAAAAGAAGATAAAAGAATTTAGAAGATTAAGTGATGCATGTGAAGAAGGAAGAAAGGCAATATTATCTGGAGAGACTAATGCAAAGAAAGTCAAAGAAGTGATTGAAAAAAGTTTGACAAAAGAGCCATTAAAATATTTTAAAGTAGAATACATAAAAATAGCAAAACCTACTGATTTTATTGAACCAGAGGAAATAACATTACCAATAATTTTTCATATTGATTTAACAGATGGAAAGAAAAGATATTTTGATGGTTTATATATTAGAAATGAGGAAGAATTAAAAAACGGACCACCAGTTATATGGTTAGATGAGGAATATCCACCTTTTATAAAGGAGAACTAATAATGAAACATAAAAAAATATTATTATATGGATTAGGAAATGGAAGAGATCATGCAAATCATGTAGCTCTAATGAAATCTCCTAACATAGAAATTTGCTCATTAATACAAAATGAAAATGCCTTAATGGAAAAACAATATAACAATGTATATAGAGTAAGAAATATTGAAGAAGCAATAAAATTCGCAAACTCATTTAAACCAGATTTAGTAATTATAAGTAACAGAGCAGATCTTGCTAAAGGAGCAACAGAACTATTTAGAGCAAAAGGATATAAAGTCTTTGGAATTTCAAAAGATGTTGCAAGATTAGAAACAAGCAAAGAATATTCAAAAGCATTTATGAAAAGAAACAATATTCCTACTCCTGATTATTATGTTGCCCAAAATGAAGAACAAGCAATTAGATTTATTAGTAAAAATTGGAATAAGACTAAAAATGGATATGTATTAAAAGTAGAGCAATTTTCAAAAAATTCATATGCAAGAACAGCAGTACCGAAAGATTTAGAGGATGCAAAGAATAGTATTTATAGATTATTTAATTCTACGCCAAATGCTAAACTTATAATAGAAGAAAAAATAAAAGGACATGAACTTTCACTACATGTACTTATAAATAATAATAAATATAGTATTATGCCAATGGTACAAGATTATAAAAGAAAATATCCTAATGATGAAGGACCGATGACAGCTGGTACAGCATCGGTTGCAGAATCTAAAAAATATCCTGCTAAACTATTAAAAAGATTAAAGAACGATATTATAGAACCAACAATAAAGGGCTTTGAAAATGAACAAATTGAATATAATTATATATTATATATAGGAGTAATGATTACAGAAGAAGGCAAACCATATGTTTTGGAATATAATACTAGAACAGGAAATCCAGAATGGATAGCTTTATTAGGCCTATTAGATATACCTTTAATAGAAGTGTTTAATTCATTTTATAACAATATTGATGAAATACAGGATTTTTGGATGAAAGACAAAATATCTATTGCTATGTGCGGTTTTTCGTCAGGATATCCAGAAACAGAAAGAAAGATTTATAATGAACCTATTATGAATTTAGAAAAAATAGCACAAGATACTGAAATTATAGGCGAACATATAGTAGAACGAGAGGGTAGATTATATCCATCTGGAGGTAGAGTTTTTGAATTAAGAAGAATCGGTTCTAATTTTGAAGATATAAAGAAACAACTTATAGATGACTTTAATATCATAGATATGAATGATCTATATTTTAGAAATGATATAAATTCAATTGTTTTGTAAAAATACAACATCTTTAGACAACAAATTATGTAAATAAGATTGACAGAAACCTCGAAATGCTGTATAATATGGGCGTAAGGCTGTTCATAACATAGAGAAATTTTAATAAAATTTCTCAAGATTTTCAGAAAGGAGTAATAATCATGGGCAGAAACTTTGAAAACCTAAAAGGCACATATGATTACTTGCCCGAAAAACAGATTATTCGGGAAAGAATCAAAACAGTTTTGCAAAGCGAGTTTATAAAATACGGCTTTGCACCTGTGGAAACGCCAATTCTCTGTAAGTTTGACTTGTTAGCATCTAAATATTCAGAGGGTGCTGATATTCTCAATGAAACTTACAAGTTGAGCGATCAGGGGAGAAGAGAGTTAGGACTAAGATATGATTTGACAATCACTTTTTCAAAATTGATTAGCTCAAATCCTAATATTATCCTACCTTTCAAACGGTATGAAATAGGCAAGGTATTCAGAGATGGACCAGTTAAAGTAGGTAGAAACAGGGAATTCACGCAATGTGATGTTGATGTTGTTGGAGTAAAAAGTATTCTAGCTGAGGCTGAATACATGATGATGACAAACGATGTCTATAAGAAACTTGGGTTGGACATTGAAATTGAGTTCAACAACAGAAAACTCTTAAGCGGTATTATCTTCTGCGTTTTTGGCGAAATTCCTGAAAATATTTTAAGGAAATCAATTATGTTGATTGACAAGTTTGCTAAACTTACAGAGGATGAGCTGTTGACAGAGTTTGAGGCAATTGGAATTGAAAAGTCTAAAGTTAAAATTTTGAAAGAGATTTTAAGTTTGGATTATACGGCTCTTAGAGAAAAGATGGCATCCTACGATAATGAACTGGTAAATGAAGGACTGGCTGAAGTAGATGAACTTTATCGGTATCTCGAAGGAACAGAGGCTCTCGCATGTATGAGATTCGCACCGTACTTAGCAAGAGGTATTGACATCTATACAGGAACTGTCTGGGAAATTTTTCTCAAAGACAGAAAAGTTGGAAGTCAGGAATTCAATTTGAGTATCGGTGGCGGTGGTAGATACGATAAAATTATCACAAGTTTTGTTGATGATGGAAATGAGTATCCTGCCGTTGGAATGTCATTTGGTTTGGATGTCATTTATGAAGTTCTGATCTTAAAGGAATCCAACAAAAAAGTAGCTACTGTCGACTTATATGTAATTCCTATGAATACAGAGGCTGAAACGTTTAAGTTCGTATCCAATATGAGAGCTGTTGGAGTGATAACGGAGATGGAAAAAAGGGTTCAGAAGTTGAAAAAAAGCATGAATTTTGCTAATAAGATGAATATTCCATATGTCATTGTAATCGGTGAAAACGAGCTTCAGAGTAATACCATTCAATTGAAAAATATGTATACTGGAAATGTGTACAAGTTCTGCCTTACTGATTACGAAGGTATAAGAAAATTTATCAATTTATGATAGCACTTTACTGGGAATCTAGAAGTTACTCGAATTGTGTGGCTTCAACAAACTACCCCCTCTTGACTTTATTCAAGAGGGGGCAGTTTTATATCTAAAATAAGCAAAGAATAATAAGAATTTATTATTCTAATCATATTAATCTAATCCTAAATTCCGTAAAATATTTTTAGCCCTTTCAAAACCCTCTTGAGTTGCAGTTCTTGTATCAAATAAAGGATATTTAAGATCTAAATTTTTCCAATTGAATTTACCTAAATCATGATAAAGATATTAAAATATCAAAATGGATTTATATTATAACTGCTATGTTTGCATTAAATCTAATTATTTACTATTACACAAAAAATGAACCCACTTTGATTTTCTCAAAGTAGGTTCATTTTGCCCAAAGTTAGTAAAGATTCTTGCCTATTAGTTAGGATTCTGCCCAGCAAACCACCGCCTATGACTACAGTTAGTGCAGTGAGTGGGAAAATCACCACAATTGTAGCAATGGACTTTTCTGGTGGTTACTTCAAAGAATTCAAAATAACCACTAGAAGGAACAGCAGTTGCACCCTTAGGAATTTTAGGCCCAGTATATTTAGCTACATAGACAATGCTATCATTGCTAGGAGCTATTACGAGCCGTTCTGCGTGAACCTCAAAGCCCAAAATATTAGAGAGAACCCTAGCTATTTCGGGGTTTGCAACGCCGGAAGTTACATCGCGCGGAATGTCATTTGGGTCTATCCGCTTGTAGCGAATAAACATATTATTAGATCTCGGACCCGCATAAGTTGGAAATGAACTTCTAAGGTAATACTTGAACATCAAAAGTTTCCTCCAATCTTTTTTTGCTAACTTTGGGACTTAAAATAACCAATTCCTATAAATGAAAAATGGTTTAAAACCTACAATAGGTTGAAACCTATTATAACACAGTATACATAAAATTTCAAGATTATATCTATACATTAAATTCCGTAAAATATTTTTAGCTCTTTCAAAATCTTCCTGAGTAGCAGTTCTTGTATCAAATAAAGGATATTTAAGACCTAAATTTTCCCATTTAAATTTACCTAAATCATGATAAGGTAAAATTTCTACCTTTTGAACAGTCTTTAAAGTAGAAAGAAAATCCTTTAACTTAAGCAAATCTTCTTCGGAATCAGTATATCCTGGAACTAAGACCTGCCTTATCCACATAGGTTTTCCTATATCACTTAAATATTTTGCAAATTCAATTTCAAGCTCATTCGAAAAGCCAACAAGCTCCTTTGACTTAGCAGGAACAATATGTTTAATATCAAGTAAAAACAAATCAGTTAAATCAATTAATTCCTTTACTTCATCAGTCAAACTAAACATACCAGAAGTATCTATTGCAGTATTAATATCATACTTTTTTAATTCCTTAAATAGAGAAATCAAAGCTCTAGTTTGAAGCAAAGGTTCTCCACCAGAAACAGTAACACCTCCGCCAGAAGGCTTAATATAACTTTGATACTTCAAAATAGTTTGAACAACTTCGGATATAGGAATAATATTTCCAGTATTTTCTTCCCAAGTATCCCTATTTTGGCAATACTTGCATCTTAGATGACATCCCTGAAGAAATATAACATATCTTATACCAGGACCATCAACAGTACCAAAACTTTCAAAAGAATGAACTCTTAAACTATCATTTGCATCCATATAGAAACATTCCTTTCATTTAATGAGATAGAAAAACAATATATTATTTTAAGTATTAACTAAAAGTGTATTATCTCTAATTTTTATAGCACCGCGTAGCGATCAAGCGAAGCGCGAATGGAGCAACCTACTTTGAAAATTTTTTCGGTTGCGACAACAAGGTGCGAAAAAAATTAGAGATATATACACTTTATTAAGATATATTTTTATATTTTCTCATGAATAGTTCTATTAATAACATCAAGTTGTTGCTCACGAGTTAACTTAACAAAATTTACAGCATATCCAGAAACTCTTATAGTAAGTTGAGGATATTTCTCAGGATGCTCCATAGCATCTAATAATAAACTTCTATCAAAAACATTTACATTTATATGATGTCCGGTCTTGTGCAAAGAAACCGGTCAAGCATACTTACTAAGTTATTAACTCTTGAAGAATCATCTTTACCAAGAGCCTTAGGTGTTATTGAGAAAGTATATGAAATACCATCTTGTGCATATTCATAAGGAAGCTTTGCAATAGTATTCATAACAGCAAGAGCACCATTAGTATCTCTTCCATGAAGAGGGTTAGCACCAGGACCAAAAGGTTCTCCAGCTTTCCTTCCATCAGGAGTGCTTCCAGTTGCCTTACCATAAACAACATTAGAAGTTATAGTAAGAATTGATAAAGTCTGTTTAGAATGTTTGTAAGTTTGATGTTTTTGTAATTTACCAATAAAAGATTTAATTATATCAACAGCAATTTGGTCAACTCTATCATCATCATTACCGTACTTTGGAAAATCACCTTCAATTTTATAATCAACAGCAAGACCTGTTTCGTCACGAATAACCTTAACTTTGGCATATTTAATAGCTGAAAGTGAATCTGCAACAACAGAAAGACCAGCTATACCACAAGCCATAGTTCTTAAAATATCTTCATCATGAAGAGCCATTTCGATTGCTTCATAAGAATATTTATCATGCATAAAGTGAATAGCATTTAAAGCTTTAATATAAATTTTTGCGACATAGTTCATCATATTGTCAAACTTGTCCATAACTTCGTTATAATCTAAGTATTCAGAAGTAATAGGTGCAAACTTAGGTGTTATTTGTTTTCCACTCTTTTCATCTCTACCACCATTAATTGCATAAAGAAGTGTTTTAGCGAGATTTGCACGAGCACCAAAGAATTGCATTTGTTTACCAATACGCATAGCAGATACACAGCAAGCAATTCCGTAATCATCTCCCCAGAACCTTCTCATTAAATCGTCATTCTCATATTGTATAGAAGAAGTTTTGATAGAAAGATTTGTAGTATATTCTTTAAATCCTCTAGGTAATCTTGTTGACCAAAGGACAGTTAAATTTGGCTCAGGTGCAGGACCTAAATTTTCAAGAGTATGAAGAACTCTAAATGAATTCTTTGTAACTAATGTTCTACCATCAATTCCCATACCACCAATACTTTCAGTTACCCAAACTGGGTCTCCACTAAATAACTCGTTATATTCAGGAGTTCTTAAAAATCTAACCATTCTTAATTTCATAATAAAGTGATCAACTATTTCTTGAACTTCTTCCTCAGTTAAAACACCATTTTTTAAATCTCTTTCAAAATAAATATCTAAGAAAGTAGAAGTTCTACCAAGACTCATTGCAGCACCGTTTTGATCTTTTATAGCTGCAAGATATCCAAAGTATAACCATTGAACAGCTTCTCTAGCATTACTTGCTGGTTTAGAGATATCAAAATCATACTTAGAAGCCATAACTTTTAATGCTTCTAAAGCTCTAATTTGCTCTGCAAATTCTTCTCTTTCTCTAACTAATTCTTCTGTAAATTCATCTCTATCTAATAAATCTAAAACGTGTTTTCTTTCTTCAATCAAGCTATCTACACCATAAAGAGGAATACGTCTGTAATCTCCAATAATTCTTCCACGACCATAACCATCAGGAAGGCCTGTAATTAAATGTGAACTTCTTGCAGCACGGATATCCGGAGTATATGCATCAAAAACACCGTCGTTATGCGTTTTTCTAACTCCGTGGAAAATTGCTTCTGTTTCAGGATCTACCTTTTTACCGTAAGCTTCACAAGATTTTTCAACAATTCTTATACCACCAAAAGGCATAATAGCTCTTTTTAAAGGTGCATCTGTTTGAAGACCTACAATTTGTTCAAGTTCTTTATCAATATATCCAGCTTTATGAGAAGAGATAGTAGAGATTGTTTTAGTATCAATATCTAAAACTCCTCCTTCAGAATTTTTTTCTTTTGAGTACAAATCTAAAACTTCATTCCATAACTTTTTAGTTTTCTCAGTAGGTCCAGCTAAGAAAGAAGAATCTCCTTCATATGGAGTATAATTAGCTTGAATAAAATTTCTAACATCAATTTCATTTTGCCATTTACCACTTTGAAAACCATTCCATTCATCAAATTTCATAAAATACCTCCTTAAAAATTAAATAATCCTTAAATATTATACACATTTCAGTCAAAAATATCAATATTTAGACAAAAACTACTTGTAAAAATAAAAAAAACAATATAAAATATATAAGATAAAAATATTAAAAAAATTTTATGCAATAAAAATTATTCATGTAGGAGGAAAAACAGTTGTATTTAATAGTAGGTCTCGGAAATCCAGAAACGGAATATGCAAATACAAGACATAATGTAGGATTCGATACAATAAATGAAATTGCAAAAAGAAATGAAATAGAAGTTAATAGAAATAAGTATAATTCACTATACGGTCAAGGAATAATAGAAAATGAAAAAGTACTGCTTCTAAAACCACAAACATTCATGAATTTGAGTGGAACTGCTGTAAGAAGCTTCAAGGATTTCTTCAAAATAGAAGGCGAAAAAATAATAATAATACATGATGATATAGATATAGAAGAAGGAACAATAAAGGTAAGAAAAACAGGTGGAGCAGGAACACATAATGGAATGAAGTCAATAGTACATGAATTAAATGGCAAAGATTTTTCTAGAATAAGAATAGGAATACGGAAAGCCAGATGAAGAAGTAGATTTAAAAGATTTTGTATTGGAAAAGATAAATGAAGAAGATAGAAAGATAATAGATCAAGGAATAAATAAGGCTGCATCTGCAGTAGAAGAAATACTAAAAAATGGCATTGATATAGCAATGAACAAATTTAATTAGTTTGCAAGAGGGGTGTTTTTAGTGAAAGAAATATTTATAAATAAAAAAGATAATATATCAAGAATTGTACTTGTAGAAAACGGAAACTTAGTCGAAAAATATGAAGAAGATGATAGAAAGAAAAGATTAGAAGGGAAAATATATTTAGGAAAAGTGCAAAATGTACTTCAAGGAATGCAAGCAGCATTTATTGACATTGGAGAAGAAAGAAATACATTTATACATTTAAAAGATATTTTGCCAAAAGTAGATATAGTAAAAGAAAAGCAAGTAGAAGAAAGTAATATAAAGAAACTAGTTAAAGTTGGAGACAAAATATTAATACAAGTTAAAAGAGATGCAACAAATATAAAAGGTGCAAAAGTATCAACACACATAAGCATTCCAAGTAGATATTTTGTATTGATGCCAAAAGTAGAAATAAAAACTATATCACAAAAAATAGAAAATCAAAAAGAAAAAGATAGATTAACAGAAATAGTAAATGAAATATTGCCAAAAGGATATGGAGTAATAGTAAGAACTTCAGCTTTAGACAAGACAAAAGAAGAATTAAAAAAAGACTTAGACAGTTCAATAGCAGAATGGGATCGAATAGAAAAAGTTGCAAATAGCGAAGATGCAAAAGCTCCAATGGTTATATATAATGGACAAACATTCATAGAAAAACTATTAATAGATTTAGTAGATAAAGATATAAAAAGAATAGTAGTAAATAATAAAAAAGATTATAAAGAAGCAAAAAGAGTAATAGAAAAATTAGAAGAAAATGAAATTAATCTAGAGTTAAAAGAAGAAGACATATTTAAAGAATATGATATAGAAGAACAATTAGAAAAAGCAAGCCAAAGAAAAATATGGTTAAAATGTGGAGGATTTATCACAATAGATAAAACAGAAGCATTAACAGCAATAGATGTAAATTCAGGCAAATATATAGGAAATAAAAACCTAGAACAGACTGTATTTAAAGTAAATAATGAAGCAAGTGTTGAAATTGCTAAGCAATTGAGATTAAGAGATATTGGTGGAATAATAATAATAGACTATATAGATATGACAGATGAAACACATAAAAAAGAAATAATAAAAGTACTAGAAGATAATTTAAAACAAGATAGGTCAAAGACACAGATAGTAGGTTTTTCTAAACTTAACCTTTTAGAAATGACAAGAAAACATATGAAAGGTGGAGAATAAGTATTGACTGCTTTCTGAAATATATTATCAATCTTATTCTTAAAAAAAGAGGATTTGTATGATAAGAGTAGAAAATTATCCAAATGCATATAAAGAAGTTTATGTAATTTTACAAAACCTTTCTAAATCTGATTTTGAATTAATTCCAAAATCATTTATAAATATGCTAAAAAATAATATGAATCAAGAATATGATTTTGAACTTAATAATGATTTTGAAAGTCAAGAACTTTTGCAAGAAACGAAAACAATTTTAGCTTATGTATATTTGAATTATCTAGGAACAGAAAAAGAAAAAGTAAAAATAGAAGAAAAATTCAAAAACGACATTTTGAAAAAAGAAGAAGAAAAAAAATTGCAATATAATCTAAATGATTTATTTGAAAAGAAAAAATTAGAAGATAATTCGAAGGGGTTATCTAAAAAAGAAGAAACAAAAATGGTAGAACATAAAAATGAAAAATTTTTTATAAAATTAATAAAAAAAATAATAAAATTATTTAGAAGGAATTAGTGTTGATACGAATGAATAAAGAAGAAGTTAATGAATTATTCAAAGCATATCTAGAAGGCGATATAGAAACCATAAATAAATATGTAAGTAATCCGGAAAATCTTAAACAACTTATAAAAGAGTATTTAACACCAGAAATAATAGTAGAGTTGGGTTTGGATAAATATGCTATAACAGCTCTAATAAAAGCAACAGGAGATGTTCAAGAATATTTATTTGACTGGCAAAACAAAGAAGACGAAACTTTAGTATTTAATATAGGAAACGTAATAAAAGCAAAATGTGGAGATATAGAGAGTTATTTAACCACAGAAAGAGTACTAAGGTTTGGTCTAGACCAGTATGCCATAACAGGTTTAATAAAAGCAATAGGAATTCCAAAAAAATACCTATTTGACTGGCAAGACAAAGAAAACGGAGTTTTAGTATTTAGTATAGGAAATGTAATAAAAGCGGAAGGTGGAAATATAGAAAGCTATCTAACTCCAGAAAATATAGAAAAGTTTCATTTAAGGATAAACAATATAATAGATTTGATAATAGCAACAGGGCACGTAGAAAGATACTTAACATTAGAAAAAATACGTGAGCTTAATTTATATAAAGCCGTTATACCATTTTTGATAAAGAAGACTGGAGATATAGAAAAGTATTTAACTCCAGAAAAAATGGCAGAATTTGGTCTAAATGAAGAAGATATATCAAGTTTAGTAAAAGAAACGGGAAATGCCGAAAAATACAAATTTAAATGGCAAACAAACTTAGTATTTAATATGGCAAATCTGATAAAGGCAACAGGAGATATAGATAGCTATTTAACACCAGAAAAAGTAGTAGCATTTAATTTAAATAATATTGATATAACAAGGTTAGTAAAAGCAACAGTAAATCCAGAAAAATACCTATTCGACTGGCAAGATAAAGAGGATAAAGCTTTAAGATTGAATATTGCAAACGTAATAAAAGGTACAGGAGATATAGAAGGTTATTTAACACCAGAAAAAATAGCAGAATTAGGCTTGGACTTATCGGATATAGTAAACTTAATAAGAGCGACAGGAAATATAGAAAGCTATTTAACTCCTAAAAAGATAGAAGAATTAGGCCTAAGTGAAGGTGATGTGGCATACTTAAAATTATTAGCTGGTTTTAAAATTGAAGATAGTGATTTTGAAGATGATAAAAAAAAGATTAAATTACCTAAGAATATGACAATAGGAGTAGAAATAGAATCAGAAGGACCATGCAGTACACAAATAAAAAAATATGGAGTTATAAAAGATTGGAAATGTGAAGATGATAGAAGCTTAACATATGGCGTAGAAATGATCTCTCCAATATTAACAGGTGATACAGACAAATCTTCCTTATCAATAAAGAAGATTTGTTATATACTTGGAAAGTTTAAACAGGTAGTTTCAGATAAATGTGGTGGTCACATCCACATTGGCTCAGATTATTTAACTACTAGTGAAGCATGGATGAATTTAATTGAAATATGGGGAAATGCTGAAGAAATATTTTATATTATTAGTAATAGAGCAGGAAAAATTCCACGTGATAGTATTTTAAAATATGCAAGTCCGATTTCAGGCAATTTTTTGCAAATGTTAAATAGTGGAACAATACAACTTGATAGTATAGAAGCTATGAGAAATTTTGCAAAAAGATCACAACAAGAATCAAGGTATTTTGGAATTAATTTTCAAAATTTAGGAAATGCAAAAAATACAATAGAATTTCGCTTAGCAGATGGAACATTAGATGCAAATACATGGATAGAAAATATAAACCTATTTGGTGGGCTTATAGTAGCAGCAGAAAGACTTTCTGGAATTGAAGCAAAACCTGAAAAAGAACGTACAGAAGAAGAAAAAATAATGCTTAGATGTTTTCAAAAAATAAAAGATAATGAGGCTATGCAAGGAGAAAAAGCAGAGGCATTAATAGAACTAGTTATACCAGAAGAAGATAGAGGTATTTATTTAACAAGATATCAAGTAAATAGTAAATTGATAGAAGAAAATCCAGAAATAAAAGTAGAGCTTGAAGATAAAATAGCAAGAAGACCAATTACAATTAAAGAACTTGGCAAAAGCATATTTACAGGAGAAAATCCTGTAAATGGAGTAGATTATGCAGAAACTTCAGTAATAATTGAAAGAAATCTACAAAGGGAAGAAGCTAATAATTTACAAATAGACTAAAAATACTTATACATATTTTTAGTTGCATATTCCTCCTAAAACAAGAATAAAATTTATTAACTTGTTTTAGGAGGTACTTTATGTTCTTTGTATTCAATAAACAAAAAATATATTCATATTTAGTTGCGGCAAGCACAGTAGTTATTTTATTTATTCTTTCATTTTTTTTCACAAATAATAATATAGATATAATGCAAACAACCTCGGGAGTTTCAAAATTAATTCCAGTATATAGTGTAGATACAACTAAAAAACAAATATCCCTAAGTATAAACTTAGAAGATAATGCGGAAGATATTGATAAAATATTAAAAGCACTTGATAAATGTAATGTTAAAACTACATTTTTTGCTACGGGAGAATGGGCTGAACAACATTCAAAGGAATTAAAAAAAATAGTAGAAAAGGGGCATGAAGTTGCGAATCATTCAGATAAACATATACATATGCAAGATTTAAGTTATGAGCAAAGCACACAAGAAATATTGAATTGTAGTAAAAAAATACAAAAAATAATACAAAAAGAAGTAAAAATATATAGGGCACCGTTTGGAGAATATAATGATATAGTTCTAAATTCAGCAATAGATAATGGATATATACCAGTAGAATATTCAATAGATACTTTGGATTATGAAGGACTAGATGCAAGCCAAATGTGGGATATTATAGCTAAAGATTTAAAAGCAGGAGCAATAATTTTATTCCATAATGGAACTGAAAATACAGCAAATAGTTTAGAAGAAATAATAAAGAATATACAAAAACGTGGATACAATATAGTAAAATTATCAGATCTAATATATAAAGAAAATTATGAAATAAGCCCAGAAGGAGTTCAAACTTTAAAGAAAATGACAAATGAATAAATTTAAATTAGGATTAAATAAAAGTAAATAATAAAGTGAAAATAAAGCAAAACAAAAATTTAATATGAATAAAATAATAATTCCAGGATAAAATAAAAAGGTATATCTATTTGTAATGGGGGATAAAATGGCATTTATCGGAATTATTGCTGAAAGTAAAAACGAGATGCAAATAAAAAGAATACTAGAATGTAATTTGAATAGAGTAAATAAGGAACATACAGTAATAATAATTAATGATAAGAGTATAGATAATATAAGAAACATTAGATTTGAAACAATATTAGTTATGAACTTAGAAGAAATAACAGAAGGAAAAGAAATAATACATGAAATATTCAAAAATACAAAATATTTAATTATAAATATAGATATGAATTATGAAGGTTTAGAAATAATAAATAATATGAAATTGAACGTTATAACCTTTGGGTTTAATCAAAAAGCAACAATTACAGCATCAAGTATAGAAGAGAACCTTTTACTTTGTTTGCAAAGAAAAATTATAGATGTAAAACAAAATATCTTAGAGCCACAAGAAATATCAGCTACAATTAGAAATAAAAAATTGCTTAGTAGTCCCCATAATTTAATGGGAATTGCGTCAATCCTTCTAGTTTATGGGAAAAAAGAAATAATTTTCTAAAAAATTTAACATTTTATGTAGACAAATCCAAAATTATGTAGTATAATAAATGTGTAGATAAGCGTAAGAAACAATAGACAAACAAAAAATCTTATATTAAAAGAAGAAAAAGATACGTAAGAAATTATTACTAACATAAGGAAGAATTAAAAGTTTCCTACGTAAAAAGATAGGGAGGAAAAGAAATTGAACACAAATTATTTGGATAATAACCATTTAGTATTAGTGGGAAAAATCACAAGCGAAAAAAGATTTAGTCATGAAATCTATGGAGAAAGTTTTTACATATTTGATTTGGAGGTGCCTCGTTTAAGTGAAACCTTTGACATCATACCAATAACAATATCAGAAAGACTAATAAATGATGAAGAATTACAAATAGGTAAAAAAATAGTTGTAAAAGGACAATTTAGATCATACAACAGTTATGAAAATGAAAAAAACAAACTTATCTTAACAGTATTTGCTAAAGATATCATATATGAAGGAGATATCGAAGAAAGAGCAAAAGAAGATGAAGAAGTTAATTTAGAAGTTTCAAATGAAGTTGTATTAATTGGACATATTTGTAAAAAGCCAATTTATAGAAAGACACCATTTGGACGTGAAATTGCAGATCTTTTACTTGCAGTAAATAGAGCATATAGCAAATCAGATTACATACCAGCAATAGCTTGGGGAAGAAATGCAAGATTCTGTGATAGATTAGAAGTAGGAGCACAAGTTAAAGCAGTAGGAAGAGTACAATCTAGAAAATATGAAAAGAAATATGAAGATGGAACAGTAGTAGAAAGAGTTGCTTATGAAGTTTCAATATCAAGTCTAGAAGTTATAGACGAAAAAGATGGAGAAATGGAAGATAAAGAAACTGTGGCAGAAACAGCAGAAGCTGTATAAAAAGAAGAATATATCATCCTTAACATAAAAAACTAGAAAAAGAACCTAATAAAAATTAGGTTCTTTTTCTAGTTACAAAGCCCTAAACTTTATTGAAATTGATGGTTAAATTTTTTCTTAGCATGAAAACAAAAAAAGCATAGGATTTTATGTAATATAAGGAGTTAAGTTTTTGACTCAAAAATTAATTATTCTAAATCTCTTTTAATTTTATCAATAGCAAGAGCAGATACAAAAAAATACACTGCAAAGGAAAGTGCAAGATGCATTACTTTAATGCCTATGTAAAAGATAAAATTAGAAGGATAAAAAGCTATGTAATAAATTAAAATTAAAGTAGCAATGATTGCTATAAAAAATGAAAAATATAAACCTTTTGTTAATATTTTTTTAATCTTCACATCAAAATTTTTAATAGTATTAATTAGATTTTCCAATATAAAAACCTCCATTTCACACTATGTTATTATATTATATAAATATATGTTAACATAAAAGCAAACTTAAATCAAAGGTAATATAAGGAAAAGTAGTTAAATTCATTTATATTACTTTCAAAGTTGAACAAAGATTTTTTCTAATAAAATCATTATTATATAACAAAGAAAAACAAATATCTGAGTAAATTAGTGACTTTTTATAAAAAATATGATATAATTCCACTAGCATTTTTTTTGAAGGGGTTATCCCCAATAATCAACCTAATTTTAAGGAGGATTTCATAATGGATAAAAACAAGATGGTAGATTCAACAAGTGGTACATCTAAACTGGCGTTATTACGCCAAAACAGAGGTATCAAGAAAACAGATGTGGACATAGGAAAGGCAATTGACGGCTTTGCCGCATCAATTGATGATAAGATTATGACAGAAGAAATATCACGGAATTCTGCTATTGTAAATCTTATCATTGACAGCAGTGGATCGATGGAAGGAACTGCCGAAGCAATTTCGCAAGAGATAAACGGATTTGCTTCAAGGCAGGCTGTGAAAGTTTATGCAACTAAACTTTCACTTACAGTGTTCAACGACTATTCTTCCACATTATTCAGCAAATTAAACGTAAGACAATTCACACCTATTTCTCCTTGGGTATGTGGCGGTGGAACAAACATAAATGACGCTATTTTTACTGCCATATTTCCTATCCTTAAAACGGATGCAAACCATAAGTTACATTTAATTATAACTGATGGGTACAACGGGAGAAGCAAGCATACTGAAGAAGAAGTTCGACAGTTAATTACTCGCAGAATCAGTGGCGGAGATCATGTATTCTTATTGTTTAATACTGAGGGAGAATCTGACAGTGCTAAAGCTTATGCACAGGAATTGGGAATAAATCCCAATAATGCCGTGAACTTTGATCGCCAAGGGGATGGTATTAAAATCATTTTCCAAACGATTGAGGATTTACTCGATGGCCTTCGTACCAAGGGGGCGGTTCCGGCTGACTGGGCAAAGACAATAACAGCGCATACAGCTAATCCGTTCGGTATCAAAGCAAGGGAGACAAAATACCTTACTTAACCCTATATTGGAACGTTGCTAAGATGGCTTATCGTTATCTTGGCAACGTTCCAAAGCCATAAACAGGAGGAGTTATAATGGATAAAAATCCTTATAAAGTTTTAGGTGTTGACCGGAGTGCTGATGAAAAAACCATAAGGTCGGCATACAAAAAACTTGCAAAAACGTGGCATCCTGATTTGTTTCAAAATGAAGCAGAAAAAAAGGAAGCCGAAAGCAAGATGAAAGAGATAAACGAGGCATATGACATACTTGGAAAACCAGAGAAGCGTGCTGCTTTTGATGCAGAAGATGTATCTTCGGTGAACATTTATGAGCATTATGCTAGTAAAGAAACAAAGCAAAAAACTAAGTGGTGGAGAAGAAACAAAAGAAATCCTGACATTGAAAATGAAAAACAAAGGCGAGCAATTTTAAGCTTTTTGGAGTTAGAGTACAAAAACAGAGACGAAATCTTTGATCTGTTGCAAGAATTCGAAGAAAGCGTTACTACTTCGTCACTTTCTGCTGAAGAATATGATGAGTACCGAGAGCTTATAATCGAAAAATTGCAAGAGTGCATTGCAAACATCAGAAATATCATATCAGAAGCCCAAAAAAGACAAATTGAAGGATTGGAAATCAATATTAGTGAAGCGGAGCAAACGATTGCGGAATTAATCGAGAGACAAGGCAAAATACCAAAAGATTTAAAAACAGCAGAGTATTTGGAGGAAGTTAAAAGATTAACTGAAAAAATCAATATACTAATGCAAGGATTTTCTCAAAGAATATATTCTGTTGCTTACTTCAAACTTTTGTCAAAAACTTGGGAATTCGATGATGATGAGCAATTAAGATCCGCTTGTGAAGCGCATAAAAGAGAAGCTGAAGAACTTTTAGCTGATATGCAATGGGTTCAAAGGACTTCTTCTGAGCACAAAATTGAAATCAATCAAATATATTACAACGAAAGAAGGCGAACTCTTGAAGATTGTATAGAAACAGTAAAAAAGGCTAAGGCTGCTACACAATATAGTTTGCAGGAATTGAGAAATAAGTTCTGGAAGGAGAATTGTACATATATAGAAAAAACAAAGAAGAACATAAAAATTCTCAAAGATATAAGACCTTATAATATTGAAGGAAACTTTATATGTCCTCCTGATATATTCATCATAGATGAATGGGTCTTCCACTTTTTGACAAATCTACATTCCATAACAATTCCGGCAAAACTTATCCATTCGGATAGTAGAATAAGACTGCCTAATGACCATAAAAAAATAAAAAAGCTGATTTTTACTTTCGAAACACATTCGCAAATTGTAGACATCTCAAATATTGAACCTGATGTAATAACAAGAGAAGGGAAATACATTTGCTTAAGTGCAAGACATACAACTATGTTCGCACTTATTGATGAAAATGGAGTATACGTATATGACAATGATGTACTATGCAAGCTAAATGGCGTAACTGACCAAGAGGAACTTGAAGCAATAAGCAAATTTTGGGAATCATATTCTAGTTGGGTAGGTTATCCCATACAAATTCACACATGGGCGCAAGTGGTTAAAAAACTACCGCACCCGAGTATCATGCAAGTTATACCCACTTCGGTTGAGTCTATTCAAAAATGGACTCAGCTGGACAAGACAAATTTCGAAAAAGTTTTCTCATCAACTGATGAAAAACTAAGGAAAAGGCTAGTGCGTTTGTACATTGCTCTTGGGGCATTGAACGGAGAAGTCTGCCATGCACAAGCAGAGTGGATGATTTCAAAGCTTGATGTAAGCAAAATGTACCGCTCAAGGCAAGAACGAGTTCCAGAAAAAAGAAGGAACAAGCAAGATCCAATGCTTTCTGTTCCTAAGCAAGTAGTTGACTTTGTTCAAGAATACATTGAGGACACAGAATTTTTACCTTATGTTTTTGCGTTTCTAGAAAATTATGAATTTTTCAAATCAGAAGCGAAAAAAGCAAAGGTTGGATTTTCAACTGAATTTATTGAAAGTCTTATCCCACAATGTATATTCCATGAAAAAGTTGACCAAATCACACCTTTTGTGAAAGAGCTTTTGGAAACTGAAAAGAGTATTGATGTGGAGATTGCAGACAAAATCGTTCGGATGTACAACATGGTGCAAACTAAGTTGGAGGGTGGTAAAAACAAAAATATAATTGAAACCATTGACACTTGTAAAGAAGCTACACTGCATTATAGATTCATCAATCTTCAAACCTTACAGGCGTATCGCATGTTCGAAAAACAATTTCAACATGAGGATAAATCCATAGGAATTAGCGGATATTATACTGTCGAGGCAGAGAATGTATTTTTATCCAATGATAGTCATGCTATAGAGATTGTAAATGGCGAGACATCTGTTGGAATTGTGATACTAAATTTGCATCTACTCTACAAAGGAGAACTATTTGCGGACGTTATGACCTGTGATAGATCCAAACCGAGCATTGAGTTTCTAGAAGCAGTAAGACGTGCTTTAATCGACCAAAAAAATTGTAATAACCTGGTTACTAAAATTTCAATAGGCATGGACGAGGACCCCGGAACAAGCAGAGACAACCCCTGGCGAAAAGTGGTAGGAAAAGCAAACACGGATTGGACTCAAGGAGTTAAATGGACTAAGTTTGACTATATATTTGAAAATAAACTTCTTGATATTAGGTATAAGGCATATCGAGCAAGATTTATCTTGCAAGATTAATAAAAACAATTTGCAAAGCCTATCTCTATATTATGGGGCTGAGACTCTGTAATAGCAAAATCTAAACCTATCAGCATATGCATCTGCATATGCTGATAGGTTATTTTTTTTCTGATATTGCTTACTGCAAACAAGTGTGATAAAATAAGAAACCAAAGAGATAAATTTGAATAATATAGATAATGAGAAAGAAGGTTATAAATGGATAAATCTGCAAAATTTAAAGAACTTAGAGAAAAATATCAAGAATTTGTATTTGAAAACTATAGTGTTAATGAAAACGAAAACGAGATATTTTTAGAATATGAGTTTCAAATCACAGGTTGTGCTAAATTTAGACCTACAATAAGAATATTAAAAAAGAATATAAATATGAAAAATTTAGATAGTAAAACAATAAAATACTTAGCTTTTCATATAGGACTTATAGAACTTGTTAGTTATTGGAAATGTACATGTTCTCCTAATGTAATAATAAAATGTGGCTTCTTAAGTGAAGAACAAAAAGAATGGTTTAAAAAATTATATTTTAATGGCCTTGGAGAATTATTCTTTACAAATGAAATAAAAACAAACCTTAAAGACTTCATGAATATAACATGCGTAGGGGAAAAAATAGAAATAAATAATGTAGAAGACAAACAAAAGAAAACAAATAATGGCTACCTAATACCAGTAGGTGGTGGAAAGGATTCATGCGTAACATTAGAAACGCTAAAGTTTGATAACAAAAAAGATTTATGCTTAATAGTAAACCCAAAACCAGTAACACTAGAATGTGCAAGGTTAGCAGGAGTAGAAGACCAAAACATAGTAGAAATATATAGAAAGATAGACCCAAACTTATTAGAACTAAATAATAAGGGCTTCATAAATGGGCATACTCCTTTTTCATCACTTTTAGCATTTTTAAGCTTCTTTGTAGCATATATTACAGGGAAAAAATACATTGCTTTATCAAATGAGTCTAGTGCAAATGAGAGTAATGTAGTAGGAGAGAAAATAAATCATCAATATTCAAAAAGCTATGAGTTTGAAAATGACTTTACAAATTATGTTTCTAAATATATAAAAGAAGATATAAAATATTTTAGCTTTTTAAGACCATTAAACGAACTACAAATAGCAAAGATATTTTCAAAGTATAAAAAATATCATAAAACATTTAAGAGTTGTAATGTAGGAAGCAAAGAAAAAGAGTGGAATTGGTGTGGAAAATGTCCTAAATGTTTATTTGTATATATAATACTTAGCCCATTTTTATATAAAGAAGAACTTTTAGAAATATTTGGAAAAGACTTGTTTGAAGACAAAGAACTTTTAGAAACCTTTATAGAACTTACAGGAAATGGAAAAACAAAACCATTCGAATGTGTTGGAACTTTTGAAGAAGTAAATTTTGCAATAACTAAGACAATAAAAAATATAGAAGAAAAAAATCAGAAACTTCCATATTTACTTGAATATTATAAGAACAGCTATAAATTACATGATATGACAGAAGATATCACAAAAAGATTTAATAAAGAAAATAATTTAACAGAAGAACAGGAAAAACTTTTGAAAGAGGCGATTTTTGGTGATTAAGGATTTAATAAAGTTCCTTGAAAACAAGAAAATATTAATATTAGGATTTGGACTTGAGGGACAATCAACATATAAATTTATTAGAAAGTATTTAAGAGATCAAACAATATATATTGCAGATAAAAGAGAGAATTTTAACGAACAATCAGAACTATTAAAAAATGAAAAAAATGCAATATACATAAGTGGAGACAATTACTTAAAAAATCTAGATAATTATGATATAATAATGAAATCTCCGGGTATTTCATTAAAAGGAATTAATACAGAAAAATTTGAAGAAAAAATAAAATCAGAATTAGAATTATTATTAGAATTTTTTGATGTATATACAATAGGAGTTACAGGAAGTAAGGGAAAGAGCACAACAAGTTCTTTAATATATGAAATATTACAAAAACAAAATGTAAAATCAATGCTTCTTGGAAATATAGGAGTACCAGTATTTGATTACATAGAAAATATAGAAGAAAAAATGACACTAGTATTAGAAATGTCATCACATCAACTAGAATATATGAACTTATCACCTAATATAGCAATATTATTAGATATTTACGAAGAACATTTAGACTATTACGAAAGCTTTGATAAATATGCAGAGGCAAAATGTAATATATTCAAACATCAAAAAAAGCATGATTATTTTTTATATAGCTTAGATAATAGTATTGTAAAAGAAAAGGCAGAAAAATATAAAACAGAAGCAAAAAGATATGGAATTTCACTTGAAAAAGACAAAAATGAAATTTTATCAGAGAAAGCAGATAATACTAGAAATGTAACAACATTAAAAGAAAATAAAGTATACTTAGATGAAAAAGAAATATATAATAGTGAGGACAAAAGAAATTTGCTTGGAAGATACAACTTAAGTAATATAATGTTTGCATTAACGATAAGTGAAATCTTGAAATTAGATTTATCAAAAACAATTGAAACAATAAATAACTTTGAACCTTTACCACATAGAATAGAAAAGGTTGGAACTTATGATGGAGTTACATATTATAATGATGCAATAGCAACAATACCTGAAGCTACAATAAATTCAATCGAAGCACTAGAAAAAGTAAATACATTAATTGTAGGAGGCATGGATAGGGGAGTAAATTTAAATAGCTTTATTGAATATTTAAACAAAAGCAATATAGAAAATATAATATGTATGCCAAAGACAGGATATATGATAGGAGAGAAAATAACGAATCAAGATATAAAAGTACACATGGCAGAAACAATGGAAGAAGCGGTAAGAATAGCAAAAAAAGTAACAAAGAAGGATTCAATCTGCCTTTTATCACCTGCAGCTGCAAGCTATGGATTTTTCAAGAATTTTAAAGAAAAAGGAGAACTATATAAAAAGCTTGTAAGAGGAGAAAACGAATAAAAAATTCATACAATAAAATAAAAGATAGGAGGAGTTTAAAATTGGAAAATAGTAGATATAGTAGTAACTGGTTGAATAATGATATATTAACTGAAAAATATAAGAAGCTATTTGAATATCTTTTAAATATGACCAAAGATGAACAAGTAAGAGAAAAAATGAAACGGTATATTATATGAAGGCAAGTATGATAATTTTTCGGTAAATGCATCTGATGAGAATGTAACAATTAAAAATAATGAAGTGATAGAAATGAAAAAACGCGTTGGGATAGCTTACATGTTGGCAACTTATCCAGAGACCTTCGATATAATGAATAAAAATCATATAGATTTATTTCATGGCACGAAAATTAGTGCACTACCTACCATTATGAGAGATGGGCTTGGAAGTTTTGATAGTTTGAGGCAAAAGGGAAC
This sequence comes from uncultured Clostridia bacterium, assembly GCA_947590905.1. Classification (GTDB taxonomy): domain Bacteria; phylum Bacillota; class Clostridia; order TANB77; family CAG-508; genus JAAWPK01. Next base: position 9,494 of record CANQCU010000004.1, on the reverse strand, counting down.
AACAGTATTAACAGGAGAAGAATATTCAAGGAAAAGGGGAAGACCATTTATAAGTGTTACAAATGATTTAGATACAGCTATAGATTATTCATCACTTTCTGTAAGTGGACAAAAAGTTCAACCTTTTGGAATAGTAATAGGCATGTCTTCAGAAGACATAAAACATTTGAGACATCGTAGTATTAAGACAGATTGTATAGAATTAGCAGTATTCGATAATATTCCAATAGAATATATAAAAATGTTAGCTGTTCCAGAAGATAAAGTAGAATTTGTCCGAAAATTAATTAATAATGAAAGGATTGCTGTTACACCTATGGAATTAGATGTAAATAAGAGATTCTATGGGTGGGATGATTTAGACCAATTGATTATTAGCGAAGAAGCTTATATAGAGAGGATGAATGACAAGAAAGAATCTAAGCTAACAATAGGAAAAGATGATATGAAAGAATTGGCAGAAGGGAGACATAAATCTGGAATACTTAGAATGTATAATAAAATAAAAAATATGATTATTAGTAGAGGAAAAGATAATGGAAAAGATTCAAGAGAATAAAGATACATGTAAAGAAGTTCTTTCAATTTTAGCGTTTTGCGATGAAGAAATAATAAAAAAAATACCAACTCAAGTTATGAGAAAATTGATGGAAATAGCAGCTGATTCAGAAGAAAGTTATTATATAGAAAAAAATAAAAAACTATGTGAGCAATATATAACAGAGGAAAGCAAAGATCTAATTTCATTAATATTTTATAGTTATATTGCTGATGAGAATGAAAAAAAAGAACTTTTAGATGCTTGGAATAAAAATGAAGATGTGTATCAAGAAAAACTAAGAGAAAAATATAATCCTGACAATATATTTGAAAAAAGAAGAACAACTTACAATGAACATGCTATTACTAACGAATTAGCAGTGGTTGAGTATAAAGAAACACTGATAAATAAAATTATAAATAAAATAAAAAAATTATTTAAAATAAAATAATATATATAGTAATTAAAAATTATCTTATTTTATATAAAAGAATTAATCTCTGTTCTAACCCAAGCCATAAATGAATACAATTAAGCAAAAGCAAACTTTATGGGGGTTAGTTTCATGGGAGGTATAGTTTCACACAGCTTACCAAAGAGTAAGCATACTCTTTCAGGTAAGAAAACAATCGAAGAACGTGCATGCACATTAGCACGATATATTATAGATTCAAAAGATACAGTAAGAGGAACAGCAAAAAAATTTCGGAATATCCAAATCAACGGTACATAAAGATGTAAGCGAAAGACTACTAAAAATAAACCCAGTTCTTGCAATAGAAGTTAGAAAAATATTAGACGAAAATAAAGCTGAGAGGCACATAAGAGGAGGAATGGCAACTAAACTAAAATACATAAGAAAAGACACAGCAAGTTAAGTAATTTAATACTTAGAAGAGAAGGGAGCAATTTATTAAAAAATTACTCCTTTTTGTTTTGTAAAATATAAATTCTTAAGTAAAACTTAATAATTAAGAATTTCTTAAAAACACTTTATCTTTTCAAAAATTTGTATTATAATAATAATGTCAAATTTTATATCAAAAACAAAAGCAACTCTTAAGGAGGTAACATATGGGGAAAAAGAAAAATAACAAAAAACAAGACACAGAAATATATAAAAGAGAAAGCAAAAAAACAGAGCATATAGATGAACAAGAAAATACAGCAATATATAAACCAGTTAAAGAAAAGAAAAAAGGCAAAAAGAAAAAACATAGAAAATTGAAATTATTTTTGAAAATAATGTTTATAATATTCCTACTACTTGTAATGATAGGAGCAGGAATTTTTGGTGCAATACTATATAGATGTATATGGGGCGATTGGGGAATCAAAAAAGAAGACCTAACAATAAGCTTCCAAAATTCAGTTATATATGATAAAAATGAAAATGTTATTGGAAATCTTACGGGAAATGAGAATAGAGAGATAATAAGCAAAGATGAAATGTCACCATATCTTTCAAAAGCATTTATATCAATAGAAGACGAAAGATTTGAAAGCCATAATGGAGTAGACTGGAAAAGAACATTGGGAGCATTAGTAACATTCGCAGCAAATAGAGGAGAGTCTTCATATGGTGGAAGTACAATAACACAACAATTAGTTAAAAATATAACAGGTGATGATGAAAGAAGTGCAATAGAAGGAGCACTTAGAAAAGTAAAAGAGATAGTAAGGGCATATCAAGTAGAAACGATTCTTTCAAAAGACCAGATAATCGAGCTATATATGAACTTAATTCCACTTGGAGGTAGAGCAAAGAATATATATGGAGTTCAAACAGCAGCAAGATATTACTTTAATAAAAATGCAAAAGATTTAACACTTGTAGAATCTGCATATATAGCAGGAATAACAAATAAACCAAATGCATATAATCCTTTTGGAACAAAACCATATAATCATGAAGAGCAAAATGAAAAAACAAAAACAGTTGAAAAGAGAGTAACAGACGTACTTTGGAAAATGCATGAACTTGGAAAAATTACTAAGGAAGAATACGATTCAGCATTAGAAGAAGTAAATGCTGGAATAAAATTCGAAGAAGGAACAGTATCACAAAACAATAACTTACCATATCATACAGAAGCAGCAATAAAACAAATAAGATCAGAACTTATGGAAAAATATAATTGGTCAAAAGACGAAGCAGAACTACATTTATATGGTGATGGTTACCAAATATATACAACATTTGACCCAAGTATACAATCAGCAGTTGACAAACAATACATAGATAATAGTGCTCCATTTACTACTAAATATAAAACAGTAAAAAGAGGAAAAAACGAAGACGGAACAGACATAACGGAACAAGTAAGACCAGAGTCTGCAATAGTAATAATTGATTATAAGACAGGTCAAGTAGTTGCAGGAACAAGTGGATTTGGAGAAAAAACACAAGCTTGGGGATTTAACAGGATGACAGATGCAATTCATAGCCCAGGTTCTTCAATAAAACCACTTGCAGTTATCCGGACCAAGCCTCGAAGAAAAGTTAATTACAGCAGGAACAGTAGTAGATGATACTCCAGTAAGTTTTGGAAGTTATAGTCCAAAAAATGATACAAAAGGATTCTTTGGACTTATGAACATTAGATATATTCTAAGAGTATCTAGAAATATACCAGAAGTAAAAATGATGAAGAATCTTACAGTTGCAAAATCTCTAGAATATTTAGCAAAATTTGGACTTGATACATCAAAAGAGCAAGATGATGGTTTATCATTAGCATTAGGAGGAATGGCACATGGACCAACAGTTCTTCAAATGGCAGCAGCCTATGGTACTATTGCAAATGATGGAACATACATAGAACCAACATTTTATACAAAAGTTGTAGCACAAGACGGAAGTACAATAATAGAAACTAACCAAGAAACTAGAAGAGTTTTATCAGAACAAAATGCTTGGATACTACAAACATTATTAAAAGAACCAACAGGAACAGGTTTAACAGGATCAAGCGGAGCAACAGCAACAAGAGCAAGAGTGTCAAACCAAGATACAGCAGGAAAAACAGGAACAACAAATGAATCAAAGGCACTTTGGTTCTGTGGATTTACACCATATTATTCAGGAGCAGTTTGGCTTGGATATGATATAGAGACAGATGGAAAAGCAGGAAGAAGTAGTTCATTAGCAGCACAACTTTGGGGAAATGTAATGAAAGATGTGCATAAAGATTTACCATCAGCAAGTTTTGACAAGCCAGATGGAATAACAACAGCTTCAATTTGTAAAGAATCAGGAAAACTTGCAACAGACCTTTGTAGAGAAGGACATGGAACAGGAAATATGGTATATACAGAATACTTTGTAAATGGAACTGTTCCAAAAGATACATGTGATGTTCATGTTAAAGGAAAAATTTGTAATAAATCAGGAAAACTTGCAACAGATGCTTGCCAAGATGTAACCGAAAAAATATTTATAACAAGAGAAGATGCAGATAAGGATAAATCATGGGAAAAGGCAAATGATGCACAGTATATGTTACCAGTTGAGACTTGTGACCAGTGCGTTTCTGTTACACCAGAACCTCCAGAAGAAGAAAACCCAAATGGTGGAAATACTAATACAGAAAATCCAAATGGAAACACAAATACAAATACTAATACTAATACGAACACAAATAGCAGCGGAAATACAAATACTAATACCAATACAAACAGTAGTGGTAATACAAATACCGGAAACACAAACACAAATACAAGTGGAACAGGAAATACCAATACTGGAAACACGAATACAAATACAAACAACAATGGAAACACAAATACAAACACTAATACAAATAGTAACGGAAATACAAATACAGGAAATACAAACACCAATACAAATGGTGGATCAGGTACTGGAACAGGAAGCACCAATAAAAATGATGATACTACATCAGGAAACAAAGGAGAAAGCACAGAAAGCTAAAATATAACTAGAAAATATAATGGAAGGAAAGAAAAAACTTGGAACTTAACTTATATAATACTTTATCAAGAAAAAAAGAAATTTTCACTCCAATAGAAGAAACGGTTAGAATATACTCATGTGGGCCAACAGTATATAGTTTTGCACATATTGGAAATTTTAGAGCATATATATTCATGGATACTTTAAGAAGAGTATTAAAATATAATGGATATAAATTAAAACATGTTATGAACATAACAGATGTTGGTCACCTAGAGTCTGATGCAGATGAGGGAGAGGATAAAATAGCAAAAGCTGCAAAAAAAGAAAATAAAGACCCTGACGAAATAGCAAAATACTACACAGATATATTTTTAAGAGATCTCGATAGATTAAACATAGATAGACCAGAAATCATATGTAAAGCAACAGAACACATACAAGAAATGATAGAATATGTATCAGATATTGTAAAAAATGGATATGGATATGAAACATCAAGAGGAATATATTTTGATATATCAAAGCTAGACAAATATCCAGTTCTATCAGACAGAAAAGTAGATGAACAAATAGCTGGAGCAAGAGTAGAAGTAGATAAGGAAAAAAGAAATCCAGAAGACTTTGCTTTATGGATAAAAGCGCCAGAAAAGCATTTAATGAAATGGGATAGCCCTTGGGGACTTTGCTATCCAGGATGGCATATAGAATGCTCAGCAATGAGTAATAAATATCTTGGAGAACAATTTGATATACATACAGGAGGAGTTGACCATATTCCAACACATCATGAAAACGAGATTGCTCAAAGTAAAGGTAGATGCGGTAAAATACCAGCAAGATTTTGGATGCATTGTAATTTCCTAACAATAGATGGCGGAAAAATGTCAAAAAGTTTAGGAAACATTTATACATTAGATACATTAAAAGAAAAAAATATAGATCCACTTAGTTATAAACTATTTTGTTTTTCATCTCATTATAGAAATAAATTAAATTTCACTTTCGAAGGAGCTATTTCAAATAATACATCACTTATGAGATTAAGAGAAGGATATAGAAAACATCTAAATGGTGAAGAAGAAGTAGACAAGGAAACAATAGACAAGTTCGAAACAAAATTTCATGAAGCAATAAATGATGACTTGAATATGCCTATTGCAATAAGTGTAGTTTGGGATGTAATAAGATATCCTAAAAAATCAAAAGATTTAGCAAAATTATTACTTAAATTTGATGAGGTATTAGGATTAAAAATAGATGAAGAAATTAAAGAAGAGATAGAATTACCAAAAGAAATATTAGAACTTGTAGAAAAAAGAAAAGAAGCAAGAGAAAATAAAGATTGGGAATTATCAGACAAAATAAGGGATATATTAAAAGAAAAAGGGTATATTATAAAAGACTCAAAGAATCGGTATGCAAATAGAAAAAGTATAAAGTAGAAGAAAGGGAAAAAAATGAGTAAAAAAAGAAATTTCTTTAAAGATGTATGGACAAGCATAAAAGATTTTGAAAAATATGAACATCTTGCAGCAGATACTGTATTAAGAGCAATAAAATATTTGTTAATATTAACTTTTATATTTACTGTAATTGTATCTTTAGTATATACATATAAATTTCATACAATAGTAAGTCAGGTAAAAGATTATATAAATGAAAACATAGAAGAATTAAGTATAAAAGATGGTAAGTTAAATGTTTTATCTAGTGAGCCAATAACAATAGAAGATGAAGATAGCACAATACAAATGATAATAATAGATACATCAGAAGATGCAAACGAAGAAGAATACCTAAAAAAGATTAACTTATATAAAACAGGAATATTATTCTTATCAGACAAAGCAGTAATTTCAAGTGAATATTTAGCAGAAGAAGAAAATATAAGTTATTCGAATATTGTAGATGTTAATGTTGATAATAAAGAAGAATTAATTGGACTATTATCAGGAGATGAAATAAAATACGTATATACAGTATTCTTTATAACAATACTAATATATTTATTTATAGTATACTTCATTTCAAACATAATAGATGCTATTGTACTTGGAGCACTAGGATATCTATTTGCAAGAGTAATAAGAATGAGGTTAAGATATAGAGCAACTTTTAATATAGGAATATATTCATCAACACTCCCAATAATTCTTAGTCTTATATATATAATAGTAAATACATTAACAGGGTTTGAAATAAGTTATTTCCAATGGATGTATACAAGTATATCATATGTATATGTTGCAGTAGCAATATTAATGATAAAAACAGAAGTAATAAATCAGAGAATACAAGTAATGGAACTTGAACAAATACAAGAGGAATTAGATAAAGAAGAAGAACAAAAAAGACAAGAAGAAGAACAAAACAAAGAAAGAGAAAAAAGAGAAAGAGAAAAAAGAGAAAGAGAAAAAGAAAAACAAGAAAAAGAAAATAATGAAAAACCAAAAGAAAAAGAAAATAAAAATGAAAAAACAGGAGCAGGAGAAGAGCCAGAAGGTTCTAATGCTTAAAGAAAGGAATAATTAGCAGTGAAAAATAATAAACATAACAAAAACAAGAAAAATAACCAAAACAACAATAAAAATAATCTATATTTAATAATACTATGTATATTAATAGTTGTAGTAGTGGCACTTTTAGTTTCAATGTACTTCATATCAAAAAATAAGGAAGAAAAAGAAGAAGTAGCATATACAGAGCTTTTACAAGATATACAAGAGGACAAAATAGAAGAAATAGAAATGACTGTGGGAAGCAATGCAATAAAAGTAAAATATAAAGAAAGAGAAGAAGACGATGAAACAGAAAAAGTATTAGTACCAAATGTACAAGAATTTGTTAAATATATACATGAAAATAAAGAAGGAAAAAGCTTTAAATTAACAGAAAAATCAAGTGGCTTTCTTACAATATTAAGTAACAATTTACTTTCAATCATATCAACAGCGCTTATGATAACAATAGTGGTAATGGTATTTAAAATGCAAGGACTTGGAGATAAAAGCAAAGTATATGATGGAGTTGAAAATAAATCAAATGTAACATTTAAAGATATTGCAGGACTTAAAGAAGAAAAACAAGAAATGATAGAAGTTGTAGACTTCTTAAAAGAGCCAGAAAGATTTCAAAAAATGGGAGCAAAAATACCAAAAGGAATACTTCTTTGTGGTAAGCCAGGAACAGGAAAAACACTTATGGCAAGAGCAATAGCAGGAGAAGCAAATGTACCATTTATATCTATGAGTGGTTCAGAATTCATAGAAATGTTTGCAGGACTTGGAGCATCACGTGTTAGAAAATTATTTGAAAAAGCTAAAAAACTCGCACCATGCATAATATTTATAGACGAGATAGATGCCATAGGATCAAGAAGAACAAATGCAAGTGGAGCAGAATCAGAAAACAATCAAACATTAAATCAATTATTAGTAGAAATGGATGGATTTGAAACAAACGATACAATAATTGTACTTGCAGCAACAAACAGACCAGAAATGCTTGATAAAGCATTACTAAGACCTGGAAGATTTGATAGACAAATAACAATAGCTCCACCAGATTTAAAAGGAAGAGAAGAAATACTTGAAATATATACAAAAGAAAAGAAAGTATCAGCAGAAATAGATTTAAAAAGTATTGCAGAAGATACAGCTGGATTTACAGGTGCAGAACTTTCAAATGTATTAAATGAAGCAGCAATAATTGCAACTGTTAACAAACATGAAGAGATACAAAAACAAGACTTAGAAGATGCTGTAAAGAAAGTAACAGTAGGACTTCAAAAAACAAGTAGAGTTATATCAGACAAAGATAAAAGATTAACAGCATATCATGAAGCAGGACATGCAATAGTAAGTAAATATTTACAAACAAGTCTTGATGTAAAAGAAATATCAATAATACCAAGAGGTGTTGCTGGTGGATATACAATGTATAAAACAGATGAAGACAAATTCTATATTTCAAAAACAGAAATGGAAGAAAGATTAATCTCACTTCTTGGAGGAAGAGTAGCAGAAAAAATAGCACTAGATGATATCTCTACAGGAGCAAGCAATGACCTAGAAGTTGCAACAAAACTTGCAAGAGACATGGTAATTGTATATGGAATGAGCGAAAAAATAGGACCAATATCATTAAAGGTAGATGACCCAAGAGAGTTAGAATTTTATGGTACAGAGATAACAGATGAAGTAGGAACTGAGATTAAAAACTTGGTAGAAACAGCTTATTCTAGAGCAATGCAAATATTAAATGCAAATAGAGATAAACTAGAAGCAGTAGCAGATACATTATTAAAAAAAGAAACAATAACAAAAGAAGAATTTGATGAATTCTTTAAAGAATAAAAAAATATAAAAGCAAATTAAAAACAGTATAGAAAACTATACTGCTTTTAATTTGTTTAAATTTTTTTTATCTTCATCATCTAAATTTTCTAATGCAAATTCAATCAAAGTTGTAATAGTTTTATTAAAAGAAATGTTTTTTAAGTTTGATAAATTTTCAACATCAATAACCAAATTTTCAGGTAATCTTAAAGTTTTACTTATTCCAGTATGATTTTCAGGTATTTTAAGTTTGTTCATATTGCAAACCTCCTTTGATATAATTTTATAAGAAAAAAAATAATAAATATGCACCTAAAAATACTTGCAAAATAATTGCACATATGCTACAATAAATTTAAAATGAATAAAAAACGCATAAATTATAAAATACAATATATGCAGACAAAAAGTATTCCCTTTATGGTTGGAAATTAAAATAGTTTTGGTTTTGTTTGGTCTTGACTTTGGCTATTTTAATTTCTAACCATAAGGGGAAAGAGAAATATAAATTACAAATCAAAAGAGGATTAATAAGTTTTCCCTAAAAAATGAAAACCAAACAAAAACAAAGGAGGAAACCAAACAATATGAAAACTAAAGTGAGACCAAACAATAATCACGAGAGAGGAATTACCTTAATCTCTTTAATAATAATGATAATAATATTAGTAATATTAGCAGCAGTAACAATAAGAGG
>CANQCU010000003.1 GCA_947590905.1 uncultured Clostridia bacterium | reverse complement strand
TCTATAACTTCATCTATTGATGCATTTCTTGTTAATTGGTGTACTATTGTTCCAACCATTTCTAAGTGTGCAAGTTCTTCTGTACCTATATCATTTAAGATAGCTTTTGCTTTTTGGTCTGGCATTCCAAATCTTTGAGATAAATATCTAAGAGAAGCTGCAAGTTCTCCATCTGGACCGCCATATTGAGAAATTATATTTTTTGCAAGCTGAGTATCTGTTTCCTTTATATTTATAGGATATTCTAACATTTTATCGTAAGTCCACATATTAGAAATTGCCTCCTTCCCATGGCCATGGTTCTTCAAGCCAACGCCACTTATTGCATGGGTAATATATTGAAAGTGGGCCATATACTTTTTGATATTTGTCTTTTAAATCTCTACATGTTTTGCAATAGCTATTGTGTAAGCATATTGCTCTTTCATCATCTGGATGTGTATCTAGATATAAAGCAAGTTCTATTATTGCAAAATTATAGCATTTTATTTTTTCCATTAATTCTTCTCTAGTATCATCATTATCTTGGCAAGAACACATTCTGCTTTCTATATCTTGAACTACATCTTCTAAAGCTTCATAGCTTTGTACATCTTGATTCATCTGTTACAGCCCTCCTTTATCATATTTGTATCTGCAATATATTGTATTTCTGCCATAGACTGACCTGGATAATACTCACTAACTAATTCTGGGAAAATTGTTCCTTTTTTTAAACCAGAACATGGCATATAAGTTTCATTCATAGTCTGATATGGCACGTAACTTTGGGCAAACATAGGATTACTTGGGAAAACATCTTCGTCTTCGTCAAATCCACAACTACAATTATTGTTATAACTATTATTATTGCTTGGTACATCTTTGCATAAAGTTTCATATTTGTCTTTATCATCTTTGCAAGAATTGTATAAGCAACAACATCTTCTACGTCTGCAATTATACATATTATTTTTCCTCCTTATAATTTGTATAGTATATATTATGTAAAGACTACAATTATTGTTCTTGATATATTAAAATAAAAAAGAATAAAGTAGAAATAATTATTTTTCTACTTTATTCTTTATATTTATTAGTAATTTTTATATTTACATTTGTTTTATATGTTTTTAAACATCATATTTTTTATATTTTTTGAAGAAAACTGCAATTCCTACTACTGCTATACTAATAGCTGTCACAATTGTAGCTCTAATACCTGTATCTGGTAATCTTCCTTGCATTTGTGTATTGTCTCCACTTTCCTGAATATCTCCAAAATCTGCCCATCTGAAGTCATTAGATCCATAGAAGAATAAATACCATCCTCCATTGTCATAAACACTTGCTTGTGCTAAAGTTACAGCCTCATTTTCTATGTAAGTTCCATTTTCATCATCTGTTTTTACATATAGGAAATAGTATTCACCATCAGCTAGTCCTGGTAAATCTATTAAACCACTTTCACCTTCTGTAGCACTATATTCAATAGCATATTTGCTATTGTCTGAGCAATTAACTTCTGAATCGAATAACCCTTCACTTGATTTTGCGAAAGACATTAAAGATGCAAATCCAGATATATCCTGTTCTTTTATTTTTTGTAATATACTCTTGTCTGTTATTTTTCCAATTTTTATTTGCATTTTTCTAGGATGATCTTCTCCACTATGAGTAAACTGTGTTACTATTTGGTCATCAACATATGTCATATGTGTTGCATAAAAAGCATCACTATATTTTGGTTCAGCATATCTATTTAATTTATTACCAGTTGACACTACATCATATTTTTCATTTCCATCTTCTGCAAAATATCTTTCTATTATTGATACATATAAATCCTGGTTCAATTCAACATATCCTGCTACCTTTTTTTGATCTGTAGTTATAAAAGTTCTTGTTTCTGTATTATAAGCTAAATCAATAATTGCATCATAATAATCTGAATAAAAGGTTTCATCATTATTAATATTAAATGCACTTGAATCTTTAGTTATAATTGCATAATATGAACTGTCTTCTTTTGGTGTAACTCCTGTAATTTCTACAACAGCATTTGATGTTCCTTCTTTTTTTAAGCTAAAATTAGCATTTGAAAAGTCTGTTGTTTTTTCATATTTCCCAGCATCTGGAGTAGGTGTTATTTCTGGAGTAGGTGTTGGTGTTATTTCTGGTGTAGGCGTTGGAGTAGGTGTTGGGGTTGGTGTTGGTGTAGGTGTTGGGGCTGGAGCATTTTGTTTTAATTCTAAAGAATACATATCAAAATTATAAAATACATTTGCTCCTCTTGTGATTCTTGCCCATAAAATAAAATTTACAACTCCACTTTCATTGCCAAAATCTAATTTTACATTATTCTCTTCTTGTGTTGTCTCAGTCCAAGAATCTGTATAATTTGGTACTAATTCTAATGCTTCTTTATATAACCTATCTAATTCTGTTTTATATTCTTCAGATGTATTACTTGCATCAAAATAGTTATTATAATTATTTAGTTTTGTTTTAATTGCATCTGCTGTTGCCTGTGTAATATCTATTTTTTGATATGATATTTTGTATAATGAGCTTTCATTTAATGTTGTTGATATACTTATTGTACCACTTCCTTCTTTTTCGTGAAGTGATATGTTTTCTGGCATTTCTATTCTGATTTCAATGTTTCCTGTGTATGCTTGTACTGCTTCAAAGTTGAATGTTATTAATAGAATCATTGCTGTTAAAATCATTACTGTAATAATTGTTTTTTTCATTTTTATCTCCCTTCATTTGTTCATCTCTGAATTATATTAATTATTATTTATTTTATTATATTTTTCTCTTGTTGTAAATATATATTACTATTTGTAATTAATTTGTAATGCTTTTGTAACATTACATTACTACTAAAATGCAGAAAAGGACAAGTAATGACTTACTTGTCCTTTTCAATATTATAGAAATATCCTTTAATAATTTTATTTGTAATTTTTAGTTGCATATATCTATTTTTACTTACCAGCTTTTTGGGTTTTTATTATATTCTTCTTTTCCAAAATTTCTATATTGTTCTTCTTTATCTCTTTGTATCTTTGTAGCGTTTTCTTTTATATCTTGAATTTTGTCTTCAAGAGTTTTTATTTCACCTTCTGTTTTTCCATGTGAATTATTATTTTCTTTTTCTCCGTTTTCATCTGATGGTTTTTTTAAATTTTTTAGTCTATCTATTTCTTTTTGAATATCGTTTTTTAATGTCTGTGCCTGTTTACTATGTCCTTCATTGTCATACTCGTTAGCACATCCCTTTTTAATCAAAATTTTTACCGCTTCTTCATATTTCTCTATTGCACTTTGTATACTTTCAATATCTTCTTCATTTAGTTTTACTGTATTACAAATTGCAAGTGCATAATTTATTCTAATACTACATTCTTTTTCCTTTGGAATAATTCCTCTTAGCGCTTTTTTATATTCTTTTATTGCTTCTTCGTATTTTGCTTCTTGGTAAAGAATATTTGCATAGTTATAATTTGCAATATAGCTTTGTGAAATGTTAAATGCTGTTAATGTTTTAGCTACATTTGCCAAATACTCCCCTTCTTCATATTTCTGAGTTACTATGCTATTTATTGAGGTATTATATATTAATTTTATTGTTACAAGTACAATAATGACATACGCTATAATTAATACCTTTTTTTTCATTACATTCTCCTTTTCTTGAATATTAAATCAGCCATTAAAAATATAACTAATGGAATTCCTAAATAATAATATATATCTTGATAGATATTTTTATTTGTTTCTTCTTCGTTTATATAATTCATTTGCTGTTTTATTTCTTCTAGTTTATAGTCTATATTTGATTGTTTTGTCATTTTTATATAATCTATTTTTATATCTGTTCCGATTTTTTTTAGATTGTTTTCATCAATTTTAGAAAGTGCTGTAATTCTATTATGATTATCATCATAATAATAAATATAATAATTTTCGCTATATGGATTATCAGAATATATACTGTTTACCATTTTCCCACCTACATCTGTTCCGTATCCCATAATTGCACCATTTGATATATATTCACTTATATTTGAAAATGACGCTAATGTCTCTCCTTCTTTTGTTATTTCTCCATCTGTTATAAAAAATAATACAAATTTTGCATTTCCATTTTGTCTTTTACTTTCTTCTTTCAAAGTATCTTCTAGAACATCTTTTACCAAGTTTATTGAACTACCATTAGCATAAATATCATTTTCCAAATTTATTGCTTTTAGTTCTGCTTCTACTATGTTTGCATCTGTCGTAAATGGAATTATTTTTTCTGCTGTATTTCCGAATGTAATGATTGAAAATTTAGAACCTGACAATTCATTTACAATATAAACACAGTCATCAATTACTCCTTCAAATCTTTCTTTGTTTCCATTATAGTCTAATGCTCTCATGCTTACGCTCTTATCTATTACAAATAATACACTTAAATCAGATTTTACTTCTATTTTTTTTCCATTTGATATCATAGGTCTAAGGTTTATAATAAATAACAAAATAACTATAAGTATTTTTATAGTACTATTAATTCTATGTTTTTTTATTAAGTTTTTTTGCCTATCTGTTAGGCTTACCACTGGTTTATTTGAAACTATTTCCTTTAGTCTTTTATTTTGTATTATAAGTATAATTTCTGCAATGGAAATTATTATCATAAGCCAAACTGGAATTATTGGTTTGATTATCATATTTTCATCCTTTTCTCTATAATAGTTGAAAGTAAAAATGATATTATAGTTAATATTAAAATTTTTTCTGGGTAATCTGTTATATATGTTTTCTTTGTAGTTTTTAATAAAGATGTTTTTGTTTCTTTTATTTCCTTTACTATTGCTTGTGAAGATTCATTTATATCTCCTGTATAAAATTTTCCTCCTGCTGTATTTTCAACTGATTTTTTATAACTTGCTATTTTTTCTTCTGAAGTATATGAATTCATTTCTACTGTTGGGCAATATGCGTAAAGTTTTATATCATATTCTTTGCAAAGACTAGAGGCTTCATCAAGTGATATTGTTTCTGTCCCTGATACATCATTATCTGTTGCAAATATTATTATTCTAGTTCTCTCACTATCTTTTTTTAAATCTGGAAATGAAAATATTGTTCCTGATAAACCATCTCCTACAAGTGAACTTCCTCTTATATCGTTATTTGCAGAAACTCCTCCATACCAAATTGTTGGAGTTTCTACTCCATTTACTTTATATGTAACTGGTGGATTGCCATTGTTATTTATTGCAAGTTTTAATTCTCTTGTTATAGTATCAAAACAATTATTTATGTATTCATAATCATCTGTTAATGGGCAGTAAACAACTGGTGCTGTATTGAAAATTACAATTCCTATTCTATCTCCTTTTATGCTTGGAATTATTTCTTTGAATTTATTTATTAGCTCTAGATTTACTTTGCTTTCTGATGTAGATATATCTAGTCCTAATAATATATCTCTATTATATTTATCTTCACTTTTATTTTCTATTGTTACTGGTCTTGCAATAAGGATACTTGCAAGTATTATACTTATAAGGCTTAAGCTATTAGTTAAATAAGATAAAATTTTATATTTTTTTAATTTTTCTTTGTAATAATCTGTTTCTTTTATGTATTTTGTATTTGCAACTTTCTTTCCATCTGTGTATTTTGTTTTCTTTCTAAAATCTATAAAAAATATTGCAAGTCCAAGTATTAAACAGATAATTATTACAATCGGATACATTATTTCCATTTATTTATAGCTCCTCTGGTTTTATTTATATCTGTTTTAAAATCTCCTGCATATTCATTTGAAAATTCCGGTTTGTAATACCTCTCAATTAGTTCATAAAGAATTGGTATATTAAGTTTTTGTATTTCTGATAAAGTATAGTTCTGTGCATTAATATTGAAAGCTTCAAAAACAAATTCTCTAACCTTTAAGCTCATCATTTGATAAGCTTTTCTTAAAGTGATTTCTCCCTTTTCATATTTGTATTCAATTTTGTCTAACTCGTGTAAATATCTTTCTTTTATCGCATTTTTATTTCTCGCAGTTCTCTCTGGAAGTACTTTTAATCCTATTTTCCATTTTATTTTTATTAAATAAATTAAATAAAAAGTTATTAGCACAACAAAAACTGCGGTTACAATTAATGGCACCGCTGAGTATGTAAACATTTCTTGCAATTTAACTGTAGTTTGCATTTTTTCGCCTTTCTAATAATTTTATTACATCATTTACTATATCTTCTTGTTTATTTATTGTTGTTGTCAATATTTTGTGTTTTTTAAATCTTTCTTTTGTTTCTTTATATATTTTTGATTTTACTTCTAACTCTAATTCTTTTAATTTTTCATCTTCTAAAATATATTCTGGAATATAGCTTTCCTTATCCACATCATAAGCGTTATATCCTGTCATTAATGCATCTGATATATTTATAAATACAACATCATGGAGTAAGGCAAGTCTATTTAAGGTTTCTTCTGAAATATTGCTCATTCCTTCTATATCTGTAATTATAAAAATTATCATACGTCTTCTTATAAATTTTAAAACATACCTTATTAAATCTTCTAATTTGCCTTCCGAGCTTATTTCCTTTTCATATGTATTTAAAATTTTTTCTATATTATATAGTCCTGTTTGAAATGGGAATATCTTTATATTTTCTTTTCCTTGATATATTGCACTAATTGAGTCACCATGGCTATCTACTAAATAACTTATAGTTCCTACTGTCATTAATGCAATTTCTTTTTTTGACTCTAGCTCTTTTGTATCTGCTAACATTTTCTTCCCTGTATCTAATATAAAAAGTATATTATGTTTTTTCTCGGCGATATATTGTTTTATCAAAATTTTATTGGATCTTGCAGATGCTTTCCAATCTATGTCTTTTACATTATCTCCTATTACATATTCTCTTAAATCTTCAAAGTTCATACTTCTTCCTTTGTATATGGAATTGTATGAACCTTCTAGAATATTTGAAGTTTTTATTTTTGTATTAATCCAAAGATTTGCCTTAATCCTAGGAATATATTTCATTTTCATAATGTTTTCCTCAATTCTAAATTATATTTTAGAAATTTATTTTAATTTTTTATTTGTTTTTAATTTAATCTTTTTATTTTTAGTTACCAACTTAATCTATGGAACTTTTATTGAAGCAATTATTGCATCTATTATGTTTTCTACTTTTACATCATCTGCCATTGCTTCAAAATTCAATGAAATTCTATGTCTTAATATTCTATAACTTAATAATTTTATATCATCTGGTGTTACAAAGTTTCTGCCATTTATTAAAGCTAATGCTTTACTTGCCTCCATAAATGCAATAGTCGCTCTTGTACTTGCACCACTTACTATGTATTTTGCAAATTGTGGTCTTATTACTTTGTTTGGATTTCTAGTTGCATATATAATACTTATAATGTATTTTTTTATTGCTTCATCTATATAAACTCTTTTGCATAAATTTTGTAAATATTTTATATCTTTTAAACTTACAACTTTTTTTCTATCTTCGAATACGTTATTTTCTATTCTATTTAATATTTCAAGCTCTTCATTTGCTGTTGGATATCTTAGTGTTTCTTTTATTATAAATCTATCTTGTTGTGCTTCTGATAAAAGATATGTTCCTTCTTGTTCTATTGGGTTTTGGGTTGCAATTACTATAAACACATCTGGAAGTTTATATGTTTCTCCTCCTATACTTACTTGTCTTTCTTGCATTGCTTCTAGCATTGCACTTTGTGTTTTAGAACTTGATCTATTTATCTCATCTAAAAGTACAAAGTTAGCATATACTGGTCCTATTTTTGTCTCAAACTCTGATGTTTTAGCATTATAATTTTCAGTTCCCATTATATCGCTAGGTAATAAATCAGGAGTACATTGTATTCTAGAAAATTCTCCCCCACAACTTTCTGTTAATACTTTTGCTGCTGTCGTTTTTGCAAGTCCTGGAACAGATTCTACTAATATATGTCCGTTTGCAATTAATGCTATTAATAATGAAATTTCTAAGTTTCTTTGTCCTACTATTCTAGATGTGTAATAGTCTGAAATTTCTTTTATAATTTTATTACTTTTTTGCATTTCTTCTTCTAAAATATCACTTTTATCCATTTTTTCTCCTTCTTGTTTATATATTTTTATATAAGTTCTATATTTTATAAAACTTATTTACTTTTATTAACAATTTACGTATCTTTTTACATTATTTCTATTTCTTATGTAAACTATAAATATTATATTATATTTTGTCGCTTTTGTAAAGTATTAAAGCAAAAAAAAGAGTCTCAATTCTAAAATATACTCAATGGGAAAACACTCTTTTTTTTAAGTGCCTATTCCATTGAGTACATTTTATTCTTTGAAACTCTTTTTTTATTTTCTTATTTAAATTTATGCGTTATCTTCTTCCACTTTTATAGCTTGTTTTCCGTTATAGTATCCACAATTTGGGCAAGCTCTGTGTGGTAATACTGGTTCATGACAATGTGAACAAGTCGCAATACTAGGTTTTTCTACTTTCCATGTAGATCTCTTTAGTCCTGTTCTTGCTTTTGACCATCTTCTTTTTGGTTGTGCCATATTCAATTACCTCCTTTTTATTACGACTATCTATCCTTATTATTATTCTTCTTGTTTTGAAAAATAACAATTGCTTATCTTTAAGCTTTTTCTGTAAGTTTATAATTATCCAGTCATATTTTAGTATTATACTAAAAAAATGTTCATTTGTCAATACTTAACCTTAAATTTCTACAATTCCACCTATAACTTTACTATTTGGACGTGTTGGTAATATTTTACTTCCTCCTGCAATTATTACTCTATCACCTTTTTCTAAGTATCCTTCTTTTTCTAGTCTTTGTAATCCTTCTTCAAGTAAGTCTTCAATTGTTGGTTGTTCTGGGAATAACATTGGGAATACATTCCATATTAATGCAAGTTGTCTATATGTTTCTTCATTTGATGTTATTGCAAATACTGGACATTTAATTCCAAGTCCTGATAGATATCTTGCTGTATTTCCTGTATTTGTATATGCAACAACTGCTTTTGCACTAACTTTTTTTGCCATTCTGCATACTGCATAGTTTACATTATACTCTAGATCGTCTGTTTCAACTTTTTGGTATTTATTGTTAAATCTCTCCCAATATTTTATTTGCTTTTCTATTGCTTCTGAAATGTTTACCATTGTTTCTACACATTCTACTGGATACTCTCCTGTTGCACATTCTCCTGAAAGCATTATTGCACCTGTTCTATCATATATTGCATTTGCAACGTCACTTACTTCTGCTCTTGTAGGTCTTGGACTATGTGTCATAGATTCTAGCATTTGTGTTGCTGTTATAACTGCTTTTCCTTTTCTATTACATAGTTTTATTATATCTTTTTGTGCTATTGGAACTTGTTGATATGGTATTTCTACTCCCAAATCTCCTCTACCAATCATTATTCCTGCTGAATTATCAACTATTTCTTCTAGATTATCTAATCCTTCTTGGTTTTCTATTTTACAGATAATTTTTATATCTTTTCCACCATTTTCATCTAATACTTTTCTTACGGCTAAAACATCTTCTTTATTTCTTACAAATGATGCTGCAACATAATCAAATTTTACTCTTGCTCCATCCTTTAAATCTTGTATATCTTTATCTTTTAATGCTGGTAAATTTAAGTGTATTCCTGGAATATTAACACTTTTTCTATTTCCAAGTTTTCCACCATCTACTATTTCACAAACTATATCTTTTCCATTTATTTCTTTAACTTTTAATTCTATTAGTCCATCATCTAATAGTATTACTGTTCCTGCTTCTACATCTTCATATAATTTTTTGTATGTTACAGAAACTCTATTATTATCTCCAATAATATCCTCATTTACAAGTGTAAATGTTTTTCCTCTTTCTAGTATAGCAGGTGGTTCTGCTAACATTCCTGTTCTAACTTCAGGTCCTTGCATATCTAGTAATAAAGCTACAGGTTTAGAAACTTGTTTTCTAGCCTCAAAGAATTTTTCAATTTTTCCTTTTTGTTCTGGATAACTTCCGTGTGAGAAGTTTATTCTTACAACATCCATTCCTGCGTTCATTAGGTCAACTAGCTTATCTTCACTTGCTGGACCAATTGTACAAACTATTTTTGTCTTTCTTAAGTATTTACTCATTTTTTATTCCTTCCTTCTCTTTTTTTATTTCTATGATAGTATAACACAACTTTTTGCTTTTGTATACCTTATTTTTTTAGTTTTTTACTATATTTTTAGTATTTATATAAATAATAATTTATTTTTTTAATCTTTGCAGTCGCAACTTACAAATTAACTTTCTATATGTAAGTTGCTCTATATCGCACTTTGCTTGTGCTACGTTTGGTCGCTTACGCAGATTTAAAAAATAAATTATTATTTATATCATATAGTTTTATAAAAATTTGCAAAATTGGTATTTTTATCATATAATGTTTTTATTAGAATATATAATTATATATCTAATAAAAATTGCTAAATTTAAGAGGTTTTATATGAAAAATCCTTTATTTATCGGCTGTGGGACAGCCATTGCAACACCTTTCACAGAAAATGGTGTAAACTATGATGAATTTAAGAAACTCATAGAGTTTCAAATTTCTGAAGGTATTGACGCAATAATTGTTTGCGGAACTACAGGTGAATCTGCAACAATGTCTACCGAAGAAAAAAAGCAAGTTATCAAATTTGCTATTGATACTGCAAAAAAACGTGTTCCTATTATAGCAGGAACTGGTTCAAACAATACTTTGTCTGCAATTGAAATGTCAAAGTATGCAGAAAGCGTAGGTGCAGATGGTCTTTTAGTTGTAACTCCATATTATAATAAAGCAACTCAAAATGGACTTGTTGCCCACTTTAAAGCTATTGCTGAGAGTGTTAGCATTCCAATTATCCTTTATAGTGTTCAATCTAGAACAGGAACTAATATTTTACCAGAAACAGCTTTAGAGCTTTCTAAGATTCCAAATATCGTTGCTATAAAAGAAGCAAGTGGAAATCTATCACAGATTGCAAGCATCGCAAATCTTTGCAGAGATGATTTGGTTATTTACAGTGGTAATGATGATCAAGTTCTTCCAGTTCTTTCTCTTGGAGGAAAAGGTGTAATATCTGTTTTATCTAATATTGCTCCAAGACAAACTTCAAAGATGGTTCATGATTTCTTAGATGGAAATTTTGAATCTGCAAAGAAAACTCAACTTGATGCAATTCCTTTAATTAATGCCCTATTTTCAGAGGTAAATCCTATTCCTGTAAAAGAGGCTTTAAACATAATGGGATATAATTTTGGAATTCCAAGATTGCCTTTAACAAAGTTAACTGATAAAAATAAAGAAATTCTTCGTAAAGAAATGGAAAATTTTGGATTATTATAATATTGTTTTTAAAACGAAGAGTAATAGTTTATTTTTTAAGCTGCGTAAGCGACCAAACGTAGCGAAGCGAAGTACGATATGGAGCAATTTACATATAAAAAATTAATTTGTAAATTGCGACAGCAAAGCTTAAAAAATAAACTATTACTCTTCGTTTTTTAGCTGCATAAGTGACCAAACGTAGCGAAGCGAAGTACGATGTTGTTTCACAAAAAAAATTCCTAGAACAATTCAATTCAATCTAGGAATTTTTATTTTATTATATTTTGTAAGTTTTATTAGAATCCATAAGCCTCTGCTGATAGTAAGAATCCTCCCATATATACTTCGATACAAGGTACTAATACTACTAATACGAAGAATATTAAGATTACACCTACAAAGCTGTATACTAATTGTGGTAATACTTTTATTATCTTTTGTATTATATTGTTTATGTCCATTTCCATATATTCAACTAACTTTTCCATCATTTCTGTTAGGTCTGTGTTCATACCTATTTTTAACATCTCTGTCATCATAGGTGTCGTAAGTTTAGATCTTTCAAATGGTTCTATCCATGATTGTCCTATTAATATATTATTTATTGCTGCTTCTACCATTGATAGCATTACTAAGTTTTTAGAAACATTTTTTGCGACATCCAATGCATCTTGTATTCTCATACCATTTTTTAAGTTTAAGAGCATAGCTTGCATTAATCTTGAAAAATCTATGGCAAATATTAATGATCCAAATATTGGCATTGTATATTTGAAATAATGGAAGTTATATTTACCTTTAGGAGTATTAATATACCATATAATTACTCCTACTATGCCACCAATTAATACTAATGGTACAAACCAATATGTCAGTATCCAGTTAATAACATTTTGGAACCAAATACTTATTGATGGAAGTGTTGCTTTACTTCCAATTTCATCATATAATTTTTGAATTGCAGGTAATGCAACAAGTGTACCAATTATCAATAATACAAATATTAATGAAAACTGTAATATATTTGGTATCAATATTCCTTTTAAAGTCTTATTCATTTTATCAGAATCTTCTAGAAATTCTACTGCTTGCTCTAATGCATTTGTAAGGTTTCCAGATAATTCTCCAACTTTTATCATATTTATATATAGATATGGGAATATTCCTTCATAATATTCCATAGTTGTATACATATTTTCTCCGGCTTCTACACCTGCTAAAATATCTTCTAGAATTCCTCTAAAAGTAAAGTTATCTGTACTTTCTATTATTGTATTTAATGCATGTATATTATTGAAATTTGCTTTTTTTAGTAAATAGAAGTTTTGTGTAAATACAATTATATCTCTTGAAGTTATTCTTTCAGTTTTAGTTATAGCATTATATAATTTATCAAAATATGTTCTTTTTGACCTTTCCCTACTCAATACTAAATTTGTTGTATCTACATTTTTTAATAATTCTTCTATTCCTTGTGTATTTTTTCTAGTAGTTCTAGTTGTCTTTTTCCTTTGTAAAGATCTTTCTACATTTATTGGATGTAGATTATTTCTCTTTAGCTTTTGTATTGCCAAATGCTTATTAGGTTCATCAATTGTATTGCTAACTATGATTCCAGTTTCTGTTATAGCTCTATATCTGTATATTGGCATGTTATACCTCCTTTTTATTTAAGTTAAATTAATTTATCTTTTTTTATCTTCAATTGCATAATTGTTCTGTTTAATATTTCAATATTCTTTTCTTCTATTTGTGATTTTGCTTGATCTAGACTAATCTTATCTTCAACAAATAAACTTGCTAAAGAGTTTATTAAACTAATATTTCCTTTTTCACTTCCACTTTGTATAGCATCTTCTATTTCAGATACTCCTAATTTTTCTTTTCTTATTAATCCTGAAATTATATTATCAACTACCATTACTTCTGGAATTAATACTAATTTTCCATTTGTTCCTTTTATTAATCTCTGTGATAAAACTAATTTTAATAATGATGATAATAAATATTTTACACTTGATTGGTCTTTTATATCATAAAAATTTATCATTCTGTCTAGGGTTTCTGCACAAGATTTTGTATGAAGTGTTCCAATTACTAGGTGTCCAGATTCTGCTGTTTCAATAGCTGCATCCATTGTTTCTCTATCTCTTATTTCTCCTATGATTACTATATCGCAGTCCTCTCTAAGTGAATTTTTTACACCATCACTAAAAGATAATGAATCTCTTCCTAACCCTACTTCTTTTTGCACTATTACTGATTTTTTTGAAGTATGTCTATACTCAATTGGGTTTTCTAGAGTTAGAATCTTTTTATTACTATTTTCATTTATTTCATTTATTAAAGCATTAAGAGTAGTTGTTTTTCCTGAGTTAGTTTTTCCTGTTACTAATATTAATCCTTGTGGTAAATTAACTGTATTTCTTATAACATCTGGTATTCCTAAATCTTCATATTTAGGTAAGTCATTTTTTATTAATCTTAGTGTAAATAATGGTATATCGTTTGAAGAAGAAATATTAACCCTCAATCTCATATTTTCAAATTCAAAAGACATATCCAACTTTTTAGTCTTGTTGTAAAGATTATCTTTATCTATGTTTCCTCTTATAAAGTAATCATATATTTCTGACATATCTTCTTCTGTTAAAACATCTGCATTTTTTGATTCTACTAATTCTCTTATTATTCTAAGCATTGGTTTCATGCCACATATTAAGTGTACATCTGATGCATCTCTCTCAATGGCTTCTTCCAAAATTTTATCAATATTTACCATCTATATTACCTCCATTTTAATATATACGTAATTTTCTATTTAACTCTTCTAATGTTGTATCACCAGATAATACTTTATTAATTCCATCTATTATAAGAGGTTTATATCCTCTATTCATTGCTTCTTCTTTAATCTTTAATGTTGATTCTCCCTGTCCTATAAGTTCTCTTATTTTTTCGTCAAATAACAATACTTCAAATATTCCTATTCTTTCATAATATCCTACGCCATTGCATTTTGGACAACCTACTGGATCATATGTCTTTTTGCCTTCTAGATTGAATTTAACATTATTTTTTTCTTCTATTGAATGAATTAAATTTAGTTCTTCTTTTGTAAAATCTCTTTCTTTTGCACAATCTTTGCATAATCTTCTTACTAATCTTTGAGAAACTGTTGTTGCAACTGTACTTGATATATCATAATTTGAAAGTCCCATTTTTCTTAATCTGGTAATAACTTCTATTGCATCAATTGTGTGTATTGTTGATAAAACATAGTGTCCAGTTTGTCCAGCTTGCATAGCTATTTCTGCTGTTTCTTTATCTCTTATTTCTCCTACTAGGATTATATCAGGGTCTTGTCTTAAAACTGTTCTTAATGAATCGATAAATGATGTTTTAGCATCAATCTCTATTTGGTTTAATCCTGGTATTCTTATTTCTACTGGATCCTCTATTGTAGTAATGTTTATTTCTGGTCTATTTAGGTAATTTATTACACTATAAAGCGTTGTTGTTTTTCCTTCTCCTGTTGGTGCTGCCATAATTGTAACACTATTTATTTTATCAAAGCTGTTCTTTACAAGTGTTTCATCTTTTGGGAAACCTAAATCAAATATTTCTTTTACATTTCCATTTTTCTTTAATAATCTTAGAACAAATTTTTCTCCGTAAACATTTTTTTGTGAAGATACACGGATGTTATATTCTGGATAAATAATAATTCTACCATCTTGAGATTCTTGTTTTTCTTGGTGCATGTTTGATATGGCTTTTAATCTTCCTATTATCTGTTGTTGTTTGTCTTTAGCTATTTCTGCAACTTCAAACAATTGTCCATCTATTCTATAACGTATTCTAAGGTTATCTTCCATTGGCTCAAAGTGAATATCACTTGCTCTTCTGTCCATTGCTGTTTTTATAATACTGTCAACCATTTCTGTTGTATCTGAACCAACTCCGATTTTATCTGAAATTTTTCCTTCAAAACTTGCTAAGACTTCATCTATATTAGATTTAAAACTAATATATTTTTCCATTACAAGACCTCTATTTAATAATAAAAGTCTTATTGTATCTATTGCTTTTCTATTTGCTGTATCTGAGAAGCATACTTTTGCTTTTCCATCTTCAACATCAAAAAGTACTGCACTGTTTTGTCTTAATACGTCTGGTGAAATATATTCATCTATTTTAATTTTTACATCACTTGGTCTTATAAGCATAGCCTTTTCACCAAATACATCTGCGATTGCTTCTATAAGTCTATAACTATCACATAATTTTAATTCATGTATAATATCTCCTAATTTTTCCTTTGGGTGAGTTTTTTGATAATCTAGTGCTGTTTGCAAATCATCTTCCGTAACAACTCCTCTTTTTACTAGTTCTATTCCCATAGGTCCTCTTCTTTTTACATCCATTTTTGTTTCCTCCTATTCTTTTGTTCTAAATTTCATAACTAACAATAGTATCTTTCAAATTTTTAAATTTTATTTAAGTTTTATATTTTTACGCAACATCATTTCTTCCATGTGAATAATTTTCTAAAACAAATGTTGTTGTTTTTGTATATTCTCCAATTGTCAAAGTTATTGTTGCTTTATGATGTTTTCCTGTCTTGTTGATTGCTATTTCATAGCTATCAATTCCATCACATATCTTTATTTTATTTATGTTTTTTCCTCCTTGCTTTTCATTTCTATATAATGCTTTATTTTCAATTGAATATACTACTGTCACAAGATTTGGATTATAAGTAGTTCCACCATATGACATTTCTATTGTATTATCCGTAGAAGCTAATAGTTTAGCACCATCCCTTTTTACATCTTTTAAAATATACATATTTACTTT
Organism: uncultured Clostridia bacterium; assembly: GCA_947590905.1. GTDB lineage: Bacteria > Bacillota > Clostridia > TANB77 > CAG-508 > JAAWPK01. The sequence goes on along the minus strand of CANQCU010000003.1, from coordinate 110,857 downwards.
TGAAATTGCAATTACTCCTTCTGATTCTGTATCAAAATCATTTAAATTACTATAAAAAGATGATGTTATATTTGCAACGCCTCCGACAATTATAGTCATTAATATAACATATAAAACTAATGTTATTAATGTTATACCACTTTCTTTTTTCATCTTATTCCTCCTAAGTTTAGGCTTCATCAACTTTTAGTCTGCTAAACTCTATTTTTTCAGTTTTATTATTTGAAACAGGATATGTTATTGTTAAATTAATAACTTTCATCCTATTACTACTATTGTAATTACTAATATCTAATTTTATTTCATAGGTTCCAACTGTTGCCTCTGCTTTAGTTGCTGAAGATGTTTTTTTCTTTAGTCCTTTTATTGATTCAACCGAAAATATTCTACTGTTATCTCCTGTTACTTCACTAAAATCAAGTTCGCCTATATGTTCAAATATATCTACTGCATAATTTAACGCTGCTGCTGTTCTCTTTGCTTCCGTCGAAGATAAATATATGTTGTATGTGAATGAAGCAAATATTGTTACAAATATCATTATAACTATCATAGCAAGTGTTAAATCTACTGTTGTAAATCCTTTCATTTCTTTTAATTTTGTCTTCATTCTTCCACCTAAACATTCAAAAAATTACAAATTAATATTAGCAAGATATTTGAAACACATAAGTAAAAACCGATTGGCATCTTTATATCGTCTCTTGCTATTGTTGTAATTTTCTTTTTCTTCCTTTCTTTAATATCTATAATTATCATTCTTATTCCTATTATAATTAATGTTAAAATTATTGTTAAATAAGAAACTGTTGGTCCTGAAAATATCATAATATATAAGCTTAATGCTAATATTCCTACTGTATAACTTTTTTGTAGATATTTTTTTAGAGAAAAAGCATCTGCTATTAATAATAAAATCATGCATACTAAATATATGATATATGTATATATAACAGAGTTATTTAATATATATACATATGTCATATAGCATAATGATAGTATTAGTGCAAATACTAGAAGTGATCTTTGAATAGTTATATTTTCTTTATCTATTCCTGCTATAATGAATAAACTTGAAATATACAATATATAGAATAAAAAATATATTACCATCTTAGTATTTACAATCATCACATTTACATCAAATAAAAGTGCAACTAGTAAAAATACTACACCTGATAATACTTCTAATAATAAATATCTTATTCTAATCTTTTCACCACAATGTGAGCATTTACCTCCTAAAGCTATATAACTAACAACAGGTATTAGATCAGTAAATGTTAATTTTGCTTTGCAATTAGGGCAAAAAGAATGCTTATATAGTATATCTTCTCCTAGGGGAATTCTATACACTGCTAAAGTAAAGAAACTTCCAAATAATGTTCCTATTATAAATATTAAACCATAAATAATAATATTCATAGTCGTCTTTTCCCCTCTTTTCTTATGTTTCTCATATTTTTAAAATTTTAGGCATATACATGTAAAAATGTATATGCCTTAGTTGTACTCTTGATCAATTTTCAACATGATCTATTTTTCACAATTTTTGGCTAGTTACAAGCCTTTATACTATTGTACTAACTTACCTGAAGATAGTAAAGAATAAACACTTCTCATACAGCTGTCTAAGTAATTAACTGTGTTATTCATTATCTTGTTTTCATTAACTCCAGATTCAGCATAAGTTCTTGTACCATTCATAGCATAACCAACAATTCCTGTTTCATAAGCTGTTGTTATAGCTACTGCTGCTAGGATAACTAGTATTATAATTGTGATTATTAAAGCTACTAATGTTATACCTTTTTCTGTTCTTAACATAAAAAACTCCTCCTTATTAAATTTATATATATTTATTAAAAATAAATATAATCAAAAATTATTTTGTACCTTTACCAGTAAATACTGTATTTCCGCTTGGTGTACTTCCTGTATTGCTTCCTTTATTTGTTGTACTGCTTCCTGTGCCCTCTACTGGTGTTGTAGTCACATCATCCCCATCAGGAGTTTCTTCTTCATAAGTTGAAAATGGATTTGCTTTTCCTTTATTGTATTCTCCACTTTTTCCATATAAATCCAAATCCTCTTTTGTAATTTTATAAGTCTCTAATGTGACTTGTTCTTCTTCTGCAATTTCTGTATTCAATTCTTCTTTTACTGCTTCTGATGTTTGGTAATCTTGAACATCTGGTATTATTTTATTTGTTGGAATGTAATCATAGAATAAAACACCCATTGCTAAGACTACTGCTACTAATAATAAAAGTATTATAATTATTTCTTTTATTATTGATTTTACCATTGATATATCCTCCTAAGTTCTAATTCTTTTGTTATTGATTATTGTTACTATTATCTACTGTGTTATCTGCCCCAGTTGATGTATCAGCATTATTTGTTGTTTCATCATTAATTGTTTGTTCAGTATTTGAAGTTTGATTTGTTACATTTGGTGAACTGTTTAATGTGTTTTTATTTATTCCGATACTTGTTATTTTGAATTTTCCTTGTAATTCAGTTTCTGAATATGGTACTAAAGAAAATTCCCTTATTCTAAATCCTAAATCTTCGTCATTTTCTATTGCATATACAAATTCTGATATTGGTAAATATTCTCCTTGTATAGTAACATTTAAATCACATAACAATGCTAAATCAGTTTTTTCCTTATCATCTTTATCTTGTAAAGTTGTCTCTGTAGGTAATAAATCTGCTTGTAATTCTAATTTGTTTTTCTTAGCATAAACTCCTAATTTAGTCCATAAATAACCAATTTCATATTTCTCAACATTATTTGCATCTTTTAATTCTTCTTCTGTGCTATAAGTTATTTTATCTTGATAACTTTGTTTAGCTTTTTGTAAGCTTTCTTCTTGGGCTTTTAGTAGCATTTGTGTTTGTTTATATTCTCCATCAATTATTGATCTTAAATTTGCTATTTGTGTTTCTAAATTTTCGTTATTTGATATTACAGATTTTATTGATGGAATAGTAATGCTTCCTAAAACTACTCCTTGAGTCGTAATTAAAACTAAGCCTGCAAGTAATATTACTATCAAAAACATTATTAAAATTCTTCTCATGGCAATTCTCCTTTTATAGTAACTTTAACTACACCACTATCTTTTGTAGATTCGTTTGAAACAACGTTAGCAAGTATTCCATCTTGTTCTAATTTAGCTTTAAATAATCCTAGTTGATCATACTCATTTGATTGAGCTTCTATTGTAATTGTTTCAGCTGATTCTGTGATTGATGTTATTTGTACTTTTTTAGGTATTATTTTCATTACTTGATTTAATAAAGTAGGAATTGCAAACTTTAATCTCTTGTCTTCTGCTTGCTCATTCTTTTTATTTTGAAGGTTCTCTTCTAGTTTTTTATATTGTTCAACTTTTTCTTGCATATTGCTTATATCTTCGGCCATTGCTACTACTTGTGTTGCAACTCTTTTATCATTATTTTGTGCTTCTGCAATTTTATCATTTATTTGACCATTAAGTATAACTGCGAATACTCCATAAATTATTATCAATGATAAAACACCTATTGCACTTTTAATAAGTCCCTTCTCAGTTTGGGTTAGTTCATCATGAAAATCCATTCTTAAATTTAATTTATCCATAATTGGATTTGGTTTTCCTGATTTTGATCCGCCTATTTCAATTGTAAGCCATTCTGGTAATTTATCTGTTATACTTTCTTTTTTAAAGTTGATTCCTGTAAGTCCACTACCAAGCCCTTGTAATGCTAATGCTATCGCTGAGTTTACTTCTATATAATCTTTCATATTTATTTCTGTTCCTACTGAGCGAAGGAAATATGGTTTTAATATTTCACATTTTACATCTTCTAGGTATTCTTGGAAATAAATATCAATATTATTAATTACTGATGCCGTTCCTGTTATATAAACTTTGTCAATTTTCTTTAATGAATCATTTAATATTTTTTTTACTTGTCCTACTATATTATATAGCGTTGGCATAATATCATCTAGATAAACGTTTTCTTCATATTGAAGTTCTTTTCCTTGTGTTGTATATATTGTAGAGTTTTTGCATATTTCATAAGCTTTAGCATATGAATTTTCTTTTTCGTTTATCTTTCTTAATATTTCTCGTGTCCCTTCATCTATTGTTACTATGTCATATATATTTTGTTCTATTACTGTTGTAACTGTTGTTTTGTCTTCTATATTGACAATTGCTATATTATCTACTCCCTCATTTTTGCTGAATTCTATCAAATTAGAAATTCCAAGTGAAATTGGAGATATTGAAGTTAATTTATATTTATTTAGCAATTCTGCTCTTCTTGCTATTTCTGCCTTTCCTACTGAAATATGAATAGCTTTAACTTTCTCCTTATCGTCTAAATCATTTACGAGTACATATCTTGTTTCAAATGTATCTGCATTTAATTCTTTTTCATAGCATAATGATTCAAATTCAGTTTTAATATAGCTATGCATATCTTTTTTATTTAGTAAATTAAAAACATAGAAATAGTTATAACTTTCATTAGATGTATTTATACTTATTGGTGTTTTATAACTGTATGTTTCTTCAATTACTTGTTCTATAGCTTCATTTAGTTTATCGTAAAATTTAATACCAAATGAATCTATTTTAATTACTTCATTGTCTTTTGACACTTTTGCATATTTAATTATATTTTCTTCTATATATAATCCTAAGCAGCTTGCCATTTTCTTCTCCTTTGTATTTTTTTATTATATTTTACATTTTAAGCTGTTTTAATACTTGAAATTTTTTTAGAGTTTAACAATTTTTGTATATCTAACTAGTAAAATAACATTATCTTGCTTATATTTTATATTTAATACAAAAAAAGTCAATATATATTACGTAATTGTAATTTAATTGTAATATTTTTGTAATATAGTTATATTTATGTATATTTTCTAAATATTGTAAAGCAAAAAGTAAAGAGTTTTGGCTCTTTACTTTTTATTTGTTTTTTTTCTTGTCTTTCTAGGCTTTTCTTTACTTCCTGGCTTATTCCAAGATATATAATCACAATTCTTGTCAGGATTATTTTCACATATATAAAATTTTCTACCCTTTTTGCTTTTTCTTACTTGAATTTTGCCACCACATTTTGGGCATACTTCTTTAATAGTTTCAACTATTGGTTTTGTATTTTTGCACTCAGGATATCCAGGGCAAGCTAAAAATTTTCCATATCTGCCATATTTAACTACCATCATTCTTCCACATTTCTCACATGGAACATCTGATACTTCTTCTTCTAACTTTATATGTTCTAATTCTTCTTGTGCACGTTCTAGTTCTTTTGAAAATGGTTTATAAAATTCTCTAATTATTTTTTTCCATTCTTCTTTTCCTTCTGCAATATTATCAAAATCTTTTTCTATTTCTGCTGTGAAATCTACATTCATTATATCTTCAAAGCTATTTATTAAAAGATTATTTACAACTTTTCCAAGTTCTGTTGGAACTAATTGTTTTTGTTCTTTTTCAATATATCTTCTTTCTAATATTGTTGTTATTGTTGGTGAATAAGTACTTGGTCTTCCTATTCCATTTTCTTCTAGAGTTTTTACTAAACTTGCTTCTGTATATCTTGGTGGTGGTTCTGTAAAACTTTGCTTTGGATCCAATTTCTCTTTTTTTACAATTTCATTAGCCTGAAGATCTGGTAAGTTTTCTTCTTCCTCTTCTGTATTTGATTCTACATACAAAGTCATAAAACCTTTGAATTTTATTTTTTGTCCATTTGCTTTAAAGTTATATTTTCCTGCGTCAATGTCTAATGCTATAGTATCAAAAACTGCATTTGACATTTGACTTGCAATAAATCTATTGTATATTAATTTATATAACTTATATTGATCTGGTGTTAAGCTATCTTTTATGCTATCGGGAGTAAGTTCTACATAAGTTGGTCTTATTGCTTCGTGAGCATCCTGAGAATCTGCTTTTGTTTTATAATATCTATTCTCGTAATATTCTTTTCCGTAAGTACTTTCAATATATTTTTTAGCAGAACTTCTTGCAACTTCTGATATTCTTGTTGAGTCTGTTCTCATATAAGTTATAAGTCCAGTATGTCCTCTTTCGTCTATTTTTACTCCTTCATATAACATTTGTGCAACTGACATTGTTTTCTTTAATGTAAATCCTATTTTTCTTGATGCCTCTTGTTGCATTGTACTCGTTGTAAAAGGTGGTGCTGGGCTTCTCTTTTTTTCACTTTTTTTAACATTTTTTACTATAAATTTTTCTTTGTTTAAATTATTTATAATTTCTTTTACTTGTTCTTCATTTTTTAATTCTAGTTTTTTTCCATTTTCTCCTACGAATTTTGCTTCAAAAATTGTATTTGTTTTTTCATCAGATAATTTTGCATATATATTCCAATATTCTTCAGGAATAAACTTTTCTATTTCTTCTTCTCTTTCCACAATTAATCTTACTGCTACTGATTGCACTCTTCCTGCCGATAAACCTTTTCTTACCTTTTTCCAAAGTAATGGGCTTATTTGGTATCCTACTATTCTATCTAAAACTCTCCTTGCCTGTTGTGCATCAATTAAGTTTTTATTTAAAGTTCTTGGTTCTTTCATTGCCTCTTGAACTGCATTTTTTGTTATCTCATTAAATGTAACTCTATTTATTCCATTCTCGTCCATCTCTAAAATATGTGCTAGATGCCAGGCTATTGCTTCTCCTTCACGATCAGGGTCGGTTGCAAGATAAACTTTTTTTGCTTTTGAAGCTTCTTTTTTTAGACTTTTTATTAATTCTCCTTTTCCTCTAATATTTATATATTCTGGTTCAAAATCATTTTCAATTTCTACACCTAGCTTTGATTTTGGAAGGTCTCTTATATGTCCCATTGATGCGACAACCTTAGTATTTCCTCCTAGGAATTTTTTTATTGTATTTGCCTTTGCCGGTGATTCTACTATTATTAATCTATCTGCCACTCTAAGTATTACCTCCTTATATTTGTTACTGTTTGCTATTTTATATTAATTATTCTCATAAGTCAATAACATTATTGATTTTATTTTTTATCATTACTCTGTAAAAAGTTTAATATATTTTTCGAAAGAAAGATTTAACATACCTGCTGCTTACGGATTACCCCTTGACCTGGAAAATTTTCTTGAGAACAAATATATATTAAACTTTTATGTTCTTAACAAATATCTTTCTAGTTACAATAAATATAATTAGAACAGCAACTCCAATCATACTCATAATCTTTCCTGTCTCAAATCCGTGGTAATGTATATCTTAGTTCTATTACATGCTCGCCTTTTTCTACCTTTACAGCAAGCATTGCATCTAATACTTTTTCTGCTTCTGTATCTTTACCATCTACAGTTACTTTCCATCCATCATCATAAGGTATTGTAAAGAATACATATTCATCATTATCCTGCTCTATATTTACTTTTCCCTCATAATTTGTATTATTTATTTTTCTTAAATCTACTTGAGTTTGTTTTAATTCATTATAATATTTTTCAAGCACTTCTTCATCTTCATAATAAATATATATGTTGTCAATATACTTTACATCTTTCATTTTTAATTTAAGATTTATTGTTTCTCCTATTTGTTTTTTTCCAAGATGTATTAATTCATTATCTGTTAAATTAAAGTAATCTCCTAATTTTTCATCATTACAATATATTTCTACATTAGAGCTATAAGTTGTATCCATATATATGTATATATCTTTATCACTTTCTACTTGAAATTCGTATGTTAATTCGAGATCACCATTTGATCCTTCTTGTTTTATTTTACCTTTTTGTTCTATGTATACATCTTCATCCATATTAGACATATTCTTTAATATGCTATTCTGAATGCTAAATATATTAGATGTATTCATATTTACATTTTCAATATTTTTACTTACTGCATAGCCAATAGATAATGGATATTTAGCTTTGTATACCCTAGAAATCTCATTTGTAGTATCTTGTGCGTATTCCATATTATATTCTTCTAATTCTTCTAAATTAGCATCTTTTGGCATTATAAAATATTTTATTCCAAGAAGCATGTTTACACTTTTTAATGTATCACAGTTATATGTTAAATGTACATGTGTACTTTTCATTCCCATTTTTTCTAGAAAATCATGTAATGGTTTAGAATATGTTGAAGCTGAGTGTGATATCCCATTATATCCAAAATTTAAGGCATCATTTATTGTTAGTTGTTTTTTATTTTCAACTCTATATACACTAGTATCGCTTTCTTTTAATTTTTCTACAATACTATTATACGTATTAAGCAAAAATGAATAATCATTTTGTTTTATTCCGCTTCCTTCTCTTCTTATTATTTCCATGCTATAAGATGTATTTACAATTATTCCTGCAAGATCTAATAAGAATATAATAGCTATTGCAAACTTTAAATAATGATTTTGTATAAATCCTAGAATTCCTTTGTATTTTTTTCTTATATCTAACTTAATAAGTATTAAAAGTATTCCCATTATAAGAGATACTATAATATCAAATTTTATTCCATATACATTTGATAAATACATATTTTGTTCTATAACATATAATCCAAGCATATGAAATATAAAAACTGCTAAAATAATTTGCCATATCTCTGTGCCTTTTTTTAAGTTGTCAAATCCGCTTTTTTGCAAATAATATATACATAAAGTTAAACATAAAAGCATATCTAAATCTATACCAAGCTGGTACATTTCCCATTGTCCATAATGTGTTTATTCCATTAAAATAAAAACTTATGATAAATACTAGCATGACTGAAAGAGATGCTATTTTTTCTTTTAACTTTATCTTGCTATTTAAGAAATATAATATTACTAAAATATTTGCTAATATTCCAACATATAAAGGTGGTAAAGATTCATTTTTTATTTCTTCTATTTCAAAGCTATTCGTAAATAACTTTGCCAAAATTTCTTTTAATTCAAAATTTGCATTTAAATTAAAATTTTGAAATGAGAAATCAGCTCGTCCAGACATTAATCCTTTTAATGCTGGTACTAATATAACTGATGCAATCAAAGCTGAAATTATTGAAATGAATATAAATAAGCCTATTTTCTTTAATAACTCTTTCTTTGGATTTAATTTTCCAAGTATCAATTTATATATAACATAAATTATGCAAAATAAGCATACCATAAAGCCCATATAATAATTTGTAATTAATGTTAAAGTAAGAGATACTATATAAAGTCCTATTTTTTTACTTTCAAGTAAATCATCAAGTCCAGCTATCACTAATGGAAATAATATTATGCTATCTAACCACATTATATTAAATCCATACGTTAACACATATGCAGAGAAAACATACATCATGGCAAAAAATAAATTCTTAAAATCTGCTTTTTTTCTTCTATTCAAATAATATGTAAAAGTGACACCTGCACTTGCCATTTTTAATATTAATATTATATCGAATGCAAAAGTTACATTTCCTTTTTGAAAAAGAAGTGTTATAAAATTATATGGACTCATTAAATAGTATGCAAATAGTCCATACATTTCTCCTCCTATTGATTTGCTTAAAGAATAAAATATACTGTTTCCTTTCACAAAGATATCTCTAAAATATTGTAAATAATTTACATACTGTCCATAAGCATCAGCTGGCATATATGTATTATCTCCAAATGGATATATTTTTAAATATATAAATACAGCAATTAAAATAATTGCTGGTACAAAAAAAGCAAGTAGATATAATACTACTAGTTTTACTTTTTCATTATCTATTTCTTTTTTTAATAAACTGTTTTGTTCCTTTACTTTTTCTTTTTTCCCCATATTGTTATTCCCTACTTTATCTTGTTTTATATGAATTTATTAATTAATAGATTTGTACTTTTTTGTATATTTCATTATTTAAATATTATTTTTCATATTCTCATTTTTCATTGTTCTAATTATGATTATTATATTCCTAATACTTTCTTTATTTCATCATATATTCTATCTTCTACATTATCAATTGACGCTTTTCTTGCATTATTTCCCATAGTTTCTAGTAAGTTTTTATCTAACATTTGCTCTATCTTTCCATTTAAATCCTCTGCTGTTAACTCGTTATTCTTTATGATAAATGCTGACCCTACATTTTCTAATACTTCTGCATTGTATTGTTGATGATCATGAGAAACATTTGGAAGTGGAATTAATATACTTGGTTTTCCAAGTTTTGCAATTTCTGTAATTGTAGTTGCTCCACTTCTACATACTAATATATCAGCTGAATTCATTATTTCTACCATATCATAAATGTATGGAACAACTTTTATTCCATATATATTATCAATATCTAAATTTCTCTTTTTGAATTCTTCTTTAACAATTTCATATTGCTTTGGCCCAGAAACTAAAAGTATCTGGTATTTTTTATTTAGCTTTTTCTCTGCTAAATCAATTATAGCATCATTTATAGCCTTTGCGCCTTGACTTCCTCCAAAAACAAGTACTGTTGGTTTTGCAGGGTTTAAAGAATATTTTTCTATCTCTTTTATTTTTTCATCTAAAGTCATATTTTGTTTTATATCTCTTGTGGGCGTACCTGTTAATACAACTTTTTTTGCATTTGTAATTCTATCTAATGCATCTTTAAAACTTACCATTATGACATCAGTTTTTGGTGCAAGCATTTTTACTGCTTTTCCTGGGAAGGCATTACTTTCATGTAGCATTGTTGGAATTTTATATTTGTGTCCTGCAAGTATTACAGCACCACATATATATCCACCTGTACCTATTATTAAGTCAGGCTTTATTTCTTTTACAATCTTTCTTGCCTCAAAAATACCTTTTAGTGTTTTTATCATCTTTTTTAAATTATCTAAACTTAATTTTTTACTTAATCCATAAGCATCTATTGTTCTTAAAGGATATCCTGCTCTTGGCACTAAATCCTGTTCTAATCCTCTTTCTGTTCCTATAAATGTAATCTCTGCAGAAGGATTTTCCTTTTTTATTTTGTTTGCAATTGCGAGTGCTGGATTAATATGTCCTGCTGTTCCAGCTGCTGCCATAATTACTTTCATTTTGGCACGAATTTCTCCTTGCTTTATGTATTTAGGTTTTAAAGATTTCACCTATAAACTCTTTGTATTAAATATTTTTTTAAAATTATTTATCAATATTGTAATTTTAATTTTTATATTTTTTTGGATTGTCTTGATATATTTAACAGTATTCCGAACAGAAGATAACAGTATCAAAAGTGATGTTCCTCCATAGCTAAAAAATGGAAGTTGCATTCCTGTATTAGGAATTGAAGCTGTTACAACTGCTATATTTATTAAAGCTTGAAGTCCAATTATTGATGTTATTCCTATTGCAAGTAAGCTTCCAAACATATCAGGAGCTTTCATTGCAATTAATGCTCCTCTCCATACAAATATTGCAAATAGAGTAATTATTAGTACACACCCAACAAATCCTAATTCCTCAGCTATTACTGCAAATATAAAGTCGTTTTGTGGCTCTGATATGTATAAATATTTTTGTGTACTATTTCCAAGTCCCACTCCAAAAAGTCCACCAGAACCTATTGCATAAAGGCTTTGAATTACCTGCCATCCAGTTCCTTGTGGGTCTGACCAAGGATCAAAGAAAGTCTTTATTCTTCCTAATCTATATGTTCCTTTATTTAAGTATTTAGCAAGTACATAAAGTATTCCTCCTCCTCCGTGCTACTGCTATACTTCCAAATGTTAAAAAATACCTTAGTTTGCTACCTGCCATAAGCATCATTATTGATATTATTAAAACTATTAATATAGTTGCACTTAAATGTGATTGGCAACCTATAAGTATTGCTATTACTGGGACTAAGTAAAGCATTGGCTCTAAAAAGCCATTCCATAATTTTCCTATTTTTTCTCGATTATTAGTTAGATATGTAGCATAAAATATTACAAGTGCAATCTTGGCAACTTCTGATGGTTGGAATGTTATAAATTTTAAATCTATCCATCTTCTTGCCCCTCCTGATTCAAGTCCAAGTCCTGGAATCATTACAGCTCCAAGTAAAAATAATGCTCCAAAATATGCTATTTTATCAAATTTTTTATATACTTTATAATCTATTTTTGAAATTATTGCCATTAAAGCTAAGCCAAGTATTGCAGAAAATGCCTGCGTTTTAACATATTGATAACTTTTTCCTGTTCTTGAAAGCGCAGAAGGAGAACTTGCAGAAAGTACCATTACAATACCTAACGCAAGCATTATTAAAACAGTAATTACTAATATAAAGTCTACTGGTTTATTTTTTATTTTTGGCCTATCATTTTTAGTTTTAGCCACTTTTTTCCTCCTTAATTTTATACTAGAAAAATAGCTATTATGCAAAATACAAGTGTGATTACACTAAATACTGAAACAATTTTCCCTTCTTTCCAGCCTGATAACTCAAAATGATGATGAAGTGGAGTCATTTTAAATATTCTATTTCCTGTTTTTTTGAAATATATAACCTGCATTATTACTGATACAGTTTCAAGTAGTGGGATAGCTGCAACAAGAATAAGTATAAGAGGCATTTTTAAATATAGTGCCATAACTACTATTGCTCCTCCTAGTAAAAGTGATCCAGTATCTCCCATAAAAATTTTTGCTGGATGAAGATTAAATATTAAAAATCCTAAACAGGCTCCGCATAATGCAAAACCTAACATTGCTATTTCATAAACTTCATACTTCATTGCAATTACTGAAAGACATGCTATCATAATCATAGATATGCTACTTGCTAAACCATCTATTCCATCTGTTAAGTTTACTGCGTTTGTTGTAGCTAACATTACAAATATTATAAATGGAATATACAAAAGAATTGGTAATTTTACCATTATCTTTAATCCTGGTATGAAGGTTTCTGTCCCTATTCCTGCTCTTACTAAGAATAATGCAAAGAATACTGATATTGCAAGTAAACCGTAAAATTTTGTATGCAGGTTTAAGTCCTTCGGTATCTTTTAATATTAATTTTTTAAAATCATCTACAAATCCTACTACTCCAAATCCTATTATTACTAACGTAAGTGGTAATATTATTTTATTTTTGCTATATAGTATACACATCATAATAAATGCTGTAATTGCTATTATTATTCCTCCCATTGTAGGAGTTCCTTGTTTTATTAAATGTGACCTTGGTCCATATTCTCTTTCTATTTGACCTACTTTTAGTTTCTTTAGTATTGGTAATATAACAAGAGCCACTATTATTGAAATTATAAAACTGAGTAGTACAATTTTAAACCCCGAATCCATTGTTTATTTCCCCATTTCTTCAATTATTTCTCTTACGATTATTCTTTCATCAAAAGGATATGTTTTGTGATTAATTTCCTGATATGGTTCGTGTCCTTTTCCTGCGAGTACAATTATATCTCTCTTGTTTGCCATTTCTATTGCTTTTCTTATTGCTTCTTTTCTATCTACTATACATTCATATTTACCATTTGTTTTTTTGATTCCATCTTCTATTTGTTTTACTATTACTTCAGGTTCTTCTGTTCTAGGATTATCAGAAGTTATAATAGTATAATCTGCAATTCTGCCTGATATCTCTCCCATTATTGGTCTTTTTCCTGAATCTCTATCTCCTCCACAGCCAAATACGCTTATTACTCTTCCTTGAGTATATTCTTTTACTGCTGATAAAATATTTTCTAAACTTTCTGGAGAATGAGCATAATCTATCATTATATTTAACTCTTTTTTGTTATCTACCATTTCTGATCTTCCTGGTACTCTAACTTCTTCTAATGCTTCTTTTATTATTTCTGGTTCTACGTTTAATTTTAGTGCAACACTTATTGCTGCTAATGAATTATATACACTAAATCTTCCAGGTATTCCTACTTTTACTCTCTCATTTTTTTGACCTAATTTTACTTTAAAATCTGCATAAGAGTTTGTTATTGTTATATCTTTTGCAAGTAAATTTGCACTATTGTCTATTCCATAAGTTGCCATTTCACATTTGCCTGATTTTGCCACTTTACATCCATGTAAATCATCTGTATTTGCAAAGCCAAATTTACACATATCAAATAGTTTCATTTTTGATTCAAAATAATCTTCCATGTCAGGATGTTCTTTTGGACTGATATGGTCTTCTGAAAGGTTCGTAAACACTCCTATATCAAAATCACATCCATATACCCTGTCAAGTTTAAGACTTTGTGATGATACTTCCATAACAACAACATCTACTTTTTCTTTTACCATTTGTGCGAAAGTTTTTTGAAGTTCAATACTTTCTGGAGTTGTTCTTGCTGAATCTTCTAATTTTTTTCCATTTATATATACTGCTATTGTTCCAAGTAATCCTACTTTCTTTCCTTGTTTTTCAAGTATTTGTTTTATCATATATGTTGTTGTTGTTTTTCCTTTTGTTCCAGTTACTCCAACTAAAGTAAATTTTCTTGATGGATTATCATAAAAATTACAACTTGCTATTGCTAATGCTTTTCTAGTATCAGGCACCATTAATATTGTAATATTTTCTAACTTTAATAGGCTTTTTATATCTGCTCCTTCTTGAACCATTATTACTTTTGCTCCACTTTTTATTGCACTTTCTATATAGTTATGTCCATCTGTTTCAAATCCTTTAACAGCTATAAACATTGAGCCTTTTTCTACATTTCTAGAATCATTAGTAATACTTGGTATATCTATATCTAAGTCTCCTTTGGCTTTAATTCCTTCTATACCTTGTAAGATTTTCTTTAATTCCATAAAGATTTCCTCCATATTTATATTTATGTAATTAATCTTATTAATATTTATAAATTTTCAAAGAATATTATATAATTAATTTTGTTTTTTGTACAGTTATTATTAAAAAAATATTAAAAAAAGCATTACTTTTATTATTCGAATATAGCAAAAAACTGACGCTATCTTAATTAGCATCAGTTTTTTATTGTATAATTTATTCTTATTTACCAATTAATATAATCCATATTTTTTATTGTTGAATAAGAATTTTACTTTTAATTTTGAATTATTATATATCTTTTCTAGCTTTACTCTTTTTCTTTGCTATTACAGCTGCTGTTATAATTACTATTGCTGAAACTAGTGCTATTGCAACCAATGAATTATTTTCTCCAGTTTTTGGTAATTTTCCTTGATATTCATCAGTACTACTTTGACTTTGTGTATTAGTACTTTCAGATGATGAAGTGCTTGGATTTGATTCTTCTGGATTTGCCCCTTCTGGATTAGATTCCTCTGGTTTTGACTCTTCTGGTCTTGACTCTTCTGGTTTTGATTCTTCTGGCTTTGATTCTTCTGGTTTTGACTCTTCTGGTTTTGATTCCTCTGGTTTTGATTCCTCTGGTTTTGATTCCTCTGGTTTTGATTCTTCTGGTTTTGACTCTTCTGGTTTTGATTCCTCTGGTTTTGACTCCTCTGGCTCTGATTCCTCTGGCTCTGATGGAGTTGGTTTTACTACATTTATAGATGTACTAATTGTATTTTTTCCTTGTGTTCCTGATAAATCTACTAAAAGGCTTACATTTGCTGTTCCTTCATAAGTATCATTTAGTTTAAATACTAATTTACAAACATTTTTGTTAGTTGGTTCAGATCCTGCTGTAATACCATATGTAAATACATCTTTTTTTACATTTGCAATTCCATCTAAACTAGAATTTATTGCATTTAATGTCATAATTTCTTTATTATATTGTACAACTCCCCCGAATTCAATGACTGCTGTTGTGCTTGTTAAATCAGATATATCAACTGATACAACCACTTCACTTCCTGGTTCATAACTTGTTTTGTCAGGATTTAAAGTTACTATTCCAGATGTAACTGCAAGTGAAGTATTATAAATACTTAATATTACAAATGCAAATATTGCAATAATTGCTAATTTAATAACTTTTTTCATTTTTATTTTCCTTTCTTTTACGTAAAGTTACTTTATAATTTAAGCTTTAGAACTTAATAACTAATATATTTTTTTATTATAAGAATTTTAGTTTAGTTTCGTTCTAATTAAATTCTGTTCAATTATTTTGTTAAATTTTCTATATATATCATTCTCATTGCAACTAAATCATCACTTGATATATCTCCGCTTGAATCATAGTCACAAGCTTTCAAATATGCTCCATCTAAGCTTTCTAATCCAACTTTATTTAATCTCCATGGTACAATATCATTTCCATCAATAGTTCCTGTACCATCTATATCTCCATGAACAACAACATCATATACTACATCATAATCATCTTCTGGTGTATCAGTATTGTCTCCATGAGTTATTTTAAGTTTCATTCCTGTTGCTACTTTTTTATCTTCTCCTACTACTGTTCCATTATTATCTAACACTTCTACTTTTGTATATATTGTATCAATTTTGTTTACAAAGTCTTTTACTGACATATTTGTGTCAATTTTTGAAACATAATTTACATCATCACCATCTGGATTTTCATCAAGTATAAAATCTGATTGTTGTTGCTCAACTTCTGTTTCACCTTTAGCTGTATCTTTTTCTTCAACTGCCTTTGACATAAATTGTACATACATTCTTGTTGTTCCAACCTCTAATTCTTCTGCATTTACAGTAACTGTCATTTGGTCTTTATTTGTAACAGGAATTACTTTTGTTCCTATAGAAATACTTTCTATAGATTTATCTGAATCTGCTGTAATAACTATTTCTACTGTATCTTTTTCTGTCATATTTATTGTTTGTGTCTGTTTTTCTTGGTCTGACATATTACATGTTACTGTTCCTCCATCTGAACTAGATAGTACTAAATCTTTCTTTATTGGTGCCTTATCTTCTCCTGGTCCTTCTACTGTTGCAATAGTAAATGGGCTGAATGAGTCTACTATTAATATTAATCCTTGTCTTGTAACTTCTACTGGTATTGTTTCAACTCCTGTAATATTTCCAAAAGCATCATATTTATAGTGGTATACTTTAAATTCTTTTTCTCCTGATAAATATTCTTCATAAGTTGTTCCTTCTGGGAAACCAAGTCTTACTCTAACGCTTTGTCCAGGTTTTACAACTTGCATTTTGCATAGTTGTAATCTTATATTATAAGTTTGAGAATTTATAACCTCATCATCCGTTTTTTCTGAAATTTTATCTAGCATTTCTTTGTTTTGTTCTGGTGATGTTGTAGTTGTTACTAAGCTTAAACGATGTGATAATGCTGATAAATCTACATCATCTGTAAAGTTTTCTAATGTATTTGATCCCATTTCGTAACCTTCGAATTTTTTAGGATCTAATGTTGAACCATCCATTAATTCTGGTTGACCAAATGTATTCCAGTCAATTCCTAGACTATGATATGCACATGCATCACATGGTGCTCCAACTGTGTACATTGCTTTTAATGGTTTTCTACCTGGTGTTACGTTTCCACTAACTTGATGTTTTTCTGGTCCTACTACACCTTTCCATTCTATTTCATAAGTTACTTCATTTGCTGCAAATACATCACTTGGTATAAAATCAAATTCTACAACTCCATTTGCTAAATCATATTCTATGTGTTCTATTCTACTACTTTGTACTACAGATGGTTTTGAATTTCTTGACGGATCAATAACGTCAACTATTTCGACTGACATTTCTTCTCCATCTATTTGATAAAGCTCAGTATCATATTCTAACCTTATGTGATATGTTTCACCAAATTTAAGTTTTGAATATTGTGCTGGTGTTGCCTTCTTTATATATGGAACTTTAGCAACTGTATCATATTTATTTATTATTTCTGGTGTTTTTTCTGTTAATAAAGATGGGTTACCTTTGTAGTATAAACCACCATTCATGATTCCCTCTACTGTTGTGTCTGGTGGAATATCTGTTACTGAAAATTGAATTAACTCTACGTTTGGTAAAGGAAATTCAAGATAATCTCCTAAATCTTTATCATGTTTGTAACTTTCGCTACCTTTTTCTTTCTCCAATTCTGCACCATACATTTCTGGAGTAATATACCCCCAGTTTGTATATACCCATTTCTTTTCTGCTTTTGCTTCAACATTTTCTTGCCATTCTTGTAATTTATCTGAAGTCAATCCGCTAGGAGCTTTTAACCCACTATCATATACTGCAAATCTTGCTATTATGTATTTTCCGTCTTGTGCATTTTCTGTATAGTTCTTTCCGTTATAACTAACCCATACATGTGTTGTTTTTTGTGAATCTTTTCCTTCCCAACTTGAGTCTATATCGCTCTCTAGGTAATCTTTACCAAAAGCTCTTACTTTAAATAAACCTGCATCATAGAACTCTTCTCCATCTACTGTTGCTGTATCAAGTATTGGATAAGTAAATTCATATTCTGCTGAAGAGAAATATTTAGATGGAATATGATGAGCATTTAAATCTGTTTGACCTACTAATAAGTATTGGCGATTTTCTCTTCCTGAATTTCTACCTAGTGCTACTGGATCATCCATTGTTACGTCAACGCCATACCATTTATTGTTTATTTGTACATAATTCCAAATATGCTCTTCTGTTTGTGTATTTGTAACAGTATAAGCTCCTACTACACAAACACAAGGAACTCCTAATCTATCAAGTATTGCTTTATATGCTCTTGTATAGCTTTCGCAAACTCCTTCTCCATATATTAAGAAATCATATGCAGTTCTTGCATTACTATATGGCATTTCTGTACTTTTATAATTTTCTACTTGATATTCATATCTATATCTCATATTTTTTGTTATATAATCATGTGTTGCTCTTGCTAATTTTTCATTTTGTGTTTCACTATCTGTTTCTGCTTTTGCAGATTCTTGTATTTTAGATAAAGCATCACTCATTTTTTCTTCGTATTTTTCTACTGCTTCTTTAATTGTAATTTTTCCTTTTGCTTCATTTACACTAAATCCTGGTAATAAATAATCATCTCTTCTTCCAGCACCTAAATAAGCATGATATCTTCCATCACTACTTAAAGTAACTCTTAATGTAATTGCTGAAAAATCGATCCAAAATGCATCAGGATAATCGTATTGGAAAGCATCTCTTGCTCCTGCCATCATTCTTAACAAATGTTGTGAACCTGTAGCATAAGCTTGTAATTGTGATTGATTAAGTTTTGCTGACTTTCCATTTTCTGTATTTGTTAATTCGTAATCTTCTCCTTTTTCAAACATTCCAGATTTAAACATTTCTACCATTACGTCATAGAACATTTTTGCGTCTGGATCTTTTTCTAATTGTTTTCCATAATATTCAGTAGCTTCTGTTTCTGGGATATTAGTATCTATTGCATATGTAGTTTTATTGAAATTAATCCAACTAAATTCTGCTACTGCAATTGTAAAAATTAATAAAAATACAATTAATTTTTTATGCTTCATAAAATTCTCTCCTTTTTTATTTTTTATTTTTAAAAAATAGCTTTATTTTGCTATATTTCGTATTTAATTATAGCATAAATTATTAATTCTAGTCAACAAAAAAATGTCATTTTTTAATACATTTTCTAATCTTTTATTTGACTTATAAATAAGTTTTTTTATATTTTTTTACTTTATTTATTATTACAAATTTTGTAGAAAAAATTTATATAAATAGCAAAAATAAAATATTTTGTATAAAATATTTTTTAATGTACACAATATTTAACATCAAAATACTAAAAATGCATATTCAAGTTTCAAAATGAAAATAGTATTTTAACAAAATAAAATATGAAAGGATTTGATTAAATGAAAAACATAAAAATAGTTTTATTATCAATACTATTATTAGTTGCAATAGTTTTTGTTCCAACTTATGCAAAAGCTGCAACTCATGAAGTAGCTGACGAATCTGAACTAAAAGAAGCTCTTGAATCTGAAGAAAATTATGATGTTATTAGTTTAAAAAATAGCATAGCATTAACTTCACCTATAGAGATACGTGACAAAGATATAACAATAGATGGTAATGGTAATTCTATTACTAAAGCATCTGAAGGTTGGTCTAATGTTGGAAATAATGGTACTTTATTAACTGCTGGAGCAGGAGCAACTTTAACATTAAAAGATCTTACTTTAAGTGGTTCTGAAAAATATGGTGCACAAGCATATAATAGTGGTCACCTTATACTAGATGGAGTAACAGTAGAAAATAATGCCTATGGTGGTATATTATCTAATGCTGGTACTGTAGAAGTAAAAGATTTAACTTTAAAAAGAAATGGTACAGGAGCAAATAACGGAATAGAAATCGCAAAAGCAACTGGTCTTGAAGCTACTCCAAAAATAATAATGAATGGACATTTAACTTCAACTGAAAGTGATAACGTAGTTTATATTGCAACAAATAACCCTGCACTAACAACTTTTGATGTAGAGAATACTGATACTTCTGACTACAAAATATTAGTTCAAGGTAACCAAGTTGTAATAACTGATGAAAATAATGAAGTTTTATATGTAAGTAATGAAAATTCAAGTGTAAAAACTGAAGGTGATACTTTTATACCAAATGTTATAGTAACTGTTTCATTATTAGATAAAGCTGTAACTATCTCTTTACAAAGTGGTTCTACTCTTACAAGAGAAGCTGTAGAAGCTGAGATAGACTTAGAAGAATTAGACTTAACAAATTATACACTAGTTGGTTTTTACTCAGATAGTGAATATACAAAAGATTTTAATTTTGAAACACCAATTACAGAAAGTACAACAATTTATGCAAAACTTGAGCAAAAAGAAGAAGAACCTACACCTACTCCAGAAGTAACACCAACACCTACTCCTACACCTAATGATACAAATCAAAAAGATACAACTCCAAAAACAGGTGTAGAAGATAGTTTAGCATTAGCTATAAGTGTACTTGTTATTTCTTCAATACTATTTGTTGTATTAAAGAGAAAAGAAATATAATTTTAATTCAAATTAGTTATTTAAAGTAATTTTTACAAGTAGTTAATTAAATTGCATAGTTAATTAACTAAAAAACAATAGCCTACATTGCATCTAATATTTCTATGTAGGCTATTTTATTTTTCTTTTACATAGAAAGCTTTGTCTTTCCTACGTTGGAGAATAGAGCAATCTTTAAAGTTTTAGACGTAAGGATGAAAATTTATATGAAAAATCTTAAGAAAATTTTTTATAGTGTAAGCTACATAGCATTAATGCTTACTATTTTCTGTGCAGAACTATATATTGCTGAATATCTATATGATATGTATAAAGCTAAAAAGCAAAGTAATTTGTTAAATGAAACTATTATAGATAGAAATGAAGTTATTATAGAAAATACTACTGATGATAATTTGATCAATCCAGTTAAAACTGAAAGAATGTTAAAACTCGAAGAATTACAAAAAGGAAACTCTGACATCGTTGCTTGGATTGAAATTGAAAATACAAATATTAATTATCCTGTTTTACAGGGAAATGACAACAGTTTCTATATGAATCATAATTATGAGAAAAGGTCTTCATCAAGCGGTGCAATTTTCTTGGACAAGGACTATTCTTTTGAACTTCCTAGTACCAATTTACTTATATATGGTCATAACATGAAAAATGGCACTATGTTTAGAGATTTATTAAAATATGAAAAAAAGAGCTTTTTTGATGAGCATCCTACTATTAGATTCACTACAAATAAAGAAGATGCTGTTTATGATATAATTGCTGTTTTCAAATCAAAAGTTTATTATAAATCAGAAAAAGATGTATTTAGATATTATTATTTTATAAATGCTACAAATGAGCAAGAATATAATGAATATGTAGAAAATGCTAAAAAAGCTTCTCTTTATGATACTTCAAAGACTGCAAATTATGGCGATAGTCTTCTTACACTATCTACTTGTGCTTATCATACAAAAGATGGAAGATTTGTTGTTGTTGCAAGAAAAGCAGAATAAATTCTGCTTTTCTTGCTTATCAATTTACATCACACACTATATAGCTATTTTTATCTAATATAATTCCTTCATTAGGTATTTGATTTGTTATGGTTAGTTCTGCTTCTTTCATTCCTTCTGGCTTATTATTTATATTTAATTCTAAACCTAATTCTGATAATATCTTTTTTGCTTCTTTTACTGTAAGACCCACTATATTTGGAACTTCTACTTTCTCTTTTTCTGTATCTTCTGTTTTTTCAATTTCCATATATGGTAAAACTTCACTTAATATTTTTCCTGCAACTGGTGCTGCAACTGCACCTCCTTGATGTCCTCCCTCTCCTGTTGGGTTATATAAAACAACAAGTATAACTAGTTTTGCACTTTTTGTTGGAGCCATTCCCATAAAAGATGTTACATATTTATTTGTATTTACTCCATCTTCTGATGTGCCTGTTTTTCCTCCTATCTCATATCCTTCAACTCCTGCATTTTTTCCTGTTCCTTCTGCGACAACTGATGTCATCATATCTCTTACTTTGCTTGCTGTATCTTCTGATAAAATCCTGCCTGTTTCTACTTTCTCTATCTCTTTCTTTTCTCCTGTTTTTGAATTAATAACTGCTGTCACAACTCTTGGTTTTACGCCATTTCCTCCATTTGCTATTGCAGATACTGCTGTTATTAATTGTATTGGGGTTACTTCGAATCTTTGCCCAAATGATAAAGTTGCAAGCTCTACTGGTCCTACTTTATCTTCTTTTAAGAATATACTTCCCGCTTCTCCTGGTAAATCTACACCTGTTTTATTTAATAATCCAAATTTTTCCAAATAATCATAATATGGAGCTACCCCTATTTTCTGTCCAAGACCTATGAATACAGGATTGCAAGAATTCATAAGTGCTTCTCTTAAAGATTCCGCTCCATGTGGTCTATAATATCTCCAACATTTAATATATGTCCCTGCTATGTCTATTCCGCCTGTGCAAACAAATTCACCTTTTTTATCTGTTTCTGTTACTACTTTTTGTTCTAGAGCAATTGATGTTGTAATTAATTTAAAAGTTGATCCTGGTTCGTATGTATCTGTTATTGCTTTATTTCTCCACATTTGCTGTAAAGCTATATTTTTATCCTTTTGGCTTAAAGTATCCCACGTATTTTTTAGTTCTTCACTATTTATTGTAAAAGGACTATTTAAGTCATATTCTGGATATGTTGCCATAGCTAGAATGTCTCCCGTATTTGGTTCCATTATTATAACTGAGCCACCATCTGTACATTCATTATCTATGCATGCTTCTTCTAGGTACTTACTTACAATAGATTGAATATTACTGTCTATGCTTAAAACTAAGCTATCTCCATCTACAGCTTCAATATATTCTTCTTCTCCACTACCTATAACTTTTCCTGAAGCATCAGTTGTACGTGCTATTTTCCCTTGAACCCCACTTAAAACTTCATTGTATTTTGCTTCTATTCCGTCTAATCCTTGGTTATCTGAACCAGTAAATCCAATTATATGTGATGCCAAATCTCCGTAAGGATAATATCTTTTTGTATCTTCATCTATATTTATTCCTGATACTATTTTTTCATTTTCCATCCATTGTCTTAATTTATCAGTTTTTTCTTTATCTACTTTTCTTACAATTGTCTCGATGGAAGTCTTTTTATTTACTTTTTTTAGAACTGTTTCATAATCTAATTCAAAAATTTCTGAAAAAATTTTTGCCACTTTTTCTTTATTTTCTTTTGCAATGTTCGTAGGATTTATTGTTACAGTTTCAACACTTGCACTCACTGCAAGTATTTCTCCATTTCTATCATATATAACTCCTCTTTTAGGATTTATTTTTCTATCTAATGTTTGTTGTACATAAGCCAAACTTTGAAGTTCTTCTCCTTGAACAAACTGAATATATGCAATTCTAACTATAATTAATGAAAATAGCCCTACACATACGAGTAGAGCTCTTCTTATTCTTTTCTTTGTACTAATATTTGCCAAATTTAATTCACCACTTTCTATAAATCTAATAAAATTATATTAATTTATAGAAAGTTTATGAATACATAAAAATAAATATTATTTTTAAATAATTTATACTTCTAATTATATAAATCATATTACAAATTAAAATTAAAATTAAAATTAAATTAAAAATAAATATTACTTGGGTTTATTTACATATGAGTAAATAAATAATTTATTCCACCGTTTGCTATAGCTGTAAGTGCTAGTATGATAACCCCTGCAGTAAATACTCCTGCATATATTGGTGGGACAGCTTTTTTAGGTGGTAACTCCAAAAAGTTTGCAATTAATGCTCCTGTCCAAGCTCCTGTTCCTGGAAGAGGTATTGCAACAAATAGATATAAACCTAATAGAGTTGCAGTTTGTAGTCTTTTATTTTCTGCGATTTTCTTAGTTGCTTTTTCTGATATCCAATCTATTATTTTTCTAAATATTTTTATCTTTCTAAGTAGGTCGAATATAGGTCTTATGAATTTAACTATAAAATATACAGGTATAATATTTCCTATGAAGCTTATTATAAATGCTTCTGCATACGTTAAGTGAAATGTAAACACTCCAACTGGTATAGCTCCTCTTAATTCTATTATTGGTATCATACTTATAATAAATGTAACTATATATCCTAACATTATTTTATTCCTTCCTTTATTTTTCTTTCTATCTCTTCTTTTGTTATAGGGCCTTCTCTTAAAATCTTTATTTTTTTCCCTTCTACTTTTATTATTGTTGATGCTCTTTTTATTTTTGCATCTCCCGCATCTACTATCATATCTACATTTTTTTCAATTTTGTCTGGTAAGTTTTTAATATTTATCTCTGCCTGTTTTCCTGATAAATTAAGACTTGTTGCAAGTATTGGATATCCTATATTTTCTATAAGTTCTAATAGAAATTTATTGTCTGGCATTCTTATTCCTATTGTATCAAGTCCTGATGTAACTACACTTGGAATTACATCATTTTTATCAAAAATTATTGTTAAAGCTCCTGGAAAAAATTCTTTTATAATTTTCCCTTCTATCTCTGATATACTTTTTGTTACTTTTTCTATCATGTTAACATTAGATACTAATATATTGCATGGTTTAGATAGATTTCTTTCTTTTAAGCTATAAATTTTTTTTACACTTTCTTCGTTAAAAGGTGATGTTGTTATTCCATATACAGTATCTGTCGGAAGAACTATGATTCTTCCTAACTTAATGCTCTCTGATATTCTTTTTATATCGTCTTCTGTATAACTTGCTTTTATATCTATATATTCCATATCTATTTATGACATTCCTTTATTATTACTTATATACCTTTTTCTTTTATTACTTAAATTCTAAGTTTCTATTCAAATTTTTCTTTTATCATTTATTCTAATTTTACTGTTATAATTGTTCCCTTCTCTACTGATACTCCTTCTGCTACATTTTGGCTTACTACTTTTCCGCTTCCTGAATAAGTAAGATTTAAATTTTTATCTGACAATGCATCTTTTGCTTCAGATAATGTTTTTCCCATTAAATTTGGTACTGTAATAGAAGTTCTTACATCATTTTCTTCTGTATATAAAACTACAGTTGCACCTGATAAAACTTTGGTTTCTTTTGCTGGAACTTGCTCTTTTACAAGTACTGAATTACTATTTTTTGTATCTTCACATACTACTTTATATCCTAAATTTTCTAGTGTTTTTTTAGCTTCTGTTAAGGTTTTATTGGTTACATCTGGAACACTTACCACATTAGTCATTGCTGATGTTATTCCTGTTTTATCTGAATTTTCTGATGCTATATCCATATATGGTAATATTTCTCCCATCATTTTTGAAACTATTGGAGCTGCGATTTTACTTCCATAAGGATTTTTCCCTTGTGGATTATATATTGCAACTAATATTACTACTTCTGGTTTTTCTACTGGTGCAAGTGATATGAATGAAACTGTATAACCTTCTTCTTTTTTCCCTGGTGCTGGTTCTGATGTTCCTGTCTTTCCTCCTATATTGTAGCCTTCTACTGCTCCAAATTTTCCTCCTCCATCTGTTACAACATATTCCATCATATCTCTTATTTTGCTTGCTGTTTCTACTGATATTACTTGTCTTACTTCCTTTTCTTCTATTTCTGTCTTAGCTCCTGTATCAACATTTACAACTTCTCTAACTATTCTAGGTTGCATTAATACTCCGTCATTTGCAATTGCAGATACTGCTGTTATTAATTGAAGCGGAGTTATATTGAATCTTTGTCCAAATGATGTAGTTGCAAGTTCTACTGGTCCTATATCATCTATGTTATGAAATATACTTCCACTTTCACCTGTTATTTCTATTCCTGTCTTATCAAAAAATCCAAATGCTCTAAAATATTTATATAATGTTGCCTTACCTATTCTTTGTCCTAGTTGTATAAAAGCACTATTGCATGAATTTCCTAGAGCTTGTCTTAGGCTTTGTGAGCCGTGTACAGCAGATGAAGCACAACTTATTTTTCTATCAGCAACTACCATAGACCCTGTACAGTTAAAATCTCCTGCTTTATCTGTTGTTGTTATATTTTCTTCTAAAGCTGTTGCTGTAACTATTAACTTAAATGTTGAGCCTGGCTCATATGTTCTTGTAAAGTTTCTGTCTCCCCCATACATATTTAATAATTTTGTGCTTCTTTCTTCACTCGTTAGGTTGTCCCAATTTGCTAGGTCTTCTTCATTATTTATTGTATTTGGATGATTTAAATCATAACTTGGATATGTAGCCATTGCTAGTATATCCCCTGTTTGTGGATTCATTACAATTGCTGAACCGTGCAGTTGCTTTGTTGTCAGCTACTCCCTGTGCTAAATGCTCTTCAACTATACTTTGAATATTTGCATCTATTGTTAAGTATATATTACTTCCATTTTCTACTTCTACATATTGTCTAGCATTGTCTGAAATTTCTTGTCCGCTTACATCTTTTGTAGTTACAATTTTACCTGATGTTCCTGCTAAAACAGAGTCCCACTTTTTCTCTATTCCATATAATCCCTGTGAATCTGAGCCTGTGAAGCCTATTACATATGATGCTAAATTTCCATATGGATAATATCTTTTATTATCTTCATCTATATTAATTCCTACTGTTATACTATTTTCTTCCATCCATGCCTTTAATTTATCAATAGGCTCTTTTTCTACTTTCTTTATTATTGTTTCTGATGTGTTTTTACTACAAACTTTGTTATATACTGTTTCATAATCTAACTCAAATATTTCTGATAATCCTCTTGCAACTTTTTCTTGGAGTGCTTTTGTTTCAGCTGGTTCATCTTTTTTTACAAATTTAGACGGATTGATTGTTACTGTATCAACCTTAGCACTCATGGCTAGTGTTTGTCCATTTGTATCATAAATTGTTCCTCTTGCTGGAGCAATAGTTTTATTTAAAGTTTGCTGTCTTGAAGCAAGCTCCTTTAAATGTGCCCCCTGAACAAATTGAATCCAACCTATTCTAAAAATTAGGCACAAGAAAAGTAATATGATAAATACAGCAATTTTTATTAATCTTTTTGCTGATATTGCTTTATCTTCATACTTTTTTACTTTTATATTTTTCTTTTTACTTTTTTTATCTTTTCCTTTATTAGTTCCCAATGCTTTCACCAAAATTATTGTATATTAAAACTATATAAAAATCAAGATATTTTTACTTAATATATATGAAATAAGAAAAGTGGCTTTGCCATATGTGCGGATTTGCTTTGCAAACCGCACGAATAAAGGTAGCTTAACCTTTTTACTCCAGAAATTTCTGTGAAATTTGCCGGTGCAATAAAAATAGATGGTATTACCCAGATATAAAATCATATACCATCCATTTGTTAATTAAATTTTATTTACTTTCATAACAATAACTGTCATATCATCTTTAGGTTTTCCAACATTATTGTCTATAGACTCTTTCAATACTATATTTGCAATTTTTTGGACGTTTTCTGTTTCTATTTGTTCTAGTAAATTTTTTACCCATATTTCTTTATTTTCGTATTCTGAATTTGATTCTAAAATTCCGTCCGTACACATTACAACTATATCGCCATCCATTAAATCTTTGTCATATACTACTAAATCTATCTTGTCCAATATTCCAGCTGGAAGCGAAATTGATTTTACAACATTTACCATGTCTCCATTTTTTATGAAAGTTGGACAGGCTCCATTTTTCATAAATTCCATATTTCCCTTATATAAATCTAGAATTGCAACATCTAACGTTGCATAAGTATCTTCTTTCGAATTTATATACATACTACTATTTATTAATTCTAATGATGTATCTCTATCAAATCCACTTGCAAGCATCCTAGATAACATTTTGACTGCTATTTGGCTTGCTTCTCTTGCTTCTGCTCCGCTTCCCATACCATCACTTAGAGCAATTAAATACTTTCCATCATCTAGTCTTGACTGTAAACTATAATCCCCAGATATTATTGATCCAAATTTCTTTTCATGTGCTATTCCTACTTGCAATGTATATCTATCTTTAGATATATATATTTGTTTACAAAGCTTTTGTTCCTCTTTTACTGCACATACTTCTCTTTGTAATACTATCTCTGTTTTTAAAACTTTAGATAATATTTTTTCCATTCTTTCAATAGTACATTCTTCATCTTCTTTACATGGTGCTTGATATATATTTATTATATATCTTCCATTATCACCTTTTTTTATACTTAAATCTAAAAGCTCTATATTTTTTTGTCTACACAAAATTTCTATTTCTTTTTTTACATCTTCTGGTCCTTCATCTTCTACTTCTATTGATTTTGCCACACTAGATATTGCTTTAGATACTCCGTCTAATTGCTCTCCCATTACCTTTTTGTTTTCGTTCATTTTTTGTTTCCAAAAATTATTTATTTTTCCTATTTTATATGTATCTGTTATTAATCTTGCAACATTTTTTATATCTTCTTCTATTTTTAAATTTGTGTCAAAATCTTCAAATCCTAGCACATACTCATTTCTTTTTTCTAAAATTTGTATTATATCATCTTTTGTTAATGTATTTTTCTCGTATAACACATTAAACATTTCTTCTAGTAAATTATTATCTTCATCTACTAAGTCATCATATAGTATATTATCTTTTAATTTTGATAGTCTTTCTTCTATTTCTTTTTTAAAGCTTTCCTCGCTTTTGGTTTCTTTCTCATCACTATTTGCTTCTTTATATGTTCTTGACATTTCGCCTATTGTTTCTGACATAGTGTTTAGCTTTTGTATTGTTTCTTGATTGTTTTCTAATGTATATGATGCTCCTACTGGTAAATATAACTTTTTATTAAATAAATCTTCTATATTTATTTGTATGTTCTTAGGCACAAGTAATAAGCCTAAAGAAGCGATTACTATTTCTTTTAAATATATTATAGATGTTGTATTTCCATTTGCAACATAAGAAAGTAAAATATTTCCAGCTATAAATCCGTAATATTACTCCAATTTTTCCAAATTTACTTAAAATTCCTGCTATCATTCCAGATATTGCAAATGATGCAACTAATTCAGGCGCACTTCTTCCAACTATTCCCAATACTGCTCCTATTGTTATTCCACTAGTTGCTCCAATTAGAATTCCATGTTTCCAACCAAGCACTAAAACTATAAGTATACTTAATACTGTTTTTAATTCAAAGCCAAAAATTTGAAATTCTCCAAATGCACATGTTGCAATAGAAAGCATTAAGCTTGCTCCAACTACTTCTTCTACTGTAAATGCTTCTTTTTCATTAAATTCACTAACTACAATTAATGAGTTTGCAAATATTTTATAGAATATGTATGTTACAATTGCTGTTACAATACTAAAGAATAAATCATATATTAAGAAACCTCTAAATAGCATCTGTACAATTTGCACAATTAATGTAGATACTACTATGTATTTTCCAAGCTTTCTTCTTTCGCTTTTGTATTCTTCTTCATACCAAGGTTTAAACATTAAAATTAAAGCAATTAATAAAAGTGACGTTAAAATGTATGTTAAAACTCCACTTCCTCCAAAGCCTATGCCTGTCCCAATTAATGTTAAAATATATACTAATCCCGCTGGAACAGCATTTGACAAAGCTGCTGCAAAGATTGCTATACCAAATGGTGCCATGCCGTTTATTCCGACTTACCATTGATAGCATAAATGAAATTATATACATAAGTATATTTTGTTTTGTAAATAATTTTTTAACTATATTTTTTATATTTTCTTTTTTGTTTTCTGCAATATCTTCTCTTGCAGTTTCTTCTTTTTCTATATCTACTATATTTTGAAACATCCTTACCACCTCTGCTTTTTTAATTAGTATACAAGCTTTTATTTAAAATGTTTGTCATATTTGGTATACTATTTAAAAAAGTTTTTTACATTTTGTGATATTTTTATTTGTATTTATAAAATTAACTACAAATCTTGTATTTTATTTTATAATAAGTTGTCATTTTTTTCAACATTATTGTAGGATTTTGTATAAATATATTTGTATTCAACTATATATCTTTTTTATTATTATATTCTAGGCTTCACATATCTTCAAATCATCAAATGTAGTTACCTTAATATTTGTATAATCTCCTGGTATTATTTTTATTTTGTAACCTAATTTTTCAAGTATCATGCAGTCATCTGTTATACTTTCGTCATTTTCATATTTTTCATGTAATTCTTTTAATAATTTTCTATCAAAGCATTGTGGAGTTTGTACTAAGTATGTATTTGCTCTATTTGTAGTTTCTATTACGACTCCGTTGTCATCACATATTTTTATCGTATCTTTTGATTTTACTGCTACTGTTGTTCCTTTATAATTTTTCATTTCAATTAATGAATTATCTATGTATTCTTTTTTTATTTTTGGTCTTGCTCCATCATGAATAAGCACAATATCCGCATCAGTTTCTTTTAAAGCATTATATACTGATTCTTTCCTTGTTTTACCTCCATAAACATATTTTAATGTTTTTTTTAGGTTTATAGTTTTTACTATCTCTTCAAAACTACTTTTTTCTTCTTCTTTTATTACAAGTATTATATCATTTACTTTCTCATGCTCATTGAAAACTTCTATACTATATGAAATTATTGGTTTATTATTTATACTAAATAAATTTTTATTTTTTCCTTGTCCAAATCTTGTGCTATTTCCTGCTGCAACAATTATTGCTGTTATTTTTTCTTCCATTTTCTATCCCTTTCTCGAATATGATATACAATAAAAAGTTTTATATTTTTCACTTAAAATTTTATAGGCTCTTTTGGCTTTTTTCTTATCTTCAAATATTCCAAAAACTGCAGATCCGCTTCCAGTCATAAGACTTGCATTTGCTCCTGCAAAGATTATATCTTTCTTTATATTTTCTATATTCTCTACTGCTATTTCAAATACATTATACATGTTTTTGGAGATTTGTTTAATATCATTTTTCTCAAGTGCCATTTTTATTTTAACAGAATTTATTTTCTGCTCTAAGTTTTCTTTATCTAGTTTTTCATACATCATTTTAGTATTGCAAGAAAATTTAGGTTTTACAATTACTATGTAATATTTAAAATTTGAATTTATTTTTTCTATTTTTTCTCCTATTCCTCTTGCAATTATTGGAACATTAAAGAACGTTGCTGGTACATCTGCTCCTAATCTTTTTCCTATTTCTATCATCTGATTTTGGCTTAGTTTTAAATCAAATATTTTATTTATACATTCTATAAAGCTACCACAATCTGCACTTCCTCCTCCGCATTCCTGCTTGCGTTGGTATATTTTTTATTAATATAACATCCACTCCTGTAATATTATTAAATTCTTTTTTTAATAAATCATAGGCTTTATAGATTATATTTTGCTGGGTTTCTAATATTTTATAGTTTGATTTTATATCTATTCCTTTATGCTTGTTTGTTTTTGAAACATAAATTTCATCATATAAACTTACTTTTTGAAAAACAGATTCTATATTGTGATATCCGATCTTCTCTCTTTTCTAAAACATTCAAGCACAAATTTATTTTTGCTCTTGCTTTTTTGTATATTTTTTCCATATTCCTCCATTTTTTAACAAATCCTTTAAACTAGAAAGAATAAAAGACATTTAATAATTAATTTTTTTAATTTATTCAACTGTCAATATTGCAAAAACACTAATACCTTCTCCACGTCCGAAACTTGTTAGACCTTCTCCAGTAGTTGCAGTTATTCCAATGTTTTCTTTTTCTATTCTAAGTAATTTTGCTATACTTTCTCTCATTTCTTCTATTTTAGGCGATATTTTAGGTGTTTTACCTTCTATTGAAATTGAAATGTGCACTATCTTTTCTTCTAAATATTCTAATGCTTTTTTTACATATTCTTTACTATTTGTTATTCCGTTTTTACACATTTCATCTGCGACTTCACCTAAAATATTTTTACAAGTAATACCTGATATTGCATTAGTTATTGCATGAAGTACCACATCTCCATCACTATTTGCTTGCATTGGATTATATCCATCAAATACGATTCCTCCTAATATAAGTTTTTTTCCATCTTTATTTTCTAAATCAAATCTATGACTATCTTGTCCTATTGAAACTTTCATTTTACTTTCCTTTCATTTTTATTATATAAATTCTTCCCACACAATGTTTGCCAAATCAAGTCCTCTATTTGTAAGCTTAATATTATCTCCATCTATTTCTATAAGTTTTTCTTTAACAAGCTTATCTAATTCCATATGATATTCTTCTATTGGATTTTCTACAAATTTATTTTTATACTTTGATATGCTTACTCCATCTATTTTTCTTAGACCTAATAACATATATTCTTTTTTCGTATCTTCTTTTGTTTGAATTTCATGTATAATTACATTTTTTTCAAATTCTCCATTATTTATGTTATCAATATATTCTCCTAAATCTGTTGTGTTTGAAGTTCTTTTAGAATTTAAATATGAATGTGCCGCTGTTCCAAAACCAATATATTCTTTTTGTTCCCAGCAGTCGCTATTGTGCCTTGACTTGTATCCTTCTTTTGCAAAATTAGAAATTTCATAATGCTTATATCCATTCTGTTCTAGCATTCCTTTTACTTCCCAGTACATTTTTCTTTCTAAATTTTCACTTGGTAGTTTTAATTTTTTATTTTCTACCATTTCCCATAATACCGTTTTTTCTTCTAAGATTAAAGAATATACTGATATATGTTCTGGATTGAGTTCTATTATTTTTGATACAGTCTCTTCTAACATTTTTAAGCTTTGCTTTGGAAGTCCTAGCATTAAATCTACATTTATATTTTTAAAACCTATTTTTCTTGCTAAATTATATACATCCAAAAATTCTTGATAGTTATGTATTCTTCCTATTTCTTTTAAAAGTTCATCATTTGTGCTTTGAAGCCCAATGCTTAATCTGTTTATTCCTATTTTTTTATATTCTTCAAGTTTTTCTTTGTCTACCGTTCCTGGGTTTACCTCTATTGTAATTTCACTACTTGGAGAAATTATAGACTTTAACTTTTCTAATATTTTAGCTATGTATTTACTATTTATAACTGATGGAGTACCCCCTCCTATATACACCGTCTGTGCTTTGTATTTACTCAAATTAGTATTTTCTATTTCCTTTATTAAGCTATTAATATAGTCTTCTACTTTTTCTTCTTTCCCTGCAAAAGATACGAAATCACAGTAATAGCATTTGTGCATACAAAATGGTATATGTATATATATTCCTATATCTTTTTTAGGTTCTTCATTTAAAGTTATTGTTTGTTTTTTCACTTTTATTCCTCTGATATTTCTATTATTTTTTTTAATCTATGATTCACTCCTGATTTTCCAATCGGTTCTGATAACATTTTTCCAAGCTCTTCTAATGTAGCATCTGGATTTTCTAATCTTAAAGCACCAATTTCCTGTAAATTACTTGGAAGGCTATTCCACTTTTTCCTTTTTTTTATTTTTTCTATTGCCTGTATTTGAATAACTGCTGCATTTACTGTTTTATTTAAATTTGCAGTCTCACAATTTACTTTTCTATTAACATTATTTTTTGTTTCTTTCAAAACTCGTACATCTTCGTATTTTAATACTGAACTATTTGCACCTATTAAGGCTAGAAATTTTGATATTTCTTCTCCATCTTTTATGTATATTGAATATGAATATTTCCTTTCTAACTTTTTTGCTTGTATCTCAAAATTATTTAAAATTTCGAGTATTTCTTTTCTTCCTTCTTGTGTCTCTAATCTTATTTCTAAATGATATCTTGACTTTGGTTCTGTAATTGATCCACTTCCTAAGAATGCCCCTCTTGCAACTGCTTTTTCTACTTCTTGATTATTAAAATCTATGCTTTCTATTTCTAGTTCATCTTTTTTGAAAGTTAAATAAAAGTTTTTCCCCTGCATTTTTATATCGTAGTTTACTTTAAGCCTATTTAGAAGTTTATTTAGCCTATTTATGTTATATTCATTTTCTGTTAGAAATTTTATTTTTTTATCACTTTTATTTACTGTTAGTAAATATCCGTAAAGTTCTGCTTTTACTAGTTCTATGTTTGAAAAAATATTTATTTTGCTTAGTTCTTCTTTAACATTTGCAGAAAAAGACATGGTTTTCCTCCTTTTTTTATTGTTAATAGAATATTAATAATAATTTATTTTTAAGAACTTTGCTGTCGCAACTTACAGAATTAAAATCTATATGTAAGTTGCTCCATATCGCACTTTGCTTCGCTACGTTTGGTCGCTTACGCAGTTCTTAAAAATAAATTATTATTAATATTCTGTTATTCTAACTTTAAAATAGAATTAATTTGTTTCTAAAAATCTGCCTCTAATACTATTACTCTATCATTATCTCCTAAATCTTTTAAAGAATATATATTTTTGTATTTCCCTGTATTTTTAGCTATATTTATAACATCTTCTTTTTGATCGAAGCCAATTTCTAGAGCCATAATTCCGTTTGTATTTAAGTATTTATGTCCTTCATTTATAATTATTCTATAAAACTTAAGTCCATCTTCTCCACCATCAAGTGCTATCATTGGTTCATATTTTAATGCATATTTTTCTATCTCTTTTTCCTTTATGTATGGTGGATTTGCAACTATCATATCATATTTTTCATCTATATTTTTAAACATATCGCTTTTCAAAAATTTGATAGTTTGTACTTTCGTATTATCTAATAATTGCTCAAAATTACAGTTTTGTTTTGATTTATTTTCTGTTTTTTCTTCACATCTATTTATTGTTTCATCACATTCTTGTAATAGTCGTTTTTTATTTTCGATTGCAACTTTTAAAGCTTTTTCATTTATATCAGTTGCTGTTATCTCTACATTTTTCAAATATTTTGCAAGTGATATTGCAATAGCCCCGCTTCCTGTGCATAGCTCTAATATGTGTTTTATATTTTTTTCTTTGCAAATTCTAATTACTTCTTCTACTAATATTTCTGTATCTGCTCTTGGAACTAAAACATCTTCGTTAACTAAGAATTCCATTTTCATAAATTCTTTAGTACCTATTAAGTATTGCAAAGGATAGCCGTCTATTATTTTTTCTATTCCATTAAAATATTTTTCTTCATCTTCTTTCAATATCTCTTTATCATATTCAATAACTAATTTTTCTGGTCGCATATTAAGGATACTACTTAATAATATCCTTGCTATCATATATGCATCTTCTACCTTGTTTTTGATTAACATCTCTTTTGCTTTATTTAAGGATTCCTGTATTTTCATTATTTTTTCCTTTTTGCTTTTTATTTTTTATTACCATTGTGCATTTATTTTTTTGCTTTATTATTTTTTGTATCTATTAATTTTTAGTTATACAATTAAAATTTCTAAGCTAAAATTTATTTAAAAATTTCTCCTATTAAATCATAGTCACGTACACTTGTAACTTTTACTTTAACAAATTCTCCTAGGTTTATTTCTCTATCTTTTTTTACAAATATTACTCCATCTTCTTCTGGTACATCCATATATGTTCTTCCTATATAGTATTTGTTATCAAAGCTTGTATTTTCTAACATTACTTCATATATGTTTCCTATTTTTTTACTTAAGTTTTCTTTTGATATTTCTTTTTGCATTTCCATTATTTTATTATATCTAGATTTTTTAGTCATATAATGTATTTGATCTTTTAACTTTGCAGCTGGTGTTCCATCTTCTTTTGAATACATAAATGTTCCAAGCTTATCAAATTTTGTGTTTTTAACAAATTGATATAATTCTTCAAAGTCCTCTTTGGTCTCTCCCGGAAAGCCTACTATTAAAGTTGTCCTTAAAATTACATCTGGTATTTCTTTCCTTATTTTTTCAATTATATTTACTATACTTTGCTTATCACTTTTTCTGTTCATTCTTTTTAAGACTTTGTCTGATATATGTTGAATAGGCATATCGAAGTAATTACATATTTTGTCATTCTTTTTTACAACTTCTATTAATTCATCTGTTATTGTTTCTGGATATGCATATAAAAATCTTATCCACTTAAATCCTTCTATTTTGCAAATTTCATTTAAAAGTTCTGCTAAAGCTGGTTTTCCATAAATATCTATTCCATATTTTGTTGTATCTTGTGCAATTATTATAAGCTCTTTTATTCCTTTTTTTGCAAGCCCTTTAGCTTCTTTAATAATATCTTCCTTTTTTCTTGAGATATATTTCCCTTGTATGTATGGTATGGCACAATATGTACAATTATTGCTACAACCTTCAGCAATTTTTAAGTATGCAAAGTTTTCTCCTGTTGTTATAACTCTATTCTCAAAATCTAGTATATTGTATTTCTTTTCTTGACTATCTGCATTTTCTTTTTTTGTTTTTCCGTTTTTCTATTTTTTCTTCTACTTCTTTATTTTTGCATCCTAATTTTTTATTATTACCAATTTCATTTGGTAACTCTTTATTTTCTAATAATTCCTCTATTTTATCCCATAGTTTATCATATTCTTTTATTGAAATAAATAAATCTACTTCTGGAATTAATTTAACTAAGTCATCTTTATATCTTTCTACTAAACATCCTATTACTATCAAATATTTGCAGTTTTTCTTTTTATACTCTGCCATCTCGAGTATACAATCTATTGCTTCTTGCTTTGCACTTTCTATAAATCCACAAGTATTTATAACTATTATTTCTGCTTTTTTTGCATCATTTACTATCTCAAAGTTATGATTTTTAAAAATTCCAATTACTTCTTCTGTTACTACTAAATTTTTTGTACATCCAAGTGAAATAAATCCTACTTTCATTTTTTTGTTCCTTTCAAATTTTATGCATTTATTATATCAAAAAAAGTGCCTTTTAACAAGTGTTAAAAAGCACTTTTAGCTAATTTAATTGTTATTTTTTATCTAATATTTGTTATTATGTTTATGGATAATATTTTTTAGTTTTGATATATTATTCTTTCTATTTTTTCTTTTGGTAAATTCGCTATCTCACTAATTTCTTCTATGCTCATTTTCTTTTTATACATATTGATTATTATTTCTTTTTTTCCTCTTTCTATTCCTGCTTCTAATCCTTTATCATATCCATATGCTTCTATTGCATGTGAATCTCTTATATGTTTTAGTCTTAATTCTGCTAAGTATTGTTCTCGTTCATCTTCTTTTATTTTGTCTAACTCTTCTTTTGCTTTTTTTATATCGCTATTTTCCATCATTTCTTTTTCTCCTATTCTTTCAGGATTTTTTATGAATAACGACCAAAGTATCAATTTATCCTTTTTATCTATATCCTTCTCTTTTAACTGTTTTATTAATTTTTCTAGACTTATTATACTTATTTCTAATACGTCTGTCAATATACTTTTTGTGTATTCTTCTTCTCGTATTTGCCATCTCGTATGGTATTTTTCTATCTCTTTTATACTTTCTAATTCAAAATCTGCTATTAATATTACTATTGTCTTTTTTAACTTATTATAGTCTTCTCCTTCTTTTATTTCTGATGAATATAACTTACTCCAATAAAACATTAACCTTTTTTCTATGTCTTTACTTTGCACTACTTGCATCTCTATATTGCATATTGCTCCATCGTCTAATCTTGCTCTTACATCTAATATTCCTATTTTATCATCTATTAAATCTTTTTCTAGTATCTTCTCTTCATTTAATTTTACTGATTTCACCTCCTTTCCTATTACTGCACTTATTAATCCTTTTGTTATTTCTTCGTTTCCTACTTTTCCAAATATTCTCTTGAATACATAATCATTTGTTGGTACCATTGCATCGTCTTTCGACATAAGCATTCTCCTTCCATTATTTAATTTTTAAGATCTGATTTTTTTTAGGTGAAACCCTAATTTGATTTTCATTCTGTCCATCCTTAAGCTGTATGAAAAAATTTAATAGCTTTACCTTTTATACTTTTCTATTTTAGTAAAGCTAAATAAAAAATAAGCAATGAGTTTTAACCTCACTGCTTATTTTTAACATGTTATTTTTTATTTGTCAAGATAAAATTTTATTTTTTTAAGTTGTTTTTCCTTAATTTCTTAACTATAATTATATATTTAGAAGTTATACTTATCTCTTTTTACATATGTTGTATGAAGTAATTTATGCGCTTTCTTTCCTCCTGGCTCTCCTATAAATTCTTTGTATGTTTCTTTTAAGTATGGATTTTCATGCGATTTACGAATAGTGCTCTTCTCGTCTATTCCATAAATTGAATCTGCTCTTTTCTTGAATACATTTACATTACTTCTTGTCTTAGATGATTTTATAGGTTGACCTCCACCTAAGATACATCCTCCTGGGCATGCCATTACTTCTAGGAAATCATAATCTGCCTTTCCTGATTTTAAGTCGTCCATAACTTTTCTTGCATTTGCAAGTCCAGATACTACTGCAACTCTTACATCTTTTCCTGCAATTTTTACTGTTGCTTTCTTTATTCCTTCCTTACCTCTAACTTCTTTGAATTCTAGTTTTTCAAGTGGTTTTCCTTCTAATGTTTCTACTGCTGTTCTAAGTGCTGCTTCCATAACTCCACCTGTTACACCAAATATTGCTCCTGCTCCTGTTGCTTCTCCCATTGGATCATCAAAATTTGAATCTTCTAATTCTGAAAATTCAATATGCGCTTGTTTTATCATCCTTGCAAGTTCTCTTGTTGTTATTACTGCATCTACATCATCTAGTCCGTCTACTCCTTGCATATCATCCCTTGTTCTTTCAAATTTCTTTGCAACACATGGCATAACAGATACAACAAATATTTTGCTTGGATCTATTTTATTCTTTTTAGCATAATATGATTTTATTATTGCTCCAAACATTTGATGTGGTGATTTGCAAGATGATAAGTGGTCTAAAAGTTCTGGATAATTCATTTCTACAAATCTTACCCATGCAGGGCAACAAGATGTTGTCATAGGCATTACACCACCATCTTTTATTCTTTCTATGAATTCAGTTGCTTCTTCCATTATTGTAAAGTCTGCACCTGTATTTGTATCAAATACTTTATCAAAGCCTAATCTTTTTAATGCTGTAACCATTCTTCCTTGTGCATTTGTTCCTATTTTTTCTCCGAATTCTTCTCCTATTCCAACTCTTACGGCAGGTGCAGTTTGTACAACTACAAATGTATCTTTATCTTTTAATTTTTCCCATACAATTTGTGTATTATCTTTTTCTTTTAATGCTCCAACTGGGCAATTTGCTATACATTGTCCACAAAAAGTACAGTTAACATCATTTAGACTTTCATCATTGTATGTTGAAACACATGATGAAAATCCTCTTTCTGTACAATCGATTGCTCCAATTCCTTGAACTTTTTTGCAAGTTGATACACATCTTCTACATAATACACATTTGTTGAAATCCCTTACAATACTTGGAGATTTATCATCTACTTTATGCGCACTTCTTTCTCCTTTATATTTTATATCTGTTAATCCAAATTCTTCTGCTAATTTTTGAAGTTCACAATTTCCATTTCTTACACAAGTTAAACATTCTCTTTCATGGTTTGAAAGTATTAGGTCTAATACTGTTTTTCTTGCT
Organism: uncultured Clostridia bacterium; assembly: GCA_947590905.1. Classification (GTDB taxonomy): domain Bacteria; phylum Bacillota; class Clostridia; order TANB77; family CAG-508; genus JAAWPK01. Next base: position 70,825 of record CANQCU010000003.1, on the reverse strand, counting down.
TCTATTACTTTTTCTGTGTTTGTATGTACTACCATTCCTTCTTCTGCTTTTTGTATACAAGATGTTGCAAAGCCACGTCTTCCTTCTACTTCTACAAGGCACATTCTGCAGTCTCCTATTTCATTAATCTCTTTCAAAAAGCAAAGTGTTGGTATATCTATATTTACTTTTTTAGCTGCTTCAAGTATGGTTGTTCCGTTCTTTTACTTCTACATCTCTACCATCTATATTTAATTTTATCATGATTTTTACCTCTCTTTTCTTAGTTTTATTAATTTAAAAATAATTAGTATATTACTAGGCAGACAAATTTGAAATCAATGAGGCGTGCTATTGCACGTTGATTTGATTTCAAATGCAGTCTAACGACGTAAGATGCTGATTATTTTTAAATTTAGCTAATTGCTTTAAATGGGCAAACAGATATACAAGTTCCACATTTTATACATTTTGATTTATCTATAACATGTGGCTCCTTTACTTCTCCTGATATTGCTTCTACTGGGCAATTACGTTTGCACATTCCGCATCCTTTACATTTTGCTGGATCTATTTGGATATCTGCTAGTGCTTTACATTCTCCTGTTCTACACTTTTTGTCTATTACGTGTTCTTTGTATTCATCTTTAAAATACTTCATTGTGCTTATTACTGGGTTTGGAGCTGTTTGACCGAAGTCCACATACAGATGCATTTTTTATATTTTCGCATAACTCTTCTAGTTTTTTTAAGTCTTCTTCCTCTCCATCTCCTTGTGTGATTTTTTCTAATATTTCAAGCATTCTCTTTGTTCCTATTCTACAAGGTGTACATTTTCCACAAGATTCGTCAACAGTAAATCCTAAATAGAATTTTGCAAGATTTACCATACATTTTGTATCATCCATTACGATAAGTCCACCTGATCCCATCATTGAACCTATACTTGAAAGTGATTCATAATCAATTGGTATGTCTAAATATTCTTTAGGTATACATCCTCCGAGATGGTCCTCCTGTTTGTGCTGCTTTGAAATCCCTTCCATTTGGAATTCCTCCACCTATGTCATATACTATTTCTCTTAATGTTGTTCCCATTGGTACTTCTACAAGTCCTGTGTTTACAACATTTCCTCCAAGTGCAAATACTTTTGTTCCTTTTGATTTTTCTGTTCCAATGCTTGAATACCATTCAGCACCATTTAATATTATCTTTGTCACATTTGCATATGTTTCTACGTTATTTATTAAAGTTGGTTTTTGCCATAGACCTACATTTGCAGGGAATGGTGGTTTTAGTCTTGGTCTTCCTGATCTTCCTTCTATTGATTCTAGTAATGCTGTCTCTTCTCCACATACGAAAGCTCCAGCTCCTAATCTTATATTTACATCAAATGAGAAATTTGTTCCCCAGATATTTTTGCCTAAAATTCCATATTCTCTTGCTTGCTCTATGGCTTTTCCAAATCTCTTTACTGCTATTGGGTATTCTGCTCTAACATAGATATATCCTTCTGTTGCTCCTACTGCATATCCCGCAATCATCATAGCTTCAAGAACTGAGTGTGGATCTCCTTCGAGAATACTTCTATCCATAAATGCTCCAGGATCTCCTTCGTCTGCATTGCATACTACATATTTTTGATCTCCTTTTGCCATTTTTGTAAATTCCCATTTTTTACCCGTTGGGAATCCTGCTCCTCCACGACCTCTTAATCCTGATTTTGTCATTTCTGCTATTACTTCATCTTGTGACATAGTAAATAAAACTTTTTCTAATGCTTTGTATCCGTCAAACGCTATGTATTCGTCTATATTTTCTGGGTCTATTTTTCCACAGTTTTTAAGTGCTATTCTTTTTTGTTTTTTGTAAAAACTAAGGTCATCTAATCTTTTTACAAGTGTTCCATCTACATCTTTGCAAAGTAATCTTTCTACTAATTTTCCTTCTATTAAATGTGTATTAACTATTTCTTCACAGTCATCTACTTTTACCATTGCATAAAATGTGTCTTCTGGTCTAATTATTACTATTGGACCTTTAGCACATAGTCCAAAGCAACCTGTTTGAATTACTTTTACATTTTCTATTTTCTTTTCTTTTATTATTTCTCTGAATCTTTTTATAATATCTTCTGATTTTGAAGAAGTACAACCTGTACCATGACATACAAGTATATGTTTTTCATGAGTATTTGCTTTTAGATTTTCTCTTAAATCTAGTTCTTTTCTTTTTTCTTCTCTGATTTTCTTTATTTCTTCTAAAGATTTCATTTTTATACCTCCTTTTTGGTTAAGTTTTACATATTATCATATTAACTTATAGGTTAATATTTGTTTAAAATAATACTAAAAGTTATGCCTTTATTCTTTTTTCATGTATTCATCTAATACTTGGTCAAGTTTTTGTACGGTTGCTTTTCCGTATACTTCTCCATTTATTGTAAATACAGGTGCTAATCCACATGCGCCAATACATCTTGTTTCTTCTATTGAAAATTTTCCGATCGGGTGTTGTTTCTCCTACCCCGATTTTTAGTCTCTCTTTTACTCTTTCTAGTATTTTTTCTGATCCTTTTACATAGCATGCTGTTCCAAGACATACTGCTATGTTATATTTTCCTTTTGGTTTTAAAGTAAATCTTGAATAAAATGTTACTACTCCATATACTTCTGCTAGTGCTAAACCTAAATATTCCGCAACTCTCATTTGTGCTGATGTTGGTATATAGCCATAATGTTCTTGTACTTCATTGAGTATCTGTATGAGATTATCTTTGTCTTGTTTATATTTTTCAAGTATTTTCTCTAGTTCTTCGTCTTTTTTGCAATTTCCGCATTTACAATTTCCCATAAATTTTCTCCTCTCAAATATATTATATATCCACATTATATCAAATTAGAACTTTTAAAACAATAGTATTTGTTAACATTTATGTCAGATTTTGAAGTATTTTGTCTAAATGTGTTTTTTAGCATATTTGTTTATATTCTGTGAATTATTTTATATTACTCTTTGTTTAGATTGTAAAGAGTAGATTATTTGTAATATTATATAAAATATGTTATAATATATTTAGCAAATACCCTATTTTGCAAAAAAAAGGAGAGTATGTTCACAATGTTTAAAGAAACAATCGGTCCCAAAAAGCACACGGTAATACGCTTCGACCCTGTGAAAGAAAAATACTTCGTGTGCAAGCTTTCATTTGAGGAAATTCGCCATCTGCAGTCTCTTTACCAGACTCTTACTGATGGAAAAGATTTCTGCAGTATGATTTCCTCCAGCTTGATGCCCAACCTTCAAAAGCTCGCCCTTATGGACGTAGCCACCTCTCTGCTCGGGTACAGGCTCGGCATAGATGTAGACCCCCAAGGGCTCCTTGAAGGTGGTAAAGAGGTGCCCGCTGAATCTGTCAAGCTTGCTCTTGGCAAGGATGACATCATTCTCGAGTTCAGCCAAAGCAAAAACGACAAGTTCGTCGGAAAGGATTGTGACTTTAGCCGTTAGTGAGCCTCTATGACTGGTGAATTCGACACAGAACGCCATCGTTAAAGGGGCTCTCCTACCCCACACTTAAAGAAATTTAAAGTGTGGGGTCTTCTTTTATCTATTCATTATTAATTACCTATACTAAATAATATTTTGTGGAAATTTTGCAGGATTTGCAAGTACAACAAAAAACTCAAATTGTTTATTTCTATTTAACAATTTGAGTTTTTAATTATTAATTTATCTTTTAATTTTTATGTTTTAGTTTCTATGTTTAAATTTATTATATGTATTTCCTTAATTCTATTACGACAATTCTTTTCTATTGTTTTGTATTGTTTTTAATGTTTCTTCAAGCACACCTTCAATTTTTGCAAGTAAAGCGTCTGCATGTTCTTTTGTTCCATTAGAGATTTCTCTTGCCATTTCATTTGCTGTCTCTATTATTTCTGCTTTTTGTGCATAAGCCTTTCTTGTTATTTCATGTTCGTCTATCATAGCAATTATTCTGTTTTCTGCTTCTTTAACTATATCATCTGCTTCTTTTTGAGCTTCTACTAATATCCTTGATCTTTCTTCTTTGACCCATTTAGCTTGTTTTAATTCTTCTGGAAGTTTTATTCTTATTTCTTTAATTATATCTAGTATTTCTTCTTTATCCACAATACCTTTGCTTGTAAAAGGCATTGATTTACTGTTTTCTATTATTTCTTCCAAAGTTTCTAGTAATGTAAAAATTTCCATAACTTTCGTTTTACTCCTTTCGACCTAAGAATGCTAGCTTTACTCTTCCATATTTTCTTAAGTCTTTTAATATAGCATACTTTTCTATATCTTCTATATATTCTTCCTCTTGGTCGGTTTCAAATACTATTATTCCATCTTCCAAAAGTAAGTTTCTATCATTAATAATCTTAATTGCTTCTATTCCAAAGTTTGTCTTATATGGTGGGTCTAAAAAAATTATATCAAATTTTTCGTTTTCTAATTCTTCTAATGCTTTTTTGTAATCTTTGTTTATAATCTTTATTTCATTTTCAAAATGGGTTTTTTTGACATTTTGTTTTATGATTTCTATTGCTTTTCTAGAATTATCACAAGCAACTGCTGATTTTGCACCTCGACTAACACTTTCTATAGCTAAAGCTCCACTGCCTGAAAAAAGGTCTAATACTTTTGCATCATATATGTACGCTTGTATTATACTAAATAACGGTTCTTTTACTCTATCTAGTGTTGGTCTTGTTTCTAATCCTTCTAACGTTTCTAGCTTTGTACCTCTTGCTTTTCCACTTATAACTCTCAAATATTCTCCCCGCCTCTTTATCTCATTATATATTTTATTAGATTTATTTGATAAGTCAATACTATTTACAGAAATGTAATAGAAATTTAACAGTTCTGTAATATTATGTATATTTGATTTATTATACATCATTTTTTTGAGTTTGGCAACATTATTAATTATCAATATATATTTAAAAATTATTGTAAGCTAAATTTTCAATTTATACAATCTTTGTACTCGTTGTTCTTCAATATATGTATCAATATCTCTAACATATTCCCATCCAAATTTTTCATATAAATTGATATGTTTTGTATATAGCCATAATTCATTTAATTTTGCATGTAATTTTTATTTTAGCCTGATATATCAAAATATTCTTTAATCACATTTTTTCCATATTTTTTATTTTACTATAAATATCATACCAACTAAAAACCCTAATCATATTATCATATTGTAGATTTATATTATATCTATTGTCAAAGCACAATGTCTTTGTGTATTTAACTATCTCTGGCAATATTTCTGGACTATCATCTATCATTACATCTATATTTTTTTCTTGTATTTCTTTAGTTTTAGGACAATGAGCATAGCATATCTCGTCAAAGATAATTTTGTTTTTATTTAACCAACAAATAGTATCATTTCTCATTTGCTCTCCAATTTTTGAATCTTCTTGTGTTTTATATCTAGCAGTTATAATTATTATTCTATTTCCTTCATTATGTAATTTCTCAATTACTTCTGCAGCAAACTTTCTTGCTGGTGCATTTTTTATATATTCGAAAAAATATTTTTGACTATAATCTTCTTTAATTTCTTTAGACCAATTACATTTATTTTCATATTTATATGGGTTTTCTATATCTGGTAAATTATTTTCAAAACAATATTTTGCCATTGCATCCAATCTATATGTATCATCATCTGTTAAAACTCCATCTATATCTATCCCTATTCTCATTTTACTTCCTCCATTACTGCTTCTTGTAATTTTATAGAATTTAATGCATATATTATTAAGAACAGTGCATACAAAATTATCATTAATGTTGTATTAATGCATGCTAACAATATAAACAAAACACTACTTATTATTCTTCCTATCAGAAGTGACGTTTCATTCGTTAGCCAGTATTCTGTTTTATATTCTTTTGCAATTTTACTATAATTACTTAAATTAGATTGATTATTTCCATTTATTAACTCATTTAAATTTTTAAATATTGTTTGGAATAAGTTAAATAGTACTATTGTTATTGTATTACATTTAAAAATCATTAAAAATAACGTTAAAATTGTAAATACAGTAGATATTTTTATAGCAGAAGTATAATGTTCCTTTTTTATAAATTTTGCAAACATAATACCTATAAAACAAGTAATTATACTAAATATTGATGTAAAGATTCCTAAACTAAAACTATCTGAAAATACTTTTATTATATATATTGTTATTATATATGAAAAGGCAGCTTCTGAATATACAATTCCATTAAAAATTTCTACTCTATACATTTGATTAAAACTTTTTTCATTTTCAGTTAATTTAAAATACTTTTTCATATTAGTTTTATTGCTTTTAGGTACATTCCTATCTTTATAAATAAAAGATAAGATAATTCTTAATATTACTATTAGAAATACAAGGGCTAGACTTTTTAAAAAGCCCTCTGCATATATTAAGCTTCCAAATATTAATGGAAATATAATCGATAAAGTCGCTTTCATTGCTGTATATGTACCAGTAAATTTTGCTCTTTCTTCATTTGTGATTCCATCTGATTCAATTATATTATATACTGAATAATAAAATCCTTCTTCTAATCCATATAATAACCCAACTAAATATATATAATTAATAACTTTATCCTTCAATAATATAATAGTTAAAAAATATACAAAATCTAATATGATTCCTATTCTCATTAAATTGACTCTATTTTTTGACTTTGCAAAATTTCTAGTTAAAAATATAACACTATAAATAGCAATTACTGCAACTAATTTATATATTCCAAGTGGTAGTATGTTTCTATCTGAAATATCCAAAAAATATAATACTAAAAAACTATCTACAAAACTTGTTATAATACTTTTTAATACTCTTAAACTAAATAATATTTTATAATTACTCATTAGAATTTTCTCCCTAAAATTTATTTCTCAAGTGAATTATATATTAACTATTTAGGATTCATATTTCAAAAAGCAATCAACTGCTTTTTTTATTTTATCTAATTCATATCCAAAAGCATTGCAAACTCTCCAGCCTCTTAATTTTGCAACTTCTACATTTTCCTTTAAGTCATCTATAAATAATATATTTTCAGGTTTCATTTTTGTTGTTTTCTCAACTATTTCATATGCTTCTTCTTCTGGTTTTCTATGTCCTATTTTAAAAGATAAAAATACAAAGTCAAATTTTTCTAAATTAACTTGTGTATTAATTCTATTCTCATCTATCATCATAAGATTAGAAAAAATACCAATTTTGCATCTTCCTTTTAAACTATGTGCATAAGATACTACATCTTTATAATAGTGTACTTTTTTTAAATCTTCATAATATGAATTAATAAACTCATTTAAGTTGCAATTTAAGCCTAATTTTGTTTTTGTCTCTTCAAACCATTTCTCTAAGAAAATAGAATTAGACGATATTCCAATATCATTTTTTACTTTATTTCTTTTTGACTGGATTTCTGTTATTTCTTTTTCTTCTAATTTACAACCATATTTTTTCATTAAATCACTTACTGCTGTTCTTATATTGTATTCTCCATCTCTGTGACTTTCAATCACTCCACCCCAATCAAAAATTACAATCTTATCCATTACTGCTCTCTCCTAACTTTTTAAATAGATCATCACATTCATTATAGGTATCTGTATCTAAAATTACCTTGATTTTTTCTCGTGATAAATTAGTAATAAATTCATATATTTCTTTCCAGTTATGTACTCTCTGTAAATTGTTTTCTTCTCTATTATATGGGGTATCCATGAGTAAAGCAGTAATTCCACTTTTATTAACTTCTGATATGATTCTAATAGAGTCATCTATCATAATATTAATATTATTTTTTATGCACATCTTTGCTTTTTCTAATGAATCATAAGCATTTGTAAGAATAAGTTTATCATACTCTATTTTGTATTTATTTAGCCAATCAATTGTCATTTTATAAGGATCAGAATATTCTCCATTATCTCTACCACTTATAATATATATTTCATTTCCTTCTTCTTTTAATTTTCTTATATATTCTGGTGCATTGTCAATAACATTAAGGCTTTGAGCAATTCTTTCGATATTGTTATAATAGAAATCATCAAATTCTTCTTTAGTCCAGTCAAACATGCCTCTTGTTATATAAACATCATTATTTACAATTCCAGTATTTCTTAATTTTTTATCGTGTTTTAAAAATTCTTTTAATAATATTTCATCAAAATTTGATATAACATTATCAATATCAATACCAATTTTATACTTTTTTAACATATATCTATCCTACTCTTTTTTAAATTTTTTCTATTATTCCATCTTTATTTATTTTAAAGTTTCTATAAAATATTATATTTACAACTATATATTGTTCTATCATTGAAAATGTTTGTCCTATTGCAGTACAGAATGGTGTTTTTAGAAATGATGTTACAACTCTTATTCCAGATGCTACCACCTTATTTGATGTTACTTTACTTTCAAATTTATCTGTTAATTGTAGATAGCATATTTTTAATTCGTAAAGAGGCTCTAATAAAAAGTTTACAATTTCTACACTTAAATACATTAAAGTTATAACAAAATTTAATTCATAATATCTATATGAAAATAATACCATTAAGAAAGTTGTAAATAATAATATTCCTACCAGTTTATAAGCATTTCTTCTGTGTTCCTTATAATTAAATTTTCCTTTACTTATATCAATTTTTGCAACTGTATCTATTGCATATAAAGAATCCCACTGTGTATCAGTTACTAATGCTGCAAAGTTTAATGCAACCATATATTCTTCTCCAAATTCTAAAGCATTACTAAACCCAAATAAATATGTTATGAAGAAGAAAATATCTCTTACTATAGAAACTGATTCATACTTTATATTTTTTAATAAATTAATTTTAAATTTAAACTTTCTATATTGTTTTATTGTTATTAGTAAAGTATATATAAAGATTACAAATAATGTTATTGCTACAATTATTGCTCTATTTTTTATAAGCAAAGATAATCCTATCAATACTCCAAAATTTAATAAGTTAAGAGTTAGCATATATTTATTTGCTATTTTCTCTTTTCCTTCAAAATATAGTTTTTCCATCACAAAAGAGAAAACTAACTGTATATATAACTGTATTACTGAATAAATTGCAAATTCTTTATATGTACTGTAATCCATATTCATAAATTCTATATATTTTTTTATATTTATTGCAATAAAAATAAACACAATAAATCCTATAATTGTTCCTAATGTAATTCCAGATAATACAGCATCTTCATTTTTATCTTTTTCTTTGCTAATATTAGCTCCTGTGGCAAATATTGATTTAAAAATCATCCAAATAAATTGTATCGGATATGTAAGTGTAAAAACATTTGCTAAGTTTTTATCTAATATTAAGCCAAGCATAATCCATGATAATACTGGTATAAATGAAAAAATTGCTTGATTAAAACTTATTCTTAATAATCGCTTCATATATTATTATCCTTTTTACTCTTTATTACTTTTAGATTTTATCATTTATAATTACAAAAGAAAATATTTTATGTAAAAATTTTGTATTTTTTTGTAAATATTTATTTATAAAAAACTATGTTTTGTCTAAATTAAATTTATTTAAGATTTAAAAGACATTAAACCTACAATATTTGCCTTTTTGCTATAAACATGCTATAATATTATAGTAACCAATATTTTTCATTAGCACACAATTAAGTGCTAAAATTAACAAAAAAGGAGATATGGTTATGGCAATTTTATTATTACTGCTCGCACTTGCTCTTAACTTTGCGATCTCATGGGCAAATGCAAAGTACGTCGGTCTGTACTGGTCTGAGTCCAAAGAAGTAGGTGGTAGTTTTAGGGCTTATATCGTGGTGGGTTATATTATGGCAATCGCCGGATTCACTATGGTATATGGCTACATATTACTACTCATTTCCCCTATCTTCCTTCAAATGGCCAAAGTAGATGAGAATACAATTTTGATGTTTGAACAATTGGCATCAGACTTGATTTATCTATTTTGCGTTATAACTATGATTCCTACAGGTTTTTACATCTGGATTCGTAGTCTGAAGCATTTCTTTGAACGCCGGACTTTGTCTAGTGGACTGACTGCTGGTTGGAACTCATTTGCGCAAATACACAACACAATAAGTGCAGCACGAAACGCACCAAGTGCTATTGGAAGAGTCTCAGAAGCTCTTTTTGGAGGAAAAAGCAAGAAGAAAAACGACACTATGGTCGTACAATTGGCAATATTTGTCGTGATTCTTGCTATATTCGGTGGATATTTCACCGCATCTGCTATTATGAAAAAAGCAGATCGCGAATATGATATGTTTGCCGATCTTCAAGAAAGAAACCCTGAGTGCTTCTAATTGTACTATCTTCTAGCAAAAAGAGACAATGGACTGTGATATCACAGTCCATTGTCTCTTTTTATAATTATTTTCCTATAAACATCTGCACAAAAATTTTGCCATACTTAGAACTACTAACTACTCCTATTCCAGTATAGTTAAAACTAGAGTTTAAGATATTAGCCTTATGCCCTGATGAATTCATCCAAGCATTAACTGCTCCACTATTACTTGAGTTTCCAGCTATGTTTTCTCCTGCAGTTTTATATGATACTTTAAAATTCTTTAACATATTAAATGGAGAACCATATGTTGGTGATGTATGAGAAAAGTAATTGTTTGATACCATATCTTGTGCTTTTATTCTTGCTACTCTTTGCACTTCTTCATTTACTTTCAATGCTGTTAATCCATTATTAATTCTTTGCTGATTAATTAAGTTAAAAACTTCTTTTTCATCCGAATTCATACTAGATGATGATGTTTGCGTATTTCCTGAACTGCTATTTGTATTTCCACTATTTGATGAGTTTGGATAAATAGGTTTTACATATTTTTTACTTACTGCTCCAACATAATCTCCTTCCACTTGTACAATATACCAGTCACCAACTCCTGCAAAAACTCTAATATATTCATTTTTCTTTACAGTTGCAATAACTTTATATTGTATTCCTGGACCGCTTCTTACATTAAGCGTACTTGCTGTTACAAGTCCTGTTGAAAAATCAACATTATAATAATATTGCATACCAAAAGATGTCGTGAATATTCCTATAACTATTATAAATGCTATTATTGCCGTAATTTTAAAAATATTTTTTCTTTTTATGTTAATTACTTTCATAAAACACTCCTCTTTATTTTCTTTATTTAAATTATATTATAATCGGAATGTCCTATATACCAACATTATTTTTTCTTTTATACTTACTTTTAATTATTTTATATTCAGCTTTTACCGTATTTATTTTTTGTTTTCTTCTTCTAAAACTTTTTGATCTATATATGTATAGTTCATTGAATTATTTTTACTAATTATTGTTTTTCCTAATTTTTTCTCCAAATCGTCTCTTGCTGTTTTTGCTACTTCTCCTCCAGCTTTTGCAACTTTCTTATTTGCTTTTAAGCCAAGTGGTCTATGTTCTTTAGCTAATTCTCTAGTAGCTATTTCGCCTAAATCAGTTAATGCTACTTCGACATCAGACATATTATCTCTTAAAGATTCTTTTCTTATTCCTTTATATTTTTTGTATTCTGATGCTTTCATACCTGACCAAGCTTTATATATTTCATTTGTTAATACTGCAAATTCATAGTTATCTTTAATTCCATTTTCTTTCCATACATCAGTTAATTTATTTCTATCCAATATTCCTTTTAACCTTGCTTCAATCCATTTATCAGAATAGCCTCGGTTTCTATAATAATTAATCGCTCTTTTTATTGCAATTTCAGGGTCAAATACTTCATCAATTCTTTCTTTTCCCATTTGAGCTAACCAGATTTTAAATGGTTCTGCTTTACTACTTGGTATTGATTCAATAATACGTAATATTCCTTGTGTATCTAAAACATCTGCATTTCTCATTTTTCCGTCTTTCGATTTGAATTTGAAAGTGTCACAATTTGTGACGGTTTCATTTCCTTCTTTAATCATTCTATATTTTAAAGTTCTCCAATAATGCGATGGATCAGGACTATCTGTTAATGCTTTTATTACATCTGTAATTTTAAAATAATATTCTTCCTTATCAGCATTCCAAATACTTCGTATTTCATATCCTTCAAAAAGGTTTGATATAATTTTTAATTTGCTATTTTCCATTAAATATCCCTCCTCGTATAATTGTTTTAATATTGTTAGCGAACATTTGTATTGTATCATTTTTTAACTTCATATTCAATATTTTTACAAAAAATATTGATTTCTTTCATAGAAAAAGAAGTGTCATCCATTTTCTTTTGGATACACTCCTTGTTTTTCAATAGTTTTCAGTTATATTTTTATAATTTAGGTGACAAATTGATTTTTGACACCTATTTTTTTAATTATTGAAATTCTTGTAATAAGCTATTTAAGCATTCTTCCCGCAACAATTTTTATACTTTTTACCACTACCACAAGAACTTGATTTTCCTATATTATCAGTATTATTTGTACTTATAGTATTATCTGTATTTATTGTATTTCGGTATTAGGTATCATCTGTATTATGTGTATTATCTGTACTATCTGTACTATAAGTATTTCTCTAACGTGGACAAACTGTGGACATTGTCCACATCCGTTCACTGCAATTATTCTACTATAATAATATAGAAGAAACAAATCTGCGATAAAAGATGTCGCACATTTGACATTCTTCATTATTATATAATATTTAATACTTATAGTCAATGAATCCACAGATTATTCCAAATCAATTTTATACTCTATAATCTTATTTATAGTTTCCGATTTTGAAATACTATCAAATATTTCTGTTGCATATTTTCTTGAATTTTCTGTACTTGATATATAGAAGTTTTCTGTTGTTTCTATATTCTTATGTCCAAGTAAATCAGCAACATCTCTTATCTCAACTCCATTATTTAATATTTTAGTTGCATAACTACCTCTTAAATCATAAAATCTACACTTTTTAATTCCTAACTCATTATGAATTATTTTAAATGGTGTTCTTGTAATATCAGTTCCAAGATAAAGACCATTTTCTTTTGTGAAAATCAAATCTATTCTTTCAGAATCTTTATTGCTTAATTCTTCTCTTACTATTCTATGCTCTACAACTTTACCAGATTGATTCGTAACATTTTCAATGTGATAATATATATATTTTTTACCATATATTTTCTTTAAATAATCTTGTTTTCTTTTATAATTTTGTAATGCAATTTTTAATGTTTGACTTAAATGAATTTTTCTAGTTCCTGTTTCAGTTTTAGTAGTTCCTATAAACCATCTACCTTTATCATCTTTTGGCTTGTCATATACATTGTGTTCTATGTTTATAGTTTCTTTTTCAAAATCAATATCATTCCAAGTTAAAGCACATACTTCTCCTGTTCTCATACCAGTATAGCAAGAAGTTAAAAAGACACAAGTAAATGTGTCATTGTCTGCAAATTTATTTAATATTAAATCTATTTCTTTTTGTGTATATAAATGTTTTACATCCTCTCTCCTTTTATCAAATCTTGGTAGTCTTAAATCTCTGGCAGGATTATATTTAATAAAACCATATATATCACAAGCGTCACGAAATGATCCTTTTAATACCTTTAATATATTTTTAAAATACGCAGGAGCAAAATCATTTTCTTCCACTATTTCAGTAATATAAGAATTTAACCTTACACTTGTTATCGTAGATAATCTATATTTACCTAATTTAGGTATTATATGTTTTTCTATGATATTTTTATATGCTTGTATCGTATTGTATTTTAAGTTTGTCTTGCAATAATTATTTAACCAATAGTCTAAATAATCTGTATATGAAGTTTTGCATTCTTTAAAAGGCACTCCTGCATTTAAGTATTCTGTATAAGCCTTATTACCTTCTTCCTCTGCTTCTGCCTTTGTTTTAAATCCAGATTTTGTTATCCATTTCCTTTGTCCATTAACAGGTGCTATTTCAAATTGATATTGATATACCTTTCCTCTTTTTTTTATTCCAACACTAGCCATTTGACTTCACCAGTGAACTAATTTCTATTTTTTTTATATTATTTATATCAGAAAGGTCTTTTCCCTCATTCTCCATTAAAAACTTTATTAAGGTAGATTTTAATATTTTAACACTACCTAATTTTATAGCAGGAAGAAATCCATTATCAATTAGTTTATAAACATAGTTAGGACTTGAATGCAACATTTTAGCAACTTCGTGTACTGAATAAATCATTTCATCCATTAAACTTCCCTCCTTATTCTTCTACATTCTAATTTAATATCATCTAAACTGTTTATTCCAAACAAATCACATTTTAAAAGCACATTTATAACCATTTCTTTTGCACTATTTTTATTTTTTGCTTTTACTTGTACTTCTTGCTTGTTATTATTTGAAATAATAGTCACTACATATCCTTTATCTTTACTTTTAAATAGTTGCAATTATCTCCCTCTCTTTCAATATTTATATCAAAGGCATTTATTAAAGCCTTATCTAATTTTCTTATTTGGTCATCTGTTAGTTTTCCTAAATAAGTTAATAATCTTGTTTTATCTATTACTCTAACTTGTTCTACTAAAATAGTTGAATCTTTTTTTAAAAAAGCATTTTTATATATAATGATATGTGTTGGCAGATATATTTTCTTTATTACTGTTGTAATTGGTGCAATTATAATTGTTGGGCTATGTTTATTAGCAACATTGTTTTGAACAACCACCACTGGTCTTTTTCCATCTTGCTCACTTCCTATTACAGGATCAAGATTTGCATAATAAATATTTCCCTTTCTAATATCATAATTATCTATCATATTTTTCTGCCTTGCATATTATTCGTGGTGGCTCATTTTCAAATAGATTAAGTATATTAAGTTTTTTATCTTTTAAATAATCGTTTAGAACTCTTTTAACATCTTGCTCTGCTTTTTCCATACTTTCTTGTGAATGATCCATAGTAGTTTCAAATATCAATTTAACTTTAACTTTATATTTTTTTCTTTTCATTAAAAAATCCTCCTTATATGTAAAAAAGCCAGAGTAATCTATACTCTGACTTTGTTATTTTCATTTTTATTTTTTAGTCAACTGATATTTTTCTCAATACCCTCAGCCTAGGATTTCATCAAACGATTGATTGCTATTCAATCTCACAGGAATTCCACCTCCCCGAGGATCTCTCGTGGCTGCCCCCATTGCGTGAGTCTGTGGCTAGGCAGGAGTATCTTTAATACTATTAGATGTCTTCGCAAATTAGGTGCTACCTAATTTTATAACCAAGCATTTTACCGACAAGCGTACTTGTTAATGTGCTATCTCTAACAGGAAAGTATTTGATGAATGAATATCAAATTTTCAAAGAACGCTCCTGCTTCCACAAAAAAAGAAGAAACAGGTTGAAAGAGTTTTGTACCCTTTCACTTGTTTCCTCACTTAAAATTAAAATAACAACCCTACTTTTTTATTTTTTTAAAATTTCTTTTAATTTTTGAATTGCAAGTCTTAAAGATTTATTTACTGCTTGTTGCGTTGTGTGTTCTTCTTTGGCTATTTCATATTCATTTTTTTCAGCAAAGTAATATTTTTTTATTCTTCTTCTTTGTGTTTCTGGCAAACTATTTATTGCTCTTTGTAATTCGTCAAAAGTTGCTTTTTTAATTATTTGGTCTTCTACACTAATAGGCTTGTCCTTTGCTTTCATTTCAAGAGTATTTTCAAATAATTCTGAATGTTCTATATGTCTATCATACTCATTTAATTCTTTTAAATCTTGTAATTCAAATGAATTAAATATTTTATAGATTTCCTCATTAACTTCTATTACTTGTTTTATTCCATTGCCATCTTTAAAACTTACTAAATAAATATTTTTTTCTTCAACATAACTTAATGTATAAGGATTATCCTTATATTTTCTTCTCTTTGGGCGTTCTGCCATCTTTCTTTCCTCCTATCAATTTGAATTTTTTTAAAAACAAATTGATAAAAGGAGGACCTCTACACCCGTTACTTAAATGTTTACTTACACTATAAAAAAAAGAGTCAAATCCTCCTCTGCTAATAGAGTTGAATTTGACTCGTTCAATGATTCTTAATTTTTCTATGCAAATTACATAGTATTTTCTTACTCTCATAGACAATCTCTCCCAACAAGACATTGCCTATAAATACAAAAGCAAAATACTACTAAAAACTTTGTATCATCTATTACTACAAATTAAGCCTGTAATGTATTATTTGAAATAGAATATAAACTACACCACAACCTTTCTATTTCTTATCACTACCCCTTTATTATTCTTTAATTACATAGCCGTAGGCAATGTTACTAAAATACATTGTACGACAATGTTTGCGAAAAAAATGTCGGATTGTGTTGTACTGATATAAAAAATTAAAAAAACACACAAATACTTACAATTTGTGCGTTCATTTCATTATATAATTAAAGTTTTATCAATATTACCTCTCCATATTATTTGTTAAAACTTATTCTATACCTAATGCTTTATATACTGCGTCTTCTGGATCATTATAAAATGCTATGTTAAACTTTGAAAATAAGTCACTAGGTACACTTGATATATCACTAGCAGAAGACATTGGTAGTAATATTTTTTTAGCACCTGAATCAAAACATACTTGTAAAGTATTGGCTATTTCTTCTACTTTACTAATTGTTCCACCTATACTCATACTACCTAATATGACTAAACTACCTTGTATAGGTTTCTTCAAAGCACTACTACACATTGCAACAAATGAAGCAAGAGATATATCTTTTGAAGCACCTACTCCTTGTAAATCTTCAATATGTAGTAAATAATCAACATTATCTACTTGAATACTAGCACTTATACTTTTTTTGTTTGCTCTAAAATAATTAAATGCTGTATTTAATGCTTCTTTTGTTTCTCTATCATTACCTACGCCAGAAACTGAAAATTTACCGTGTCCACTTGGAGATTCTACTTCAATTTTATATGTTCCTATCATTCCAGATGTTCCTCTACCTATAAAGTAAGTATGCCCTGCTTTAAGCATTCCCTCTGGAATAAGTTTTCCACCACCATTTTCTGGTACTGAAATAAATTTTTCTTCCATACTTTCTAAATCAATATAAGAAAAGTGAACATCATAGAACTCCATACCACCTATTTTCTTTAATTGTTCTTTTACTCGTCTTCTTCCTACCAAAGCATAGGCAAGTATTTCTTCAAGTTCTTCTTTACTATATTCTCCATTTGGATATAACAATTTAACTAAACCAGAAACTGTCTTTCTAACTGCTATAACATCTCTTTGATTTAAGTTATTTCCTAATTTAAAGTATTTATCTAGTGAATCTGAAAAAGTCCTTTTTCTCATTTCTCTAAAATATTCTGATAAATAGTCTGTAATAAATCCATATTCATCTGTTATTAACTCTGGTCGCATTTTAGGAATTTCCCAACCAGGAAGATAAAAGTGCATTCTGTCAAAGAAAGCAGAATCATTTGCCATCTCTTTTGGGAATGGCTCAAATAAATGTGATGTTTTTAATAATACTTCAACACTTTGATTTATATTCCCTACAAATACCATAGAAGCATTTGCATTTTTTTCTTCTTTTCCTCTTGCAAATGATCCAGAAGCCATATAATCTTTCATTATTTGGATTCCATCTTTATCTTTAAATGTAATACCTGCTACTTCATCAAAAGCAACACAGTCCCACATACCTACTAAACCTATTTTCTTTTGTCCCATATTATAGAACAAATTAGCAACAGTAGTTTGTCCACCAGATACTAAAATACTATTTGGAGATATTTCTTTATAGATATGTGACTTACCAGTTCCTCTCGGACCTAGTTCACATAGATTATAATTATTCTCTACAAGTGGTACTGCTCTTTCAAGAAAATGCCACTTTTGTATTTCAGTAAGTTTTGATGGCTCTATTCCCATAGAACGAACTAAAATATCAATCCATTCTTCTTTTGTAAAATGTTTTCTTCCATCAAACAAGCCAGTTAAATCCATATTTGGAAGTTGTATTGGATCAAGACTTGCTACTTTAAAAGGCATTTTATGTCTATCTTGGTCATCATAGTTATAACTAACTTTAATAATACACCATATACCACCAACTAAAAGTTTTTCATATTTATTAACAATTTCTTCACTTATAGAAGCGTCTTTTATTCCTAAATTAGAAAACTCTGCTTGGTATAAATCTAATTTCTCATTAAGTCTTACCGTTACTTTATCTATAATTGTATAAATACCTTTTTCTTTTATTTTAGATTTTATTTTTTCTGCTTCATCTGGTCTTACAAAGTTATCTGCTAATATCTTCTTAACTGTTTCTACACCATCAAGAATTGCATTTTCATCATTAGTAGCACAGTACATACCAAGTAAGTATTCAAGAACATAGACAGGTACATTTGCTCCCTCTTTAATTTTTTTAGTTAAATCTTTTCTTACAACTTTTCCTGCAAAATATTTATTTAACTTTTCATTAAGTTCTTCCATTACTGCACCTCCTAAAAATCAAAATTATTTACAATGGCAATATCAATATAGAATTTGACTCTATTTGCTTCTATACCAGTTTCTTCATCTATAATTACTAAATAATAAGGTTTTGTTCTATCATATTCAATATTTTTAAATACAAACTTTTCTTTAAAGAATCTATCTTTTACTTCTGTATTTTCATAATTGGCTATAATAGTACATTCATCAGAAACTCTATTTCCATCTTCATCTTCAAAATGTAATAGGTATCTACAAGGCTTGTTATTTTCATCTATGTTATTATCTTGTAAAAACTCTAAATAAGTAATAGCATTTGTAATTTTAGCAGTAAGTCCACTATAAGTAATACCAACCTTTTTACTATCATCACTTGTTCTTGTTGATTTAAAGTCTATAACTGGAACAATTATTTCTTGTGGAAGTATGCCACCGTGAACATAATTTATTCCTGTTCCTTGTCTAGCAAATATAATATTACCTTTTGGAATATTTACATACCCACTATTACTACCAAATACATAATCAAGATTGATAGATAAAATTCCCTCATCATTTGAAATACTATCTGAATAAGAATATCTAGTTTTTTGTTTTGTAGCATTTGTAGTCTTACTTGTTTTTTCATAGCTTTCTACTTTTCCTCTTTTATAAAAGAATCCGTGATCGGCAGTTATAAAAGCATTTATTCCACTAAAAGTAGTATGTAAATCTTTTATTAACTTTTCTAATTCATTTATTGCTTTATCACAAGCAGTGAATATTGTATTCTCGTTATGTTCTCCTGCATTATCTATGGTATCGTGATAAATATAAACTATCTTTTTACCAGAAAAAACTTTTTTCCATTCAAGTTTAGTCATTTCATATAAGTCATCATACTTTATAGCAATAGAATCTGGATTCTCTTTTTGTAATATTAACTCTCTATCATTAAGACTGGCAGAAGGTTGTCCATCAACTAAAATATCATCACTATCTTTAACTCTTTCTAATTCCTTATTTGGTAGTAATGCTGCCATACCAAGTTTAGTATATGATGGAACAAGTCCTTGCATATATTTTATATCGGATTTACTAGCAAATACTTTTAGTCTATTATTTAATTCTTTTGCACATTCATATCTAAAAGCGTCTGAAATTATAACAATAATTCTATCTTTCTTATCGTTAAATGGCTTAATATAATTTTTGTAAAAATCTTTTTGTAATGTCATACGATTAGAATCATATTTATTCATATTTTCTATCGTATCACTCCATTTAATAGATAATTCGCTCATAAAGTCATTAACATAGATATTCTCTATTTTGTTCTTTAAATTGATAAATATATCTTTGTCTTCTATACTGTCATAGTAAAAGTAAACTTTTCTATATAATGTATCTATCTCGCTAAATATTTCTGTATAATTTTTAGCAAATAAATCAATATCTTCTATTTTTATTTTGTCTTCTATTTCTTTAATCTTTTCAAAGAATGTTATTGAAACTTTTAATAAGTTATACTCGTTTTCTAATTTATCAAACCAATATTTACTTTCTCTTGTATCAATATAATTAGAATATAAATCATATTCTCCTATTCCATTAAATAATTTATCAACAATGTATTTTATTACACATCTATCTATGCTTTCAAAAGCGTCACTTGAAATGTAATCATCTATATCCATTGATTGTAATAATTCATTTATTCCAAATTCTTTTTCTATTTCTTTTGATAAGTGTTCAAAATAAGATTTCATTGTCTTATCTCTCATTAAATTATTTAAGAAAACATATATATTAGTAGTTTTTTTAGTTAGTATATATTTACTATATCTACTTGCTTTCTTTGGCTCTTTTAAACTTGTTGCGAAATAAGTAAATACTAATGATTTATATATTTCTGGCAAATCTTTATAAGATTTTACATCTGATCCAAAAGTATTATTAAACAATTCTAATATAAATTCTTCGCTTCCATACTTAAATAATTCTTCATACTTTTTCTCATCTTCAAAATAAAATCTAATAATTTCCTTTAAAATATCATCTTCATTGATAGACTTAATATTAAGCATTATTGCTGTAATAATTAAATCTATATTATTTGCATTCTTTTCATCAATATCAAAGTTTTTAAATTCCGTTTCTCTTTTCTTATTTCCAAAGAATTTTGAATATTTTTTAATTATATTTCTTTCATCATCTGTTAAACCTAAATTCTTTAATCTCATTGTTGTTGAATCTGGATTAAACAATAAATCACTATTTGCAGTTTCTAAATCTAATAAGTCATTATCTATACCTTTTTTTCTTTCAAAAGGAAGATAGATAATAATATTCTTATTAAGTTCTTCTTTTTCTATATGGTATCTAATCCAAAAACTATTGTTATCATACTTTAATATTTCTGTATTGTCTAATTCTAGTTCATTGATAAAATCAAGATATTCTTGTTTAGAATCATACCAGAATATAATTTTTCTAGTTCTTTTTCTTTCTGTATCTCTTGAAAAAGCACCATTTAAAGTATCATTTAATAGTTGTAATACTTCATCAAACATAATCTATCCTCCTATTTTATTTTCGCTAGTATATCTTTAAACTTCTCATAATTTTCTTTAACACCATCATCTAAATCTATACTAATTCTTTGATTAGCAATATGTGCTATCTTTTCATCATACTCTTTTATTTCTTGTAGTTTAGCATTTAAGTCTGCTTTTCTATTTTCTGCTATTTTTTTATCTGTCATTGATAAATCAGTTGTTAGTCTATAATTAACATCTGATAATAATTTTTCATAAGTTGTTTGCACTCTATGTAAATAATCTAATCTTACTTTTGGTACTAAATTTTCATTGTATCTGTGCATATAAACAAGTGCTTTAAATCCATTTTTCTTGCCACTATCAAACAACCAGTATATAGGTCGTTTTTGATATGTTTTAATATGGTCATTATAAAAGTCATTTAAGAAATATCTTCTTATAGTGTCTTCACTTGTTTCTGTACCTTTCTTACCTAACGCTTCTGCAATAAAGTCAAGATTCTCATTAAAAGTATTCATTCCATAAGCAACTCTTAAAAAATCTTTAAATCTCTCTACAATGTCATCACCAAAGTATGCTTGATCAGTTATTGGAATAACATTATCTACATCTGCTTTAAATAATTTATATCTATTTATGTCAAAATCTCCACCTGCATAAATTAGTCCATCTTCATCTAACGAATATCTACCAAACATACAACCAACTGCATAACTGATAAATGATTTTATATCTCTTTCCTTATCTGCTAATCTTATAGTTATATCTTTGTCTTCTACTTCTGGTGTTAATTCATTTTGCAAACCATATATATCTATAAAAATGCGATTTAATTCTTCTTCATTTTCTTTAAGTTGCTTAAATCTATTATTACAACTTATAGTCCAATGATTATATGCTTCTTCTAAGTTATTACATACTTGAAATCCATTAGATTCTTCTTTTTGAATTTGTTTAGGTGTTAAATTTGCCTCCAATAATAATGGGTGCTTAACAAAATCCCAACTTGTTTCAAAAGAATCCCAGTCTTGTTTTGAAATTTCTATGTTTTTATCAACAATTTTCTCTATGCAATCTTTTATTTCTACCTCAGGAAGAATTACTGGCAAATTTGCAACATTTCCAGGTGTAAAATTTAAAGTTGGGTTTTGAATTAAAAGCAATTCTTTTACAAGTGAAGTATTTAATAATCCTATATAGTATTTTAAATTTTCTTCGCTAAAAATAGATGATCCTGCTGTATCAAATATATATCCTACTGGTGAATATCTTACTGAAAAATCTGCTGAACTAATAAGCCCCCAAGTTCCACTTTCTTTAAAGTAATATTTAGTATTTGCAATACCAATATTAGAATTTCTTGAAGAATTTAAATATTCATTATATTTTCTTATTTCAAAACCATCATTTTCCCAATTTACTACTTCTAAAACATTACCATACCATCTTCTAAATCCTCCACCTTTGTTATAAGGGAACCACTTATTATGAGTTTTAATAGATTCTTCAATATTTTTAATATTAAAGCCAATTTTTTCTATATCAACTTCATACCATTCTCTCAAAAATCTTTTGTTATCACTTGTTTGTAATCCTACACAAGCAGTAGCATAATTAGATAATGGCAATGACTTTGCATACACTTCAAGCATATTATTTCCAATCCAATAAGCAAAAGTATTATTTGGTATTTTTTCAAATATATCTGTATTCCTTACATATTTATAACTACACTCTTGATTATGTATTGCTTCTAAAAATTTTGGCTCCTGATTATCAGCACCTTTAAAATCTGATAACTTTATATAGATTCCCTTTTCAATAGAATGGCTTTTCTTCAATATATAAGTTGCAACTGGAACACACGCTACTTCAAAGGCATTGTATTCTAATTGAATACAAGATTTAAAAGTCATTTCTTGCAAAACCTTTTTTCGTAAATCTATATAACTTTTTATAAAAAACCAAACATAAGGTGATATAATTCCTGAAAAGCCATCTTTTTTACAGAAGTCTATAATTCTTAAAATGAATGCAGAAAATAAATCGTTTTTTCCTACTTCATAATATTTTTTAATAAAAGTTTTTAAGTTTTGGCTCATATACCTTTCGCCCATATATGGTGGATTAGTAACTACTATATCGTATGATGTTGATAATATTTTATTTATCTTAATTAAAGGCAATAATTTATCTTTTAACTCAATTCCAAAAATTGTATCATCTTTATATATTTCTTGTTCTAATTTTTCGTAATCTAAACAACTTGGTACAATTAAAGAGCCTATTTCTTTTGCATTACTAAAAGTTTCAAGTAATTTTTTAGCGTCTTCTTTCATATTTATATCATTCAAATTATTTAAAATTTCTGGATTTATTGTATTAGATTCTTGTATGCTTATAATGTTTAATTTTTTTACAATTTCTTTATTAAATATATATTTATCATATTCTCTTGCTTTTAATAATACTGATAATATAGATAATTGTCCTGCTCTATCATCAATATCCAACCCATATAAATTATTTTTTAATATTAACTCTGGTATATCATTTTTGTTATACCCTGATTTTAAATAAATTTGATAAAATATTTCAAAAGCATAAACTAAAATATGCCCACTTCCACAACAAGGATCAATAAAAGTAATTTTAGTTGGATCTAATTTGTTATCTTGGTATTCTATATTCTCTTTTATAAAATGTTCCCAATTTTCCATAATTGAAGAAGATTGATGTAGATTATTACTTGGATATAATGTCCTCTCTCCATTATGTTCTATCCAATATCTTCCTAACGAATTTTCAACCATATACTTTACAATCCAGTCTGGCGTAAATAATTGAGTAGCATAAGGAATTTCTGTTTTCTTATATGCCTTTTTAGAAGTTATAACTCTATCTTTTTCTATTTGATTATAATATTGATATAACCATCCTATAATTTCTACCTGATTATAATTATCTTCTGGAACATCTTTTATAACTTTCGTTATAAATCCAGTATCATTAAGTAAATTGTCTGGAATTAAAATATCAATATAATCAGTTATACCATCAAATACTTGTGGAATAACTTTTCCTAATTTTTTGCAAACTAATAATAAAACATATTTAAACTTATCATTTTCATCTTTTAATTCTGAATATATTTCTTTTTTAAAGTCAATATCTAAATCTGGATTAGTTAGATTAGTAAACTTTAATATTTCTGGATCGGGAGTATTATCTTTTGATGATAATACTCTTATTCCTAGTGATTGATTTTCTTTTGTTAAAGGAAGAATATCGTTTATTTCCATATAACGAATGGCAACAATTCTATTAAACCAAGTATACGCTGCTTCCTCTATTACTTGTTCTAATGATAATTCTTTTATTCTCTTAATTAAAAGTTCTCTTTTCTTATATTCTTCATTTGTTAGACTTAATGTGTGTTTTTCGTTAGATAAAACATATAATTCACCTTTTTGTTCATTTGAAAACACTTCATCAACATAGAAAGTTTTTATTTTGTTTTTAATTTTTTCCATTAAATCTTGTCTTGATTCAATAGCAAATTTTTTTAATACTGTTTTATCCATTTATACCTCCCATTTTAAGTAGTAATAATATTTGTGGTAAATATGCAATAGCAAAATCTACTCCTTTATCTAGTAAAAATATAAGTATTTTCTTTATTGTTATCCACTTTTCCTTTTTAGGAATGTTGCTTAATTGTATATTTTTAATTTCATCTAATTTATTTAATATTTCTATTTTATCCTCATTTACAATAGATGAATCATTCTCAATATCTCCTTTTAATTTTTCAAATGAAATATTGATGTTTGTAGTATTTGTATTCGTATTGCTGTTATCAATGTTAAAATTAATTGTTGTTCCTCCAATATTTTTCTTTTCTTCTTGAAAATTCTTTTCTCCTTGAAAATTATTTTCTTCTATATCATCAAAAATCATTTCTAATTCTTCTAATGTTTTACTTAAATCTCTTTCAAAATATTTTACAAATAAACTTTGATTATCTGCCCCAGGTGCATAAGCAGATGGTTGATAAAGTCTTCCTTTTAATCGCTTTGCATCTGTTGAATTAACTCCAAATTCATTTTCAATAAACCTAATTACAGAGGCATTCCAAGCACAAAAATGTGAATCATTGTGTGTTAAATTCTTCCCTATAAACTCTTTTCCTTTTTCTATCAATTTTTGTAATTTTTCTTTTTTATTCATCTGCTTATCTCCTTTTACTATCTAATTGTTAAGTTATTATTCTTTTCAAACTCTTTTAATAGTTTAGTTCTTAACTCCTCTACATATTTATCTATATCTTCTTTTGAATTTATTTCATAGGTACGATTCATTAAACTATCAGTTCTAATAATAGTTCTCTTAACAATTTTTTCTTCTATTACTTCTCCTACTTCGTTAGTAGCATTTTTCTTACTCTTTTCATATTCTAATGCAGTAATAAAACTATCTTTTAATTGATCTATTCTAGTTTGTTGTGCAAATATATCTTTTAATTCATTTGAACGCTCTAATGTATCAATAACATTTTTGCAAGTATCAATATATCTCTTTCCAAAGTTTTCATCTACTTCTGCTTGTTTTACTTCGTTTTCAATATATTCAATAGTATTATTTATCATCTTAATAATTGGCTCTGATTTAACATCATACATTTGTGTAAGTAAATCAATTAAGTCTTTTCTTAATGTTGGTAGTTCGTGTATTTCACTATATGGCTCACTAGATGTTAATATAGAAACAATTTTATCAACTACATTTGAAAGTTCTTCTGTTCTATCAGCGTAGTCCTTATTATTATCATAAATAATAATTATTTTTCTGGCTTCATCAAATTGTTCTTTTTGTGTTCCATCAAAGAAATCTAATACCATTTCTATTTTTGGAGATAATTCTTCCAATACTCCTTTACAGTTTGATACTTCTTTAAAGAATTCTCCAACATCTCTAATTTTTAATAATCTCTCCATTAAATTAGTTGCTTCATCTTTTACATCTTGTCCAGGATATTGATATTTGCTTCCAGAAATATTATAGTATCCTGCTATTTTATTTAATTTATTTAATGTACTTTGAAGACACTCTGCTTTAAAATCTTCAACCATTCCATCTTCATCATCTCTTAAATTGATTACATTGAAAGCATTTCTTGCAACGGCTTTTAAATCATTGATTAAGTTTATCTCTATTTTTTGTCTAATTTTTATTATTGTTCTATCATAATAATCTCTTTTTAATATTTTAGTTAGTGTATCTTCGGAAGTAATATTTTGTACTTCATTATTATAAATTAAAGATACAACTTCATCTTTTAATAATCTAGTTAAGATATATAAAATATCTTCATCTAAAAATCCGTAAGGAGCATTTCCAAAGTCTTGTAAAAGTGTTCTAATTGTCATAGGAAGACTGAAAGCATTTTTTTCTTCACAATATTCTTTCATTGCGTCATAAGCCTTTTGATTAACAAATTCAACTTCATTTCCTAACATATTTTGTCTATTTTCGTGGAATAACTCTCTAATGTCTTGTGTAGTAAAGTTATGTTTGATGTATGTGAATTTTGTATATATGTTATTGATTAGAATTTCTAATGCTTCATTTACTCTTGCTTTTGCTTCTTTTGCACTTATATTTTGTCTATCTCCTGCAATAATAATTTCTGCTTCATTTAATTGTTCTTTAATATTTTCTCTAATTATATCTTCTGCTTTTTCTATTTCTCTTTGTTTTGCTCTTATAATATCTTCAACTTGTTGTGTTTGGAATACTCCACTTTTACTTCTTCTATATTCTTCTACTTGTAAATAATTAGTTATTTCATCATAGATTAAAGTAGATATTTCAAGTTTAACAAATACATATTTATTTTCTCTTGCAGATTGCATAATGATTTCTGTGTCATCTTGTTCAGGAGATGAAGTGACTACTCTAATACCTATTTCATATTCTTGTGAATATTTAATATTATCTATGTATTTAGTAAGTGGGAATTGTTTATTCTTATAAGTAAACTTATTATCTGTAAGTATATAATCAAAAACAATTCTTTTTAAATAATCAATTTTTCTATTTTGGTCAATAAATATTTGTTTTATTTCTCTATTTATTTCTTGTTCTTCATCAGTTAAAAATTTATATTCATCATTGTTTCTTTGAATTAAAGTTTGTGCCTCTAATCTTCTTAAAGAATCTGCTATTTCCTTTTTAATAGAAATCTTGTCATCTTTTATATTAGATACATATAAAGTAGATAGATTATCAATATTAGCAGGTATTTCTTTAATGTTTTTTAGCATAAATAACATTTTTAATACTTCTACATCTATATCTTTTAATTCTCCACTTTGAACTGTATCCATAGCAGTTTTAATAACTATTTTTACTTGATGTTCTAGGAATTGTTCAATAGTATCGTAGAAAGCATAGAAAGGTATAATTGTACCTATTTCACTATCTCCAAATCTTTTGGCAGTTTCTTGGAATGCTCCTAGTAGTGATCTTTCTCCACTTGATAAGTGTTTTCCTGCATAACCGTGTTTTCTTATATCAGTAAATACATCTTGTAATAACTTAAATTGATAAGGAATAAATGGATATGTTTCTGCAAAATCTGTACTATCTTCATATACTTTTTGATATGTTGCATTCTTAAATGTTAATAAGTTTCTAATAATAGATTCTTCTTTTTCATAAATCATTTTTAAACTTGTAGTTGCTTCTTCTGTTTTGTCTAATATTCTTTTCTTAATTACTTCATCTATATCAGAACTTGATAAAGAAAGTTTAGTATCAAATCTTCCTTGAATTTTAGAAAAGTCATTTCCTTGTACTTTTACGACATCATCTATTGCTTCTTGACTTGTAACGATTACCCAAGCCTTTCCACCACATTCAAGTCCTAAATCTTCTACTATTGTTTGAAGATTTAACATTAAACTTCTATCATCTCCAATGTATTGTCCTATTTCATCTACTAGGAATACAATATGATGATTATTTCCTTTTGATTTAATGTAATCTCTTATTCTTTCTGCTAATTTTTCTACTGATAAAGTATAATTTTTTTCTGTTCTTTCAACAATATTTCTTGCTTCTTCTTCTGATTTACCTAATACTTCGGCATAAGCACTTGCAAATTCATCTTCTACAAATTGAATACCATCACGCATTTCTTCCCAAGAGTTATTTGCTTTACTTTCAAATGCTTTTTTAAATTCTTCATACTTACCTTGACTAATAATATGTCTTTCAATTTCTGCAACAAATGGTGTAATAGATAATCCCATTTTTTCATTAAATACTTTTTCAAAAACATCAAGTATTCTATCTTTTGTTCCATTACTATTTTCTGTTTTAGAATCAATATTAAATAAGATTACATCTGTTGGAATACTTCCTGCTCTTTTTATATCTGCAAGTAGCATTTTATCTTCTATTTTGTCATCAAAATAATCAACTGCTGCCTTACCATTAACTACTTTATTTTCTAATAAATAAGATATGATTTTTAAAAAGTGAGATTTACCACTACCGAAGAAACCAGAAATCCATACTCCCATTTTTTCAGTATTTCCATTTATACCTGCATTATATGCGTCAAAGAAACTATTAAAATGTTTTAATAATTCTTCTGTAACTACATATTCTTCTAATTCTTGACTGATATAACTTTCATCATCAACTTTAATAACTCCTTGTATTTCTCTTTCAATATCTTTTGCATATATTTTCTTTAAATCATCCATTTTACTCCTCCTACTTTCTTCCTACAAATTGGAATGCTCTATAATAATTATCATTTTCTAATTTATCAAATAGTTGAAAACTTTGTCCATTGTATGTTCCTGGATAGAACATTATCAAAGGATTATTCGTAACTACACTATGTAAGTTATTCAATATTGTATGTCCTCTTACAATTCCATAACACTTCCCAATTCCTGTTATTAAAATTATTTGATTAGGCTCTATTTCGCTTTTTATTTTTTTCATTATCAAATCATTTCCAGAGCCAATTCCCACAGTTTTTGAAATAAGACTATTTAAGGCTTTTGCTCCTTTTTTATTTTCATAGTCAAAGCATTTTTCAAGAAAACCTTTTTCTTTTAATATTTCAATAATAATATCGTATATATCAAATACTTTTATATTCAGTTTACTTTTTTTCAGTAAGTAATTTTCTAAATATTCTCTTACTATATATTCATCTTCTGGATCATAGTCAAATATATGGAAGTTAATTTCATTTCCTAGACCATTTGATTCAAACAACTCATTACTACTTAATTTATTTGTCATTTCTTGTAATCTAGTATTTATGCTTTTCATCATAACAACCCTCCTATTGCTTTCGCATATTCTAAATCTCCATTTTTATCAAGCATATTTATATATTTTTCTTTTAATAAAGGTCTAACTATTTTAAATCTATCTTTTTCTTTTATTACTAATCCTGAATCTTGCAATATTTTCATTATTACTTGTTTTAATTTTGCAGTTGTTGTTTCACTTCTATTTTTAAGTGTTTCACTTAATATACATTTTTCTTCATACCAGTTATCTATATCAAACTTTTCAATATATTCTTTTCTCATAAACAACTTATCTTTATAGACTTCAAATATAAAATCTTTTACAAGTCTATCAGTTTTCATTATGGCATATAACAAGATACATTTACTTGTTTCAATATCCGAACAAACAAATTCTTCAAGCATTTCTTTACTCATTACATTAAGTCTTCTAAATATAGGAGCATTAACTCTTTTAACACTACCTGTTTTTTTATGTTTAATAAGATTTTCTTCAATATTTCGCCTTTTTAATTCTGCTTCGTTTTCTCCATCTAACAAGTATCTACCAATAATTTTTGTTTCGTTATATAAAAATGGCTCACCTGTTAATTTGGCACTATAATCTTCCATATTTCCTCCTTTTTTCAAGAAATTTCAACAAAATAATTATAACATATATGTTTATAATTGAAAAGCATTTGAAGAAAAATAGTCTAATTATTCGCAAGAATTTTATTTTATATGAACAATTATTCTCACTTTTAGAATTATTTTTTAAAAAAAATAGTCTATTTTCCCCAGAAAAATAATATAAGCACAAGTTAATGAAATAATAATATTCGGGTGAGTACAATGCGAATCAAAAATCTAAAAGAAAGTAGAGAGATGTTAGACATTAAACAAAAAGATATTGCTGATTTATTTAATGTTAATTTTTCAACTGTGTCAGGTTGGGAGACTGGCAAAGACACAATACCTTTAAGAAGACTAATTGATTATGCAAATCATTATAATTTTAGTTTAGATTATTTATTTGGTCTTACAAACAACAATATAGATTATTTACCTTTAAAAATAGACTTGAACTTAATCGGCAAAAACTTACGCCTCATTAGAAAAAAGCATAATTTAACACAACTACAAGTATCTAAAAAAATAAATACAACACAAGCAGCCTATGCTCATTATGAAAATGCTCATAATCTTATACCTACTGCATTTTTATATAATCTTACTAAAATATATCAACCATTTTCTATTGATGAATTGCTAGGTAGAAAAAAGCAATAAACCAACTATGATTTATTGCTTTTAATTTTTTTAAACTTTAATCCAGGTATTACATTTTTTAATGCAGTTTGTGCTTTTTCTATATCTAATGGCTTTGGTATATATTCATCAAATCCACAACTATTTATATAATAATCTCTTTTATCTTGATCCACTGTTAAGATTATCACAGGTGTATCAAAATTTTCCATTGCTTTTAACTTGTCCAAAACATTTGGACCTCCTAAATGTCCCCTATAAACATTATTAGTTATAATAACATCATATTTTGCACCATCTTGTATTCTTTCTATTATATCTTCTCCACTTTGAACTATATCAGTTTCTAATCCTAAACTTTCTATTACTAAATTAGTATTAGTGACCGTTAATTTATTGTAATCTCCAATAAGAACTTTCAAATTCTTATTTGATGTATATTGCTCTTTGGGTGTTTCTTTTTTAGTTCGTTTTTTGATTTCCATAGTCCAATTAAGTCTTTCGTTTTCACGCCTATAATCTTCTTCTCTATTTTTTGCCATTTTAATATTGCTCATTAAAATATTATTTTCTTCTTTTGCTTTTTTTAATTGTTCTATCAAATAAATAATAATACCTATTAAAATTACAATAATCAGTAATAATATATATTTTACTTCCATTTTTACTACTCCATTTCTATTTAACTATAATATGTTTTCTACATTATATTTTTCTTTCAATATCTTTTTAGCCTTTGCATATATTTCTTCTTTATAGTTTTTATAACAATAATTTTGATTTATCCAATTATAAAATATGTCATCTGGATCAACATCAGTATCATCTTCTAAAATATGATTTTGATATAATTCATAAGCAAATAATATTGAAGTTGATTCAATATATGCTTCTTTTCTATAATCAATATCAGTATTCATATTATCATAAAGCATTTTTACTTCTGCATAGTCATCATCATTTAAAAGAATATAATTTCTTTGTTTATTATCAAGATTTATATATTCTTTATCTATGTCATCTCCATCTGGAAGACATTTAATTATCTTTTCAAACTTGCCTATACCTTTTTTAACAAATAAGAGTTCTATTCCCCAATATGAATATTTAAACTTTGTTGCTAATCCTTTAAAAAACTCTTTCCGTTCCCACAACTTATTCTTTTTAATTGTAAATTTTTCCTTTCCATTAGTAATAGTTATCACATAAATCATACTCCTTTCAAATAGTCTATTTTCCCAAGTATTATATCAAAAAAAATATACAAAGAATACTATACTACATTTTTAGATAATAAAATCTAAAAAAAGACAATACATTCCCATTGTGTGAATAAATGTACTGCCTAAAATTCACTAAAATAATATTTTTTCTAATGCTAATTTATATACAAATTTATATACTACGCCATTATAACATCTTAAAAAGTAAAAGTCAACGGATATCCGTGCATAATTTTCCCTATTTTTTTATAAAATATTATACGAAAAGGAGGGAGATTTATGCTATTTAAAAAGGCTTTAAGTTCAAGAATTGAACAATTATGTTCTGAAAAAGATATTACCATTAACCGATTAGCAGAAATGTCCACTATTCCTCCATCTACTTTAAGAGATATTGTTAATTGCAAAGTTGATAATCCAAGTTCAACTGTCATATATCAAGTATGCAAAACATTAAAAATTTCTTTAAGAGAGTTTTATACTTCTCCATTATTTGACTCTGATAATTTAGAAGATTAGACTATTCACACCGAATAGTCTTTTTTATATTTGCTCCTTAAAGTAATTAAATAATATTTCATAACTAATATTGCTTTTTAATTCAATGCCCATAATAACATCTTGAATTTCATCATCAGTTATTTCATCATTTTTATAAGATTTAGTCAATTCCTCTAATTCTTTTTTTACTTCTTGTGGTAGTTCATACCCTAAAAATTCATCAAGTTGATTTGTGGCTACCAAATAATCAAATAATTTATCTTGATTCATACATTTTCTCCTTAATCTAAATCATCATTATAGTAATCATCATCTTCCAATTCTTCTTCTTCAAAATTCCAAGGATCATAATTTCCTTTTTTAACTTCTTCTTGTTCCCAAGGCATTAAATAATCCGTTTGCTTTTCTTTCTTATTATGTTTATTATCAGATAAACCTAAAAACACACCAAATAATGTTGATAATAGTCCACTTTTATTTTCTTCTTTTGCTAGTTGCTCTTGTTTAGATTTATTCATAAGTGCTTTGTCTATCAATTCTGTATCTTCATTTTGCTCTTTAAGTTTTTTTCTTATCTTTAATAAAGTGTCTTTATCTAAACTTGCCAATTTATTATCAACGGCTTCAAAAATACTACTTTCATCTATTGTATAAGTATGTGTATTTTTGCTCATATATACACCTCACTAAAAACATTATACCATAATTTTACTTTTTATATGTATAAAGGCTATTTCTTAAATTTAGAAATAACCTTATCTAATTTTGTTAGTAGTAATAACATTGCTATAAATAATTTAATTATTGATAAAATCATTTTAATTTGCCTTAAAATAATTAAATTGTGAGGTTTTACTATATTCGTATGCGTTCCACATATCTGTATGGTCTGTTGCAGGATCAACCATTACAATATTTTTATCATTTATTCCAATTATTGCTACCCAATGTTGATTACCTGGTGTTGCTCCTTTTACTTCGGAAGTAATATAATATCCTTGATTAAAATATTGTACTATTAACGCTAATTTTTCTTCTCTTGTTTTTCCTCTTAAATTAACATTTCCAACATATTTAAAATCTGGAACTACTTTATTAACGGCTGCATACTGTAAATTACCTCCACTATCAAATCCACCATTATTATTAAGTGCTTCTACAAAAGTTCCAGGATTAAATGGTATCATTGAGGTACTTACACCAGATTTCTGAATCAATATTGCTATTGAAGTGACTAAACAACCAATATCTCCTATTGTACTACTTGTATTTCCAATTCTAATATTAGACCAACTAGCACCTCTTTGCCTCCAATTTATAAAATCTCCCGTTTCTTGTAAGCCATAAACTGCACCATTCCACAAACTAGCATATTTGTCACTAGATAATTCTGCTAGTTGCTTATTTTGAGCAGGAGAAAAATTATACTGACTTTTCATTTCTTCTACTGTTTTATTTGTTATTTTAATATGAAGAACTTGCTTTTGAACTTCTTTTGGCTTTTCGTCTTCATTAACTCCTCGTTCTGTGACAGTTTCGGTTTTCACTTCTGATGAAACACTATTCATATCCCAAAAGATTTGTTTAAAAGTTGCTTTTTTATTATCATCTATTGTTATTACATCTTGTTCATTTATTCCATTAGATATTTTTATAGTATAAACAAGTAATACATCTTTCCAAGGTACTAAATTTCCATCTAGTACATATTCTTCATAAGTATTTTGGCTTTGAATAGTCTGTATTTTATCTGTAAATTCTTGATTACATTCTGCAATTACTTCTTTCATAGTAATTCCATTATCACTTGTTTTTTCGCCAGAAAAAAATATTCCAAATATTGAACTTAACAATAATCCAACTAAACAAATGACAATAATTACTACAACTGCTACCCAACCACCTGCAACTATTGCAGCAATCAATGCTTTTGTCCCTGCAATAATTGCTTTTACTGCTGAAATAGTGGCTTTCACTGCAACCTTTACTCCTTGTGCAGTTTTTCTAGCAGTTTCTCGTGCAAGTTTTATTGCTCTTTGACTTGCCTTAACTGATTCTTGTGCTACTTTTTTAGTATTCTTCGCAACTTCTTTACTTGTCTTAATGGTATTTTTTGTGTTTTTTACGGCAGTTTTTGAAGTCCTTTTAATATCCATTTTATTTTTAAATGCCTTTATTTTCATTTTAGACTTTTGGTAGTTTTCTTTTGTTTTTAAAACTGCCTTTTGTCCTTGTTTATTAAATTGATGGATTGTTTCATCAGTTCCTCTATTAGTAGCAAATTTAATTTTATTACTACCATATTCGTTTATATTAGAATCACTATTAACAGTTTCTTCTGCTTTTTCTTTTGTTCTAACTATGGTATCTTTAAATCTTTCTGTTTGTATTACTGCTTTATCAATAGTTTTTACACCTTTACTAGCAATATCTCTTACTTTTATATCTGACAAGATAACCACCTCCTAATAATTAGTTGCCTTCGCCAGGTTTCGTTGTCATCAACTTATAAAGTTTTGTGTTTGTTGGGAATTTATTAACAAATGGTACTAATGAACTTCCTACTTTAAGTAGTCCTTGTCCTGCTCCTACATTTGTTATATATCCCATTTGTAAATCTGATATATTTAATAGTTTCGCAAGTTCTAATCTATCTGTACTTGCTTGATTAAGCATAACTATAAACTCTGAATTGGCTAACATTGTTCTTGCAGTATGACTTTGTAATAAATCATCAACATTTTGTGTTATACCAGTACAATATGCTCCATATTTACGAACACGCTTCCATAAAGTAAATAAAAAGTTTGCTGAATATTCGTGTTGAAATAAAAGATATATTTCATCAATAAAAATAAAGGTATTTCTACCTTTACTTCTGTTCATTGTTATTCTATTTAAAATACTATCAAGCACTACTAACATACCAATAGGCAATAATTGTTTTCCTAAATCAAGAATGTCATAACACAATAATCTATTATTAGTATCAACATTAGTATTTTTAGCAAAAGTATTTAAACTACCATTTGTAAATAATTCAATAGCAAGTGCTATTTCTCTTGCTTCTGGCTCATTTTGTTTTAGTAGTTCCTCTCTAAAATCTTGTAATGTTGGTGGAGTTCCTTGATAGTTTCCTTGTTGATAGTGTCTATATACTTGTGCAGTACATCTGTCTATAATTGACTTTTGCTTTGGACCTAAATTGTTCCCACCAATTAACTGTTCACAAAGCGAAAGAATAAACTCTGATTTTAAAATTACTGGATTTGCTCCATCTCCATATTCACTATTTAAGTCCATAGCGTTAATATGATTTTCACTTGTTGCAGAAATATGGATTACTTCTCCACCTAGTGCATTTATTAGTTGGGAATATTCTCTTTCTGGATCAATTACTATTACATCAGCATTTGGATCACGAAGTATAACAGATACTATTTCATTTTTTCCTGTAAATGACTTACCACTTCCACTTACACCTAAAATAAATGAATTACCATTTAATAACTGTCTTCTATCTGCAATAATCATATTTTTACTTATTACATTTTGTCCATAGTAAATACCATTTTCGTGATTTATTTCTTGTACTCTAAAAGGCATAAAAACTGCTAATGATTCCGTAGTTAATGTTCTTAAAGTATCTATTTTTCTAACACCATAAGGCATTGCAGTATTAAGTCCGTCCATTTGTTGAAACTTTAATATTGAAAATTGACATAAATGTTTTCTTGCAGTAGTCAATAAACTTTCTGTATCTTGGTCAAGTTGTTCTTTACTATCTGCTGTATGCACCATTGTTAAAACTGATACAAACATTCTTTGGTCACGAGTTGTTAAATCATCAAGAAATTCTTTTGATTCATTTCTTTGTTGTTCCAAATCATAAGGGATTACTGCACTAAAATTATTATTTGAATTTTGTCTTCTCTGCCAATTCGTTATATTCGTTTCAACACCTAATCTTCTATTTTCTACTTCTCTAACTGCTTCGTCCATTGGTATAGGAATAACATCAATACTCATCATTAAATTTCTATTTAAGTCTGTTAATTCTGCTACCATATTATCTTTAATATAACTAGCATATTCTTTTAGAAATATTACTCTACCATAGCGATTGCCCATTTTAAAATAATCGCTTTCAAATTCAAAAGTATCTGGACAAATAAAATCTTTGAAACTATGACCTTTTCTCATATTTTGAATCATATCAAAATTGAAAGCATTTTCTTCCCCTGCACGATAGAAATCGTGATATAAGCGAAGTCTATCAACTGCGTCTAATTCAATACATTTTGATCCTAATTGTGAAAAATGACTTATTAAGTCTGCTCCTATTCTTGCAAAATAATTCTTTGCTTCTTCAATATTCTTTTTATTAACTGAAATAGTTATAAACTTTTCTTGTGTTATACCATTTGCACCAGTTGCTTTATCTAAAAGCATTTTGTTATATTCTTGTCTATATTCATCAAGATTATCTTGTGCTAGTGGTAGTAAAATAGTTTTTTCAAAATCTATTTTATTTAATCTTCTATTTAAAATTGTTATCTTTGTTGTCGCACCAGTATCAAATGAATTTAATAATTCACTATATTGCAAAAACATACCCTCTTTATCACTTCTACTTGCTACTGCATAATTTATATCTGTAAATCGGTAGCATTTAGAATATTTATTTTTTCCTATTTGGAATATTCCATCTTCCCATATTCTTGTTATAGGAATAACATCTTGTATTCCTTTTGGTACTACAAATGATTCTTTATCTTGTTTGAACAATGTTCTCAATGTTTTCATTATTCTCCTCCTTTTCTAATTTATCTTTTAATAATTCATAATAAAAATTTGTAGGTTTAAAAGTTAAATGTTTAGGAATTAGAAACTCTGATTTGATCCAGGCATAAATAAATTGTTCTGCACTCATACCGTTATAAGTAATAAAACCTATGGCAGCAAAAGGTGCAGCACCTAAAATACATACCCAAGATAATGTTTCAATTCCAAACTTATCTTTTAATAAAAAATAAAGTAAAACTGCAACTCCACAAGCGAGTATAGAAAAAATGAACTGCCTTAAAGACAGTCCAAAAAATATACTTTCAGTATAGTTTCTTATTTCTCTATTTATTTTTACTTCCAACTCTATCTACTCCTTTCTTGTCTTTTTTGTTCTTTTACATCATCATAAATAAAATTATATATATCTTGATGACTATATTTTGCCATTTCCACTGCAATATCTACTGCACCAATGGCAAAGTCATTAGTAATGATACTATTATTATCATTTCTTTTGTTTATTGATTCTTTTAAATCAGAAACAAATTTTTCATCTAACATATTTTGTTTTCCATTATCTAATAAATAATAGAGTGCAAATTGATTTTGCACCCTATCATTTTTTTTTAGATTCATTATACTTTTTTCCATACTTGTTTTACCTTTCTTTATCGTGTTTTTTATTTTCAAAAGTATCGGCTAAATTACCACCTTTTAAAACTTTATCAAAGTCATTTTTTGCTTTTGATATATCAGTGCCATAGTAATTACCATAAGCCCAGTCTATTTTGTTATCAGTTATCTTATAATTAAAAGCAATAATATATTCTTTTGTATTATCAAAATGTCTTTCAACTAATGCAACAGGTTGATTATTTCTATATCCTAAATCTAAAACAAAAATACCATTATCTAACATTCTTGTTTTATTAGGATTTTCTAATCCTATAAAATCAGAATATTCTTGTTGAATTAAATCTTTTCTATCATTTACCCATTGTTCTAACATTTCATAAGCAGAATGATTAAGATTTTTATATTCTTGACTATTCATAAATTTATCTGCTATACGACTACAAAAGTCATAACTAATATCATTTTCTGGCATTGAAGACTTTGATAACATATCATTTAATAAGTCATATCCTAAAACAAAAGTAAAGTATGCTTTATCTTTATCAATTACAGTTTTATCAACATAAAATTCATCAATATAATCTCTTACATTTTGTTTTAGTCCTATGGTATTTAAAGATACTGTTTCTATTGGCTCTTTTTTCTCATAATCTTCCTTATTTTCATAGATATTAACTAGATTTTCTTTACTATTATCTAAATTAGTATCATCTGCTTCAATTACATAGCCTTTATATTCCATTGTTTCAAATAATGCTAGTCCTTCAAAATGTTGCATAATATCTGGTGTATCTAATTTATTTGCTGAATCTAAATATTCTTTTGTTATTCCATTATCTGCACAAAATTGTAAATATTTTTGCACTCCATCTTTGTTATTGATATCTTCTGGATAAAGTTCTTTAAGTGAATTCCATATATTATAATGTGTTTCATCACTTATAAATCCAATTTTTAAATCTTGTTCTAATTGATAAAATATATAGTCATCAAAGTTAAAATCCCATTCTGGTATATCTGAATATCCATTTTCCTTTTCCTTTAACATAATCATTTTTTCTAGTCCATCACTTGCAAAAGTAAAAGTTTCTTTTGTATTTGGATCTATCATAATATAATCAATGTGCTTATCTTGATGTTCTACATTGTCTTTTAAAAAAGATTCTATTTCATTTTTTACTTTATTAACTTTTTCTTCCATTATCTTTCCTCCATATTCTTTGATTTATTTTTTGTTAATAATTCATTTACAGTATTTACTGATTTATTATGAGATACAAATTCGTTGTAATCCACATAATCATTATTAGGTTTATCTCCTAATTTAATTTCTTTATTTGTAATCATTGATCCTATTCTGTTTACCAATACTCTTTTTTCAATAGTGGCTATTTCATTACCAAAGTCACTCTCTCGTAGGTCATAACAGAAAAGTCCCATATTTTCATATTTTATTCTTTCATCTTTGTCTAAAATATGTGTCACAAAATATTTCATAAAATTACTCTCCTTTATAATCCCATCATTTCACGAACAACTCTATCTGACAATTTAATTGTTCCTACTAACACAAGCATATTGAATACTAATTCTCCAATATATTTCCAAACTTGCGTAACGGCTGCTGCATTTGCGTCCACTACTGGTGGCGAACTAGCAAATAACGAAAAGATGATACAAGCAAGTACGATTATTGCTCCCTCTAAACAAACAGCACAGTATGATTTAATAAAACTTTTACCTACATTTTGTGTTGGCTCTCCTGCAAAAGTAGATAAAGGTACAGGTGCTATTGCAGTATATAAATATAATTTGAAGAATCTACCATATACAGTCATAATCATTATAAAAGATAAAACTGTTATAAATAGTCCTCCTATTAAAGTGACTGCCCATAGTGGTATTGATTCAAAGAATCCACAATTTTCTACTGATGTTATAATCTGTTGTGGTAGAGTTGTAGAACTTGCACCACCTAAACCAGAAGCAGAAATAATTGTTGATATTACACCTTGCACTATTTTAAATAATGACAACATTAAATCTAGTCCATAAGTCACAACTATCTTTGCTATTGCAAATCTAATAAACAATTTTAATGCGTGTTCTGGCTTTTTAACTTCGGCTATTGAGCCACAAGTTTTCATTACTCCAACAACAAAGAATAACACTAAAAGAGCAAGTCCTATTGCTTGAACTGCACCGTGAATATTTTTAATAACATTCCATATTGCACCACCTTTAAAAGTTTCTGGTGTTTGCGTAACTAATTGCCATATCTCTCCTAGTTTTGAATTCCAAGTATCTAGTGCATTTTGTAAATTCTGCACTACCCAATTATCACTCAATATTTACACCTCCTTGTATAAAAAATAAGGGGCAAGTATTACTTACCCCATTGATAATTTTTAACCTGTAATCATATTTAAGATTTCTTTTGCAAAAGTGATAATGATACCACCTGCTACTGTTAAAAAACCATTTGCTCTTTGACTAGGATCGTGGCTTTTTAATGATAAACCAACTTGAACAATACCAAATCCTAAAAGAATCATTCCTATTGCTCTAATTAAACCAAAAATAAAGTTTGATAAGTTATTTACTACTGCCATAGGATCATCTGCTGCTAAAACTGTCATACTTGTTCCAACAGTTAGAGTAAATGCCATTACTCCAAAAACATACATCTTAAATAACTTCTTACCTTTACTGCTCATTTTTAATTTTTTATTTTTTTCTTTCATTTTCTATTCTCCTCTTTCCTTTTAAAATATTCTTCTACTTCATCAGAAGTAATTAACTCATAATTGTCTGCTATTTCTTCAATTTCTGTAAAATCATAATTATCTATATTTTCATCCACTATAATTGAAGCAATAGCATTTTCTGTTCCTCCGTGTAAATAAGGCTTTTCTTTTCCATCAGTTGTAAATGCTACATTAGGGTGCTTTAAAATATCATATTTAAAATCCATAACTGGTCTTTCTCCACGAATAAATAGAATTGCATACTGATTATCAAGCAACCTTACTTCATCAGGAGTCAATAACTCTCTACCACTTATTTGATAGTTAGTTGAATAATTACCACTTCTACCACTACTCTTTCCATAAGTATTGGTATCAATAGTTTCTTTACCTAGTAATTCTGATACATACTTGTGCGTTGATTGTTCATTTCCTCCAAGATACAAAAACTCATCACAATTTCCTATTATTGATTCCCATTGTTTTTCAAATAAGGCTTTTAATTGTGCTAAATTTTGTAAAATGATAGAAACTGAAACTTCTCTTGAACGCATAACTGAAAGTATTTTGTCAAAATCGTCAGGCAAACTTACATTAGCAAACTCGTCCATTACAAAATGAACGTGTACTGGCAAACTTCCACCATACTTGTGGTCTGCTAAAAAAAACAACTGTTGAAACAGTTGCGTATATAAAATACTAACTAGAAAATTAAAACTTGTATCATTATCTGGAATAAGTGCAAATAATGCTGTTTTCTTTTCTCCTAAACTTGGCAAGTCTAATTCATCAGTTGCAGTTAATGAAGCAAGACTTTCAAGATTAAATTTTTCAAGTCTTGAAGCAAGTGTTATCTGTATAGATTTCAAAGTTTTAGCACTACCAGAATGATAATCTCTATAATATTTGACTGCAATATGTTCTGGCTCTCTTGCTTCTAATCTATTAAATAGAACATCTAATGGACTTATATATGAATCATCATCTTCGTGTACTTCTCCTGCTCTTAAAAGTTCCATAACCATTGGGAAGTTTTGCTCATCTTCTGGTGCTTCATATTTTAAATAAAAAACAAGTGCTAATAATAACATACTTGCTGCCGTATCCCAGAATGGATCATTACTTTGACTACCCTTTGGCGTTGTTGCTTTAAATAGATTAGTGACCAACTTTTGAACATCATTATCAGATTTTAAATATACAAATGGATTATAACAATGGCTTTTTTCCATATTGATTAAATCTAATACTTTCACTTCATATCCTTGCTTTTCAAGTAATGCACCTGTATCTCTTACAATTTCTCCTTTTGGATCAAGAATTACCATTGAAGTATTACATTGCATTACATTAGGCTTACAGTAAAATCTTGTCTTTCCTGCTCCACTACCACCACATACCAATACATTTAAGTTTCTTCTATGCTTTTTGCCATTTAGACCTATTGAAACATTTTGTGTTAGTATTTTATTTTGACTTATTGGAGTTTGTTTGTATTTCTTATTTATTTCGGTTGCATTACCCCATTTTGCAGAGCCGTGTTCTTCTCTCCTACGATAATTCTTTTTAGTAGATAAATAAATCGTTATTGCCATAAAATAGCAAATTATAAATATAATTATGACTTTTAATGAATTACTACACCAAGTTAGGTGGAGAGGATTACCTATAATATCAGAAAAATCTTTTATTATTTGTGGTAGCCCTCCACTAACAGATGGTGCTACTAAAATTGCTAACCATATTGTAGGAATTAGTCCAATACAATAAACCCATTTTGGATATTCAATATCCGATTTCATCTCTCCTCATACACCTTGTTAGAATTTTTTTTTTAGATGGGGCGTCTATTGCTTTTAATAAAACTTCATCTACGCATTCAGTATTTCTTTGCTCTTGTATAAGTTTATTTCTAAACTCATTTAAAGCATTGATTAAAATACCTATTTCGTATTTATCAAGTTGCAATACTTTTATTTCCTCTTTCATATAGTTCCTCCATTATCTTTCATAGTCCTTATTTTTTTGTGTTTTTGAAATAGATTCAAAATATGCACTCATTCTAGTATTTATATCTTCCATAGCACCACGCATAGAAGTAAGTGTATTTCTCACTTCTCCTGTACTCATATTTTTAAATGCTTCTGGAATAGAATTTATATTTATATCTGATACATCAATACCATATTTTTTGCATAACATATATGAAGTTGCTACACATTTAAAGTTGTCTAATTCTCTATTTCCACTTTCTTCAAGACCAACTCTTGTAAGTTCTCTTGCTAATTCCTTAAATATTGTTGGTGTTTCTCCACCTCTTTGAACATATAAAACATTATCTTCTTTATTCCATTCTGCAACATTATTACTATTAGGAATTTCATCAACTGCTTTAATATCAACAGGGCAATCTTTTAATAATGCAGTTAGTTTGATTTTTTCATCATAACTATTTGTTCTAGGTTTTTGCGTAGAAGTCGTTTGAGATATATCAAACATTTTCTTAACATTATATGAAGTTGCTACACTTCCATCTTCTCTTGTGTAAGAATCTCCTGGCTCTAAAATACCTATACCATTTTGATTTTTCTTAATAGAAGCACCTGCTTCTTTCCAATCATTAAAATCTTTTAGTTGCGTAGCATTTGGCATTTTAGCAGTAATAATAAGTGCATTACCAACAGAGTATTTATCAAATCTTCCTTGAACATCTAAATATTCTTTAAACTTATTTACATCACTTTTTACTAAATCTGCTGTTGAATCAATTAACGCATACGCTTCTTGTCTTTCTTGTTGCTTTTTTTCTTTCCAAGCCTCTTTATCAAAAGGCTTTTTAGTTTGAGTTGAATTGTTATTGGCTTTTGCCATTATTTCATCAAAATCATTCATAAATTATCTTCCTTTCTCCTTTGATTTTTTCTTTTTTGATTTTACTTGATTATGCTTTGTTGTTTTATTCTTTGATGGTTTTTCATTTTTAAGTTCAGATTTATCTAAATCAGATTGTGATTTTTGTTCTTCTTTGATATTTTTAATTTCTTCTCTCACAGATGGCTTTTCAGATTTAGTACCCTGATCTGACTTGTTTTTGTTGTTTAAGATAGGCTCTGACAGAGGGCTTTTTTCCGTCTTTGCCACTTGGGGGTTTGATACTTCATTTTCTTCTTTACTAATAGGTTTAGACAAAATATCATCAACGAGTTTTTCTTCAATATTCTTAACAACAATACCTTTATCTTTACTATCTTTTGATTTTTGAATTTCGCTCTTAATTGAAGCAGTATCAACTGTTGCAAGATTAAATCTTTCTACGATACGATTTATTTTACTTGCGTCTTCTGCTCTTACCATAATATCAATCATACCATCAGAATTTTTTTCTTTTTTATTAACAACTGCACTAAATAAAACTCCATATCTCTTTGCTTCTTGCGTAAATCTTTTAAAGTCTTCTTCCTTTACAGAAAAAACTTTTAATTCCTTACCAGATTTAAGCATATTCACAAGTTTAGTTTTACCTTTTATTTGTTGTTGGTCTTTCATAATAGTATATAAAAGCACGGCAAAATTCTTCGCACCACTTCCCATAATTCTTACTGCTACTTCTGTTCCTTGTAAACTCATTCTTACAATAGATTCAGCAGCGTCACCTGATGTGTTCATCTTTCTCCACCTCTTTTCCTTTTTCTTTTTCATCAGATAATTCTTGGAGATTCTGCTCCATTTTTTTACTTCTTTCTAAAATATCCTTACATAGCACCACCTCCTTTCGTAGTGGGTTAATTTCTTTATTTAATTCATCTATTTTTCTTTTAATTTCTTCTTTTTCTTGACTTGATTTTGATTTCTTATGTTTGTACCAAAGTTTTCCTCTCTGATCCATAAGTTCTTCTAATCGTTTTTCCTTTTCTTCTTTAAACAAAAAAAACTGCTCGTTAGTTTTTAAATTATTTCTAACAAGCAGTCTTGCTTCATTTGATATACTTTCCATCTTTATCACATCTGCACGAATTGCAGGAGATAATCTTTGATATGGATATTTTTTAGGGAATACTTTTAAAAGATAGCAATAATGAATATATAAAGCATAAATTCCTTTTGGCTTTCGCCTTTTATAATAGTCGGCTTTCTGTTTAGGTTTATTTCCATATTCTTCAATAAAAGGTATTCTATTTATATGTTCTTCTTCTATTCTTTGTGTAATTCTATCAATAGAATATTCATTGCCAAAATATCTTTCAATACGAATATTTTTCTTATATGGATTTCTTCTTATACTTAATTTTTCTCCTCTATAAATTAGTTCATAATCCATTGCTTTCATTAAATCTTCAAAATCATAATAAGATGTTGCCATTCCTATTGCACGATCCAAATCTTGTTTTGCAATAGAA
This sequence comes from uncultured Clostridia bacterium, assembly GCA_947590905.1. Lineage (GTDB taxonomy): Bacteria > Bacillota > Clostridia > TANB77 > CAG-508 > JAAWPK01. Next base: position 25,826 of record CANQCU010000003.1, on the reverse strand, counting down.
TAATAATTAACTCTGTTATTAGCATTTTTCTGATAATTAGAATAGTTTATCTTACTATTTCTACACGGCTTTTCTTGTATTACAGATAGACCATATTCTTCGCATAAAGAATCTGATAATCTTCTTAATTCGGCATAAGTTTCTCTCTTATCATAATATCTTTTACCATCTTTAAATGATACAGAGTTTATTACAAAATGATTATGATAATGATTACTATTAAGATGAGTGCTGACAACAACTTCAAATCTATCTCCCCACATTTCTTCGGCTAGTCTAACACCAATAGCGTGACATTGCTCTGGTGTGACTTCTCCCTCTGCAAAAGATTGAAATGCGTGAAAGCCAAGTATTCCTGTTGTTTTTCCAAATTGTTCTTTCGTTATTTTCATTTCTTCTAGTGCAGTTTCTGGGGAACAATTTATTCCAAAAACATAGTATTGTTCTTCTGTTTTATAATCTGCTTCAACATATTCAATAACATTATGCAAGTCATAATAACTATCGTTACCATAATCACTAATTTTTGTTTTTTCTATATTAGTTGTATATTCTAAAACATTATCTAATCTTTTTTCTATTTTCCATATTCCTGTTGTTGCCATTTTCTCCCTCTCTTTCTTTTTAAAAATAAAAAAAGACTATCAATTTCTTGATAATCTCTAAATAACTAATTTAACAAAAATTTTTCTGGTAGTTTTTTAAAATCAAAAGTATCTGTTGAAAAATGGTGGTCTTGACCTTCTATTATTTCCAACTTTACCTTTTCATTTTCTAATGGCTTAATGAGTCCAGTATATTGAAACGATTGATCTAAACTTCCATATACTAACACCAATTTTTCTCCTGAAAATTTTTGTATTCCTTCTTTTGTTTTATGCCAATTATACATAAGAGGTCCGTTTACTAAAAGCATTCTTTTTATTCTAGGATAATTTACACCAAACCAAGCACCTATTAAAGCACCATTTGAATGTCCCATATAGAAAATTTTATAATCATCAAATTCTTGTTCTTCACAATAATCTTCTATTACTTTCATTGCATTATCTAATGGATTCGTACCATCAAACGGATTTGAAGAACAAATAACAGTATAACCATATTCTTTATTTATATTATCTGCTATCTTTAAATATTTATTTTGGTATCCGTACATTGATCCATCTTGCCCTGCTTTAATAAAAACTATTGTTTCGTTTCCCTTAACTATTCCATAGTCAATAACTGCTATGTCTTCAAGTTGACTATGAATAATTTGGTCATAATCTGTTCTCTCCATATTACCTCCTATATTATTTATTTAAGATTTGATAAATAACTTTAATAATTGTTATACCATAATCTATCAAAAATTCTTTCTGTGCTTCTGTCAATTTTTCTCTTTCTTTAATTGCTTTCCCAGAAGCGTGTCTAAAACACTGTATCTTTTTTCTATAACCCTTTACTATCTCGTTGTTAATATATTCAAAAGCAACTTCATTATAATTTATTTCTTTATATTTATCATCTTCACGCAACATAAATTCAATACAATTTGCTATTTCCTTTAATTTTTCATCTATTGCCATAGATTCAAATGTTGCACTTCTCGTTGATATTCTTTTGAATATTGTATCAATATCATCTTCTACTACTATTGATGATTTTTTTTCAAAAGTTAAATTAGCAACAAGTTTTCTTCTAATTATATATGGAACAGTCCCATTACGATCCATATTGAGTGATAATATTTTGTTTCTTATGTCATTATAAGTAAATTCATAAGGATCTTCTGGTGGTCTTGATAATAACCTAGGGAACTCTTTTATAACATACCCATTCTTATAAAGATAAAAGCATAAATAATAAAACATTCTTTTATTCTTATCAGAACTTATATCTAAATTAGGCTCACATAATCCCTTAAACTTTTCTATTGCCTCGTCTTCATCAAAGATTTCAAAATCTAAATAATCTTCATCTTCTTCTATATCAAATGCTGTTTTAATTTCATCACTTATCCTATGAGGGTGAGTAACTAAATCATCAAAAAATCTATAATAATATTCATCATTCTTTACATTCTGTTCATAAAATTTAAACAAATTTATCATTTCTTATCTTCCCCCATAGTATCTGATTTACTAATAACATATTATATCATTTTTTGTTATTATTGACTATTACCTTATCATAATTTACTCTTCTTTTTCGGGGCGTAAATATTTATTTTTTATATCAATAACTAATTGATTTAATTTATCTACCTCTTTATTAAAATGAGGAACATCTACAACACCTCTTGCATTTGCCATTCGTGCAATCTGATTTATATTATTACCAATAGCACGAATACTTTTAATTGCATTATAAAATTCTTCTGGTGGCTTTTCTTTTGGCTTATATCCAACAAGTAATTGTCTAATATAATCAGAAGCATTCATTCCAACTGACTCCGATCTAGTTTTTAGAATATAATCTTCTTCATCATTAAGCCAGATTTGTTTTTTTATTCTACGACTTCGCATTTTACTTCCTCCGAATTTTCTTCGTGAGTTTCTTTTCTGACAATTTCTCTTTCTAATTCATTTATACGATTTATTTGTAAACAACACATAAGAGTTGTCGCACAAAGACCACCTATAACTAAACCTAAAATAAAAAATAATAATTCACTCATTTTATAATCATTCCTTTCTCTTAAATTGATTTTTGTCTAGCAAGGGGATTGGGGATTTCCCCACATACGAATTTGTACGGGAGTATAAATTCAGTGCTTGCTAGACAATAGATTTACTCCCCAAGAGTACATTCTCCACAATAAGGACAATGATACTTGCAATTTTCACATTGCATTTTCATAAAAGAATCTTCTTCTAATTCTTCGCATTCTTCATCAGAAATTTCTTCATTTTCTTCATCAATTTCTTCTACTTCTACTTCAAATTTTTTATTAAAATCTAAATCAACAATGTCATTTTGAATTACAAATTTTGAAACAATTTTTGCTGCTTCATATTCATTTTTTGCATTTATCTCAAAAAAGTCTTCATCTGCATTTACTACTCTTACTACATATTTTTTATCTTCTTTTTCTTCAAGTAATCCTACAACTTTTAATAAAACTTCTATATCTAAATCTAACTCCTTACATAGTTTTATAAATGGTATGAAATAAAAGCCAGGCTTCAAACCATTTTCAAATCTTGATATTTCTGCGTGACTTATTCCTATCTTTTCGGCTAGTTTTCTCGTAGAAATACCTAATTCAATTCTTCTTTCTTTAATAATTTCTGCTAATTTTAAATAATCAAATTTCATATTTTTTTACCTTTCCCTTTCGTATCTTTTCTTATAATTTATTCCAACTTTGGCACATAAAAAGTCATTGAAATCTTTACCAACTTGTGGTGGATCATCAATGACTTCATATTGTTTTGGAAGAACAGTTTTAAGTGCCATTGTTGCTATTCTTCCTGCACTATCATTATCAAAATGCAAATATATCTTTTTTATATTTTGATTTTGATTAAGATAATAATTTAATGCTAATGGTATCTTACTTTCATCAATTTTTTTTGCAGGTTGATAAACTCCTGCAAGTGATAAAAGATTATCATTATACCATTCTTTGTTATCTATTTTTTGTATCGTTGCATAAGATAATAAGTCAATCGCACTTTCAAATAAATGAACTTCATCACTTTTTTCTATTGAATCTAATTTAAAAGAAAATGCTTTATGACTTCCATAAGCGTCTTTCATATATCTACTACTATTTGTTGCTCTTACTCCTGCATATCGTGGTGTATTGTTTTTATCATAGCCAACAAATACAACATTATGATTCGGCAAATCTTCATAAATTAAGTTATTATCAATACACTCATTTATAATATCTTTGTCAATTCCTCTACTTATTAAATAGTTTATAACTCTATCATTACTATCAGATTTTTTTGGCAATATAAGTTTTACATTTTTAATTTTTTCTTGTTTTTTATATTGAATAGGTGGACTTTCTTTTGCATATCCTAAAATTGTTTCTACTGCCTGAATAAAAGAATATTCTTTTACTTGAATTAAATATTCTAATGCAGTTTTTCCACCTATACCTCTTGAAAACCAATACCACATTCCATTAGATATTTTTAAACTATCGTGAGTTCTTGTCATATAAGTATCTCTACTAAAATGAACTAACTCCTCTGGATCATAATTTTTTAAATAGGTATATAAATCCATTTCTTTTGCTCTTTGTATTTCTTCGGGTTGATAATATGCCATAATATTACCTACCTTTCCTTATCGTGTTTTTTATTTTTCTTTAAATTTTCTTTTTGTTCTTCAACTAATTCTTGTAAAGTATCATATACATTATCTTCAAGTAATTGGCAAATATTTAAGTCTGAATCCATCCATCCTTGATATAAAGCATTTAATGAATTTTCTTGATTCTTCAATGCCTTTATTTCATTTATATCAAACTTTTCAGACTCTGGATAAAATGAATAAATCATTTCTTCTTTAATAGCAGTTTCATAAGACTTATCTATAATTTCTTTACCAGATAGTTCTAATAAACCTTTTTTATATTCGCTTAATTCCATTTCTAATTTTGTATATAATTCTTCTCTAATTTTTTGTTCCATAATAATTTTTCCTTTCTAAAAATTAAAAAAGAGTGATAATAGTTTTAACTAAAATCACTCTAATTTCAATTAAGATTTTTAATTTTTTAACAAACAACAAACTTCTTTCATACCTTTTAAAAACAATTCTTTTTCTACAATTATTGAACAACTATCCATTAAACTAATATAAGTCATTAAAGCCTTTACTTCTTCCGAATTTAAACTTTCACAACTTCCATTTTCTATTATTTCTCTAACATTAGGATAGTCATCTAAAATTTTAAATCGTTGCTTATTTAGATTTTTATAATCTTTGTTGTTTGCTTCTAATGATAGTTGTAAGTCAGATACAAATTCTGCAAATGCTTCTTCACAATAATCTTCTAAAAATGTTTCATTGTTTTTCTCACACATATTTGCACCTCCTAAAATAATTTTAAATTAAATATTTAGGAATTACGAATGTGCAATTTATCTTTCATATTCCTTTTTGCACATTTGACTATTATCTATTTCTTCATTACCATCATCAATAATTTCTTTATCTTTTTCGTTAAGATTTAATTTAATATTTAACTCATCTAATCGTTTAGATTTTTCCTTTAATTCTTCCTCTTGTGGGAATGGTCTTTGCATTTCTATTTTAGCATTCTCATATTGTTTTTTAGTATCTTCAAGAGTATTTTTTGTATCTTCTAATTTCTTTTCTATATCATTTAATACATTATCAATACGAGTAATATTACCACTCGGATCACTACCTAACTCTACTTTATGTGATAAGTTATTTTTTAATCCCATATAAAAAGTTCTGGACATTGTATCAAAAGATAACATCATTTTAAAGCCTTTGTACTCTCCAATTTCTATCGGCTCTGGATTAGTCATAGACTTACAAATTTCAATTATTTTTTCTCCTGCTTCTTTTCTTTCAGAAAGTGTTTCGCCATTTATTATCATTTTTTCAAATGAATTATCTGGTGTATCATTTGCTTTAAAATGTTCTAAATCTTCTTTTAAATCTTCTATCTTTGTTTCTAATCTTTTTATTTCATTAGGATAATATTTTATTACTTTATCTTCCATAGCATAGATTTCGCTTAAATGAGTTTGTTTTAATAATTTTAATTTTGCAACTTGGGTATCAAGTTCTGTCTTTTCTATTATATCTGGATTTCCTGCTGCTAATGCTTTAATTTCTGCATAAGATAAAGCAGTTTCATCTATATCTTCTGCAAATCTTACTGGTGTTTTAGAGGTCATTATTTGTGAAATAAATCGTTGTTTATTTTCTACTAATTGATATAAATATGCGTCAAAAGTTCCCTCTGTGACATATCTATAAATATCTACTTCTGGATTCTTATTTCCTTGTCTAATAATACGCCCACTTCTTTGAATTAAATCACTAGGTCGCCAAGGACAATCTAAATCGTGAAGTGCAATTAACCTATCTTGACAGTTTGTTCCTGCTCCCATTTTTTGTGTACTACCCATTAAAACTCTTACTTGTCCTCGCCTTACTTTATTAAATAATTCCTGCTTTCTAACATCTGTATTTGCATTGTGTATAAAAGCAATTTCTTCTTCTGGTATTCCTCGTTCTATTAGTTTCTTTTTAAGGTCATCATACACATTAAAATTACCATCATTGTGTGGAGTTGATAAATCACAGAACACTAATTGTGCAGATTTATCTTCACTTGTTTTATTCCATATTTCGTATATATTATCTGCACAAGTTGCAACTTTACTATGCTCAAAATCTTCTAACATATCATTAGAAAGTCTTTGATCTAGTGCAAGTTTTCTACCATCATTTGTTATTTTTAACATATTATCAACTGATGAATCTACCATTCTGTTTCTTATTTTTTCTGCTCTTTCAGATAAGTCTTTTACTAACTCTTTCTGTATCTCACTAGGCTCTATAACAACATTATGATAGTTTGCTTTTGGTACAGGAAGATTAAGCATATCGGCAGTTTGTATATCAGCAACTTCTTTAAACATTGCCATTAGTTCTGGCAAATTAAAGAACTTTGCAAATCTTGTTTTTGCTCTATATCCAGTTCCCTCTGGACTCAATTCTATGGCAGTGACAGTTTCTCCAAAGGTTGAAGCCCAAGCGTCAAATTGTTGAAGATGTCTTTTTTCAAGTTCGCCATACTGTAAATATCTTTGCATTGTATATAACTCTACCATAGAATTAGAAACAGGAGTTCCAGTTGCAAACACTACACCTTTTCCACCTGTTATTTCATCTAAATATCTGCATTTCATAAATAAATCAGATGACTTTTGTGCTTCTGTTTGTGCTATTCCTCCAACATTTCTCATTTTAGTATAAAGAAATAAATTCTTATAATAATGTGCTTCATCTACGAATAATCTATCAACACCAAGTTCTTCAAAAGTTATAACATCATCTTTTCTTGATGTGTCATTAAGTTTAGCAAGTCTTGCTTCTAAACTCTTTTTTGTTTTCTCCATTTGTTTGATAGAAAATCTTTCGCCATTACTATTTTTTAAATCTTGAATACCAAAAGTTATATCATCAATTTGTTTTTGAATTATAGAGATTTGTCTTCCTACTGACATTGGTATTTTTTCAAATTGTGAGTGTGAAATAATAACTGCGTCATAATCTCCTGTGGCAATTCTTGAACAAAATTTTTTACGATTAGCAGTTTCAAAATCTTTTTTCGTTGTGACTAAAATGTTAGCACTAGGATATAATTGCAAGAACTCTTGACCGAATTGTTCTACAATATGATTAGGTACTACAAATAATGATTTATTACATAAACCAAGTCTTTTTGATTCCATTGCAGCAGCAACCATTTCATAAGTTTTTCCTGCTCCTACTTCGTGTGCTAATAAAGTATTTCCACCATAAAGTATTCTTGCTATGGCATTAACTTGGTGCTTTCTTAATGTTATTTCTGGATTCATTCCATCAAAAGTTATATGACTACCATCATATTCACGAGGTCTTATTGAATTAAATCTTTCATTATAAGTTTTAACTAATCTTTCTCTACGCTCTGGCTCTTTCCAAATCCATTCTTCAAAAGCAAGTTTTATTTGTTCTTGTTTTGCTTGTGCAATAGCAGTTTCTTTCTTATTAAGTTCTGCTACCTTTTTACCATTTTCATCTTCAAAATAATCATATACTCTTGTATCTTTCAAGTTCAAACTATCTTCTATAATCTTATAAGCATTTACTCTATGTGTTCCATAAGTATTATTTGCTTTAACATTATATCTATCATAATTTTTACCATCAATATACCATTCAGAAGTTGATTCCATATAATGAACATTGATATTATTACTTACTTGCCAAGACGGATTAAGTAAATATTCTATAAATACTTTAATATCTTCTGTTGGTATCCAAGTTGATCCTAGTCTTACACTTATTTCACTAGCACTTAAATCTTTGGGTTGTACTTCTTTTAAATATTTAACATTTACATTAAATCTATCATCAGTTTCTGCAAATTTTTCTGCTATTCTTAATTTTTCTCTAACATTTCCAGAAAGATATTCATCAGCAGTCACCCAATGATTAGGCTCTCCATATTCTGGCACATTAAATATTTCTCCCTCTAAATCTTTAAGCATTTCGTCCATATCCATATTGCATAATTCTTGCATATAGTTTATATCAACTCTTGCTTTTTCAGATAGTGAAACGATTAAAGCCTCATTTGCAGTATCAACTGTTGTTATTTCTTTTTTAGGTCTAATAGTTCTTTTTGTGAACATATCTGCTTTTCTTGCAAGATTACCATTTTCATCTAATATTTCTAATGAACAAAGTAAATAATAACTTGAATCATTAGAAAAAGCAGAGTTATTTCCTCTGCTATTTATAAGTCCATATTTCTTTGTAAAAGCGTCATATAAACGATTTAATTTATCTTGTTCCCTCTTTATATCTTCTTCTGGATAATCTTCTGTTTGGTACTCTAAAAGAGTTCTAACGCAGTCCCTTATTTCTATAAGTCCTCTAACTCTATTTTCAGTAGTCATAGCCAAATCTTGTGGATACATACGGCTATTTTCTCTGAAATATATTTTATCATCTAGTATTGTATATGAAAAATTTTTAACTGTTAAATCTGCTTCAATGGAATTATCTTCTTCTCCAATATCGTCTAATTCATATTCTTTTACTTCGGCGTGTATATTTGAAATTGCTTGTTCTAATTTATTTTCTAAATTAGTTCCATCAGATATACAAGCAGAATCATAACCAAATCTAGTAGAAATCATTTCCATATTACCCATTATCATATCTGGATTATCTATGAAATATTGATTCATTTTTATACCGTTTTCATCTTCTCCTAGATATACCCAGTCTGGCTCAATGTCAGTAATAGAATCTCTTTTTTGTAAGAATATAATATCAGAAGTGACTTCTGTTCCTGCATTTGCTTTAAAAGTATTATTCGGTAGTCTTATTGCTCCTAATAGATCGGCTCGTTGTGCTATATATCTTCTAACACTTGGATTTTCCTTATCTAGTGTACCTTTTGAAGTTATAAATGCAACAACTCCTCCTGGTCGTATCTTATCAAGAGTTTTAGCAAAGAAATAATCGTGAATCAAAAATTTATTTTTATCATATTTCTTATCTATTACTTTAAAATCTCCAAATGGAACATTGCCTACTGCAACATCAAAAAATGAATTAGGAAGATTAGTATCTTCATAACCTTGAACTGCCACTGATGACTTTTGATAAAGTTGTCTAGCAATTCTACCACTTATAGAATCTAATTCTACCCCATATATTTTACAGTCTTTTAATGAGTCTGGTAGCATACCTATAAAATTACCTGTTCCACAACTAGGCTCTAAAATATTACCAGTTTTTAGCCCCATATTTTCTAATGCTTTATACATTGTTCTTATAACAACTGGTGGTGTATAAAATGCTGTTAAAGTTGATTCTCTTGCTTGTGAATATTCTGTTTCATCAAGTAAGTTTTTTAAAGTATAGTATTCATTACTCCAAGAAGAATCCATTTCATCAAATACTTGTGGTAGTCCTCCCCAACCAACATATTGTGATAAAATCTCTTGTTCTTCTGGTGTTGCAAATCTATTTTCTTCTTCACATTTTTTTAATACTTTTATTGCTTCAACATTACGATTAAATTTTTCTCTTAATGTTCCCTCTCCTAAATTATCATTTAATATTCTAAATTGATTTCTATCAGAAACAGGAATGTCTGGGTGTATATCAAAAGAAGTTATTTTATTACTTTTCTTTTTTTCTAATTTTGGAATTATTTGTTCTTCTGTTTTTTCAGATGGTATTTCATTATTTTCTACATTTGTAATAGATTCTGTTTCATTAGAAATATCTTGTATTTCATTTTCTTCATTATCTATATTTTCATCTTCATAGTAATTGTAATCAACTGGAACATTTTGCTCTTTTATTTTGATTACTTTGGTCTTTAAATGGTCATTTGATGGATTTTCTTTTACTTTCCTATCAAATTCTTCTCTTGACATTTCACGATTAAATAAAGGATATTGATAATCATATAAAACTACATTTATATCTCCTAAATTTAATATTTCATATTCATCAGCACCTATATAAACTTTATCTCCTAAATGATATTGATATTCAAAAGTTTCTTCTACATTACTTTCTTCTTTTTCAACTTCTGCAAGTCTTTCACTTGCTTCTATAAACTCTCTTTCTTTTTCTGTATCTTCTAACCATTTAGGATAATCTTCTTTTTCTTTTGGATTTAAGTATCTATCTTCTTTAATTAAAGTTTTTATTCTTTTTTCTATATAATTCCATTTGAATAATTGCTCTTTTGAACTAGGATCAAAATAGCCACGATTAAATCTAATTCCTTTATAATCATAACTAACTCCTATTCCAGAGCCTTTTATAGTATAACTTGATCCACCCATACCATATTGATTTTTAATAAAGTTAATATTATCATCTGTTGAATAACTTTTTTGGAACACTTCATAAATTCTATATTTAGATTCACTACTTTGTTCTGTTAAATATCTATCAATAAATTCTTGCGTAAATTCTAAATCTGATACAGTTTTCTCACTATTATCTTCAATAAAACTTAATTGATCCGTAAGACTTGGCAAAGGCTCAATTTTATCATTTAACTGATTTAACAATATCATTGCTTCATAATGATAAGTTAAATCTTCCCAACTTACTAAACTTTCTGCCTCTCTGTTTATAAAACTTTTTCCTTTGCAAAATAAAATACCGTTGTCATAAGTTTTATACCAATACATTTGGTCATCAACTATAACACCAGTATAATCTGAATTAAATATTTCTCTTAAATAGTTTACTCGTTTTGTTATATCTTGTTCATTATTGAAAAAGTCTTTTATTTCCTTATTTGATTTTCTTAAATGTGGTGTTGTGCTTAATATCTGATTTATTTTTTCATCTACTACCACATAACTTACATTGTTTGTTTTATTATAAACATCTAGGTGTAAATCAATTCGTTCGCTACTATCTCCTCGGCTGACATCTTCAAGTTGTTCATTAGTTGTACCCACTTCATTTGGTCTTGTTGTTTCAAGTTCTCTGTTATATTCTCCTTGACTTTCATCTCTGATACTATTTGTTCCACTCTCTCTTGTGCTATCTCTTGTATCTCCATCAAATGTTGTGGAAGTTGATTCTTCATTAGTAGAGTTGTATAAAGGCTTTTCTTGTTCTCTTTCAAGTATCTTAATCTCATCATTGCGTATTTGCCCTCCACTTGAATCTTGTTCTCTGGTATCATCAAGTCTGGTATCTCGTAATCCCCTTGGCGTGTATAAGTTATGCTCATTTTCATTCCTCCTCTCGGCATTATTTCCGTTTACACTTACATCATAAGACAAATCATTTTCAACTTCAAATGTGCGAATTTTATTTATTTCATTTAATCGTAGTTTTTTTATTGTTTGATAAATTTCACGAAGTCCCATTTCTGATATTTCACTTGTTGCTACACCTAATCTAGTTATTGTGTCATAACTATTAAAATTTAATATTGTACTAAAATCTTCTTGTGAAAAATACTGTTTAGGATCTAATCCACACCTTTTTATTATTGAAAATGCAATACTGTTTTCAAGTGCATTTTGAAATAGAGTTTTTACATTTTCTTCGGATAGATTTTCCAAAGAACTGCTCTCTCTATAAAACATTAAATCATCTAAATAATCTGATATATTATCTTCAACTATAATTTTAGCAACTGATTTTATTGCAATACCCAAAGAACTTTTATCTTCAAGTTCTCCGTACTTATTTTCTAGTGATTCAATAATGTCTAATTCATAAGGTTTTGGAACTGACCATAATCTAAAACTTTTACCATATTTACTATTAGTATCTGCAATATCAAAAACATATCTTAAATTAGTATAGCCATTATCTTCTGACAGAAGTGCTATCCCTTTTGCACCACGATTAACCCATCTACCAACTTGCTTATTCCAAGCCTCTATTTTTGCACAGGCAACTGCTTGTGGTCTTTGTGCATAAATTAAAACTTGATCATTAAATGGATATTTATAGTTCATTGCAGCACATTCCAAAAAGGACATCCATTCATCTGGATTATTGCTTATCTCTGTTAAAGTTTCTCCATAAAGGTCTGTAATTAGTCTTAATTTACTCGCCATATTGCACCTCCTATTCTAAATTAGACTATTTTATTCATTGCTTTTATTTAATTGACTTCTTGCTTCTAATAAGATTTCATAATAGTTTGTTTCATAACTTATTGTATCTTTCACTTTGTCAAATAAAATGTGAAACAAATCTAATACTTCATTTTGATAAAATCTTATATCAATAAAGTTTTCTTCTTCGGTTTGTTTAGGAACACTGTATTTCAATAATTTTTCTTTTAATTTTATAGACTTTTTAGAAATATTTTCATCACTATTCTCTGCTTGTATATTTAATATTTCTACTAATTTATTAAAACTATCAATACTTGTTTTAACTTTTAAAGATGGTACTTTCGTTGAGTATGCCATTTTATCTTTCCCCCCTATCTCTATTTCTATTTTTTTCACTCATTTTTATAATTACTTCACTATCAATAATTGATACATCATTTCTTGATGAATCTTTTTCTCTTAAACTTTTTAAGTTAATACTTTCCATAGTATCTTTTAAAATTCTTTCTGCTTCTTCTTTATTTTCAGCAACAACTGTTATCGTTGCATTTCCTAGTAAATTAACATTATATTCAAACATTATCTTTCATTTCCTTTCTCTTTATATCCACTTAAAAAAGTAGTTATTTGTTTATTTTTAACTGCCATTCTAAAATCAATTATTATTACTATTTCAGAAGATGTTAGATTACCTATTTTTATTAAATCTTCCAATTTCATTGCTAAAATTTTCTTATCTGTATTAAATCCTGCTTCAAATAATTTTTCCAATGCTTTACATATTTGATTTAGATTATATTTATTCTCCATATTTCCTCCTATATTTTTTCAACTAATTCACAAATATATATAATTTGCTTATTTGTGTTGTGTCTGCAAGTAATTAAAGTCAAGGTAGTTTTTTCTGCATTTCTAACAATATTGGCTTTTCCAGTCTTTTCAATGTCATAATGATTTACAACTTTGTATTTGTATTCATAGCCATTATAGAAAATACTTACTTCATCATCATTTTCTAATTTGTAAAGATTTTTAAAATATGATGTTCTTGCATTACCAGAGTGTCCTGCAAGAATAACATTCCCTTTGTCTTTATCTGGCATATCGGATTCGTTTAAAACAAAAATATTTCTATTAACATTATTATAATAACTACCTTTTGGTGCTAAACCTTTTTCTAGTCCTATTTTTGGTATTTTAATTACTGCAAAATAATCTATCTTTGTTTCAGTAGTTTTTTGTGTTTCATTCACTTCTTCTTGTTCTTCATTATCTCTATTATCAGTAATTTCTTCTTGTTCTTCAAAAAACACATCAATTAACTTTTCTTCATTTTTTTCTTGTATATAGTTATAGAGATATTTACCACTTATAATTCCTATACCTACAATAATTAGTAAAGAGCCAACTAAAATTAGTTGACTCTTTCTAGTATTTTTATTATTTATTTTTGATTGATTTTTTCTTTTTAACATAAACAATCACTCCTATTCCACCTAATGTCATTAGTGATCCGACAATCTCAATTAAATGAGAGTCATAAATACCTGTATTAGGAACTTCTATTGGTATTAGTTCATCTGTCATTGTTGCTTTAACTACTTCGCCATCTTCAAGAATTTCAAAATACATTCTTTCTGGATTTAAAGTGTATCCTTCAGGTGCTTCCTTTTCTAAAATATAATATTTTCCATATCTTATTTCTGGAATAGTGATTTTACCATTTTCATCTGTTCTGCCACTAAAAATCAATTCATCATTTTCATTATAGATTTCTATTAAAGTGTTTGGTAGTGGCTCTCCTGTGCTTACATCAGTTTTAGTAAATTCAAGAGTTCCAGTTATAGGTTTATTTTTCATTTCTGCTTTAACGATTTCGCCATTGTCCTTTATTTCAAAATATACTTTTTCATCAGTAATAACATAACCTGTTGCAGCCTCTTTTTCAATGATATAGTATTTTCCAACTTTTAATTCTGGAATAACAACTTTTCCATCTTCATCAGTTGTTCCTGTGAAAATTAACTCATCATTTTCTGTATAAACTTCAATAACTGTATTTGGAATAACATCTCCATCTACTAAATCTTTTTTAGTAAATTCAAGAGTTCCTTTTTTCAAATAATTTAATGCACTATATGATTCATAAACAACAGCAGTTTCTTCATCTACTTCTTTTAAAACAAAGTAGTGCTTTTGATTATCAAGTACATATTCATCTTGTGTTTTTACTTCAATAAAATAGTATCTACCAAGTGGCAATTTTTTTGATATAGCATATCCATCTTCATCAGTTGTAATAGTATCTACTAAATCTCCTTTATGATAATATAAATGGTTTCCATCAGCAGATAAAATATCTTCTTCTGCATAGATTTCAAAAGTCACACCACTTAACTTTTTATCTCCATAAGTAAATTCTCCATCTTCAATGACAATATCTTCACCAGTTTTATGAATTTCTAATTGTCCTTTTATAGGAGTATTTTTATAAGTCACAGTAATAAATGCTCCATAAGTTGTATAACTATAATGTGTATCATTTCCAATAGTGAACACTAATCCATTTTTGTCTTTTAAATATCCATTTGGTGCTGATACTTCAATTAGTTTGTAATTACCTGCTTGTAATTTTAATGGTGTCACTAATACACCTTTTTCATCAGTTTTAAATTCACTAATTACTTTACCACCTACAAATTGACTAACATATTCGCCTGTGTCAGTATTTAATATTTTAAAAGTTGTATCTGCAATAGCAATAGTTTTACCAGTTTCTTCATCTACTTTAATAACTTGTAAATAAGCACTTAAAGCATTATTTAAAATATTATAATATTGTTCTTTTTGGCTTGTTTCACTAACAGTTATATAAAAATCATAAATTTTTTCATAACCTGTTGTAGTATTTACTTGGTGGAATTTCCATACACCATAAGGTAGATTGATACTAGCATATCCATTTTTATCTGTTGTAATTTCATCAAACTTATTTCCGTTTGGATAATAAATTTCAAAAGTAATACCTTTTTCTGCATTTAAAAATTTTGTTTCTCCATCAACGTGTTCATATTGTTTAAGAATAGAAATATAATTTTTAATTACTTTTTCTACAACATCTACTGTTGCTTTTTCTTTACCTTTAACATCAACATTATAACGAGTTTTGTCTAATTCATAACCCTCGCTTGGTCTTATTTCTTGTAAATAATAATCTTTCCATTCTAATACTGCGTCACTTTTGAAATATCCGTTTTCATCAGTTACAACAGTTGTGACTAATTTGCCTGTTGAAGTTTCATAAACGCCGTACTCTGCTCCTTTTAAAGTTGCTTGTCCTTGTGCGTTACCTGTTTCACTATCTCTTTTGTGTCCCTCTACTGGTGTTGTATAACTATTGATTCTTATTTTTGCAATAACTGGATCAGTAGTTCCTGGAACTAACATATTTTGTATTTCATTACCTACAAATAACTTATAAGCAGATGAATAAGGCATTTTTTTAGTTAGTGTTAAATCTATTGCACCACTTTTAGTAGGTTTAATTGTTAACTCATTTCCATTAACACTATACTCTGCACCACTTACACTAATACTATATTGTGATAATACATTATTTGAATCAGTAATAGTTAAAGATTGTCCTACTTGTAATTTATAAGATTGTCCATTAAATGATGGTCTATCATAATGATGAGCAATTAAATTATTTATCTCATTTTTTTGTGCTGATACATCCCAAGGTGTTCCTGCTCCCCATCTTTCACTAGAAAAAGTAGTATTTGCTCCGTGACCAATAATGGTATCCCAAATCATACCTTGTGTTGCTGCTCTATATTCTAATGTTTGATGACCTGGATAAGTATAGCCATAATATCCAATTAACAATAATCTTTCTTTAATTTCGTTTGGAAGTCCAGTTGCTTCCCAAGTTCCAGGGTTATAGGTTGTTCCCTCTTTTACATTTGGCTCAATACAATATGAAACTTCGCCATCCATTTCATATAATTTCCAATACCAAGAATGATGATCACTTCCATCTCCTCTGGCTCTATCATAAAAATAATTTGTTTGTTTTTGACTTAAAGTTGCTGCACTTACTGCTTGTGCATTAACTGTAAATCCAATTAAAAGACCTAGTGTTAAGACTAGGCACGAAGTTAGTTTCTTCATTTTATTCTTCCTTTCTTTCTAAAATTTTAATCAAAAAAAATGACTCAATATTATGAGCCATTAAAACCTATTTTTTAAGTATTCATCTTTTCCCTCTCCACTTTGACAAAAGAAATGCAGATAATACCAATAATTACCGTTTTCATCTATGAATGATGGATAAACTCTAAAATAATTTATATCTGGTTGTATTGGTGCTTCTGGGTGTAATTCATTATAGTCTAAAACATAGTCTAATTCTTTATTTTGGATTTCTGTACCACGAGCAAATGCTTCACTTTCAGAAGAAAACTCTTTCTTTCCTCCTGTTATTGATTCATAAAATTTCGTAGTCACTCCATTTTGTGATTGTTGGTTGTTTGTACTATTTGAATTTTGTTCACTTTTCTTGTTCTCTTTTGGTGCTTCTTGTTTAGATTCTTCTTTCGCTTGTGATGAAACATTATTATTTGCCTTATTTTCAGTTTTACTCTTATCTGACTTTTTTTCAGACTTACTTGCCGAAGAAACTTTTTGTTCTTGTGGTTTGGATTCTGATTTTACTTCTTGTTTTTCTTGCTTTTCTTCCTTTTGTTCCTGTTCTAGTATTTCATTGCTTTCGTTTTTTTCAGCAAGATTATTCTTAACATCAGTTTGCAAATCTTCTCCCACTTTATCTTCCACGATTTTTTCGCTAACATTAACTTGTTCTAGTTTTGGTGTTTCTTGCTTACTTGGAATGTTAAAAATAACTCCTCCTGCTATTGAAACTAAAATACTTACCAAGATACATATTTTTTTCATACAAAATCATCCTTTCTTTGTTTGTTGATGTTAGTATAAACTAAAATATTTTATTTTGCATTTGTGTAAATATTTATTTTTTTTCAGTTAGTAATAAATAGTTAGTATAAATACTAGGGGTAGGTTGTAGGAAGGGGTACAATGGAATTATTACTCCCACTATCTTGCTTCCATTGCTTTTTGTTTTTGCAAATGCTTTTCGTAAAAAACAAGAGCATTTACGACATAATCTTCAATTTTTTTGTCTTCAATATTCTTTGGGAGTACACTTCTTATCCTACTCTCATTAAATTTGATTTTGGGAATTTGATTAGGTTTTTCTTGCGATAAAATAGTATCAATTTTATCTTCATCAAGATTTCCCTCGTGACTTAATCTTTTCAAGATAATTGCCTGTGCGTGAGATGGTGTAGCGTCATTATATTCTATACAGTCTAATAAAGAATATTGTTCTTCTTCTTTAAGATAAGAAAGTTCTACTGCTGGTAGAAATGCAATTCGCTTTTCATCTACCATATCTAATAATTCTGGTATTAGTTCAGTTAGTCTGATATATCTTTGAATTTGCCTTGCACTATCTTCTGATGTTTCGGCTAAAATATTATCAGAACGCAACTTTGTGCCAACTTGGCACGAAGTTAAATCATTTCTTTTTCCTTGATGACTTAACGCTTCTAACTTCATTTTATAAGCAAATGCTTTCTCACTTGGTAGTATTTCTTCCCTTTGCATATTACTATCTACCATTATTATAACTGCTTCATCATCTGATAAATCTCTTACAATACAAGGTATAGTTTCTTTGTCTGCTAATTGACTTGCAAACTTTCTTCTATGTCCTGATATCATTTCATATTTACCATTTGATTTTGGTCTAACTAATGCAGGTACTAATACACCATTTTCTACAATGCTATCTTTCATCTTTTCCATTTCTTCATTATCAATAACTTTAAATGGGTGATTTGGGAAGTCATCAATATCATTTAAGTTAATATCAACAACTTTTTCAAGTTTAGCATTATCTCTTTCTTCTTCTGTTGTAAAAAGGTCATCTAATTTTGGTAGTGGCATTTTTGACTCTGTCTTTGCCATCTTCCAACACCTCCTTTGCAAACGAAGAATATGCTTCTGCCACTTTGTTATTCTTATCATAAGTAAATATGCTTTTACCTCTTGAAGTTGATTCAGCAGTTTTTATAGCAAGTGGTATTTGGGTATCATAAACTTTTAAGATACTACCATAATTCTCTTTTATCTCATTTTCTATTTCTTTTGATAAATTAGTTCTTTTATCTACCAAAGTAAGTAAGACACCATCAATTTTTAAATCTGGGTTTATTTGTCTTTTTACTTTTGAAATAGTTTTTAATAATTGAGTCATACCCTTTGCTGCAAAATATTGGCTTTGAACAGGTATTATTACACTATCTGCACTAGCAAGAGCATTTATTGTTATCATTCCCAAACTAGGCATACAATCTAAAATAATATAATCATAGTCTTTTTTAATTTCTGATAAACAATTTCTCATAGTATATTCTCTACTCATAGCATTAACTAATGACATTTCTAATGCTGATAAATCCAAACTAGATGGAATTAAGTCAATATTCTCTTTATGGTGTAATATTGCTTCTTTTGTTTTTAATGGCTCATCATTCATTGACTGTTCCATTAAGTCTGGCAGAGTAATAGGTAGTTTATCTTGTTCATACCAACCTGCATAAGTTGTTAAATCTCCTTGTGGATCAGAGTCAACCAATAATACTTTCTTTCCCTCTTTTGATAATGCTACGCCAAGATTAAAAGCAGTAGTAGTCTTACCAACTCCACCTTTCTGATTCGCAACTGCAATTACTTTGCATTGTGACATCTTCATTTCCTCCTTTCTATATAAATTTAGCCACCTTAAATAAATAAGATGGCTATGTATGGATATAAAAAAAGAACTGACATAATCAGTTCAAAATATGTTTTACCTTATATATTATGATAAATAAGGCATATCTATTGTTTTAGGTATTTCCAAATTATTAGCATAATCTTCAAACTTATCTACGGTGTCTGTTTCCATTTTTTGTGTCACTTTAACATAGATATTATAAGTAGTTTGAATAGTTGAGTGTCCTAATCTTTTTGATACTGCTTTTATATCTGCTCCATTTTCAATTAACCTAGTTGCGTGAGTATCTCTAAAATCGTGGAATCTACTGTTTATACCCAATTCATAATGAATAACTTTAAAAGCATACTTTGGAGAATCCGTACCTAAAAATTGTCCGTTTTCTTTAACAAAAACTAATTGTGCCTCTGGTAGAGATACTCCTAGTTCAAGTTTTGCTTCAACCAATTTTATTTCTTCCCTTTTAGTTATTTCGTTTAATACTTTTTTTTCATAATAACATAAATAAGAATCTCCATAAAATTTTCTATTTTCCTCTTGCTCTTGTTTATATTCTTTTAAAGCATTGATTAAAGTATCTCCAACAGATATTGTTCTTCTACTTTGTGGATTTTTACAATCGCCATAATACCAAATTCCAACAGAATGTCCTTTCGTTATATTTTTTCTTTTTGGTAGTCCAAATTGATTCTTTTTTATTATATTCTTGTTTATTGTTATAGTTTTTTTATCAAAATCTACACAATCCCAAGTTAGTCCATAAACTTCTGATACTCTCATACCTGTATAGTATGCTGTTAAAAAAGCATAATAAATTGAGTGTGTCCCTCTAAATCTATTCAAGATTTTTTCTATTTCTTCTTCTGTAAATATATGTGCAGGATCTTTATTGATTTTGTCTATTCTTGGTGCGTGTACGTGTTCTGCTGGGTTAGTATTTATATAATTTAATGTATAACACGCATACTTTAAAGAGCCTTTTATTACTTTCAAAATACTTGCCATATAATTTTTTGAAAAAGCATATTCAACATATATTTTGTTTATAAACTCTTGCAATAATCTAGTATCTAATTGCCATAATTTGTAAAGTCCTATTCTAGGTTTAACGTGATTCTTTATAATGTTTATATAAGATATTGTTGTTGAGTAATGCAAATTAAATGAAGCATAGGTGTCTATCCAATAATCTAAAAAATCAGAATATGACATATTTTCTTTTAATTGCACTTTTGTTCCATTATAATAAAAATCGTTATATGCTTTTGCTCCCTCCTTAAAAGCATCTGACTTTGTTGCAAAACCTGATCTGCTTATCCATTTTCTTGTTCCTTCAACTGTTGCTACTTCAAAACGGTATTCATATACCTTTCCACGTTTTCTTACGCTTACCATAATTATCTCTCCTTCACTAATTTAGTGAACGAAAAAAATGCCAACATTTACGAATGCTGACATTTATATAACTATGTCCACAAAGTTTGTCCACGTAGATTTTCCCTTTATTTATATAGGTTTTTCAAATTCTTGTCCACAAAATTGTTTTTCTGTGGACGAATTGTGGACATTTTGACCACCGTGGACAAATTTCTTGATTTTGTTATTTTTCATAATTCCTTTATTTATAAGGGAATACTATTTTATTTACCACAACAGTTTTTATACTTTTTTCCACTTCCACATGGACAAGGATCATTTCTTCCAACTTTTGGTCCATTGTTTACAACTGTTGTATTTGTTTTTGGTGCTTGTTCCTCTTTCTTAGTAGAACTCTCTACATTTATGCTATTTAGGTTTTCTTGTGCTGCTTTTGTAATTTGTACTGTTTGCTCTCTTCTTACTGCTTCTTCTCTTTTTTCAAGATGTAGCATTAATTTAACAACATCTAGTTTTATATTTGCAACCATTTCATCAAACATATCGAATCCTTCAACTCTGTATTGATCAACAGGGTTCTTTTGTCCATATGCACGTAGTCCTATACCATTTTTAAGCTCGTCCATTGCGTCAATATGGTCCATCCATTTTTGGTCAACTACTTTTAGCATTACTACTCTTTCAATTTCTCTAAATGTTTCTGAACCAATGGCTTTTTCTTTTTCTTCATAATTTGATAATGCAGTTTTCTTTATATAATCTTTTATTTCTTCTTTATTTAAGTTGTTTACTTTATCCGCTATATTTATTGCAAAAATATTATTTACTTCTTGTACAAATGCTTCTTTATTTACAGTATGGTCTGATAAATAAAGTTCTACTACTTCATCAGCTGAACTTTCTATATCTGAAAGTATACTGTCTTTAATATTCTTTCCGTCTAGAACTTCTCTTCTTTGTTTGTAAATAATCTCTCTTTGTACATTCATTACATCATCATATTGTAATACGTTTTTACGAATGCTGAAGTTTCTTCCTTCTACTCTTTTTTGTGCTCTTTCAACTGCATTAGAAATCATTTTAGACTGAATTGGTATGTTCTCGTCAGCTCCAAGTGTGTCATATACACTTGTTATCATGTCTCCACCAAATATTTTCATTAAGTCATCATCAAGTCCAATATAAAATCTAGATTCTCCATTATCTCCTTGACGACCACTTCTACCCCTTAACTGATTGTCTATTCTTCTTGATTCGTGTCTTTCTGTTCCTATTATCTTTAAGCCACCAGCTTCTTCAACTTTTTTCTTTTCTTCCTTTATTGTCTCGTCATATTTAGCTTTTAGCTCTTTAAAATCTTTTCTAGCTTGTAAAATTGCTTCATCTTCTGTCTCGTTAAATGCTGTTGCTTGTTCTATTAGTTCTTCTGGAACTTGTCTTTTTCTCATTTCTTGAAGTGCAAGATATTCAGAGTTTCCGTCCTAGCATAATATCTGTTCCACGTCCTGCCATGTTTGTTGCAATTGTTACTGCACCAAATTTACCTGCTTGTGCTATTATCTCTGCTTCTTTTTCATGGAATTTTGCATTTAATACTTCATGCTTTATTCCTTCTTTTTTCAATATATTACTTAGTTTTTCTGACTTTTCTATTGATATTGTACCAACTAGAACTGGTTGTCCTTTTGCATGACTTTCCTTTATATCTTCAACTATTGCTCTAAACTTTGCATTTTCATTTTTATATATTACATCATTTTGGTCTATTCTTATCATAGGTTTGTTTGTTGGAATACTGATAACATCTAGGTTATATATCTCTCTAAATTCTTCTTCTTCTGTCATGGCTGTTCCTGTCATTCCAGATAATTTATTATACATTCTAAAGAAATTTTGGAATGTAATTGTCGCAAGTGTCTTAGATTCATCAGCAATTTTTACATTTTCTTTTGCTTCTATTGCTTGATGTAAACCATTATTGTATCTTCTTCCATACATTATTCTTCCTGTAAATTCATCAACAATTAATACTTCCCCATCTTTTACGATATAGTCTATATCTTTTTTCATTATTCCATGTGCACGTAAGCTTTGTGTAACATGGTGAACAATCTCTGAATTGTCTATATCATTGAAGTTTGCTATATTAAAGTATTGTTCTGCTTTCTTTATACCTTTTTGTGTAAGTGATGCAGATTTTGCTTTTAAATCTACTATATAATCATATTTTTCATTGTCTTCTGCTTGTTCAAAGTCTTTAACATCCTCTTCTACTATAATTTTTGGAGTTAATCTTTTTACAAAATCATTAGCTTTTTTATAAAGATCTGAAGATTTATCTGCTCTTCCTGAAATTATTAATGGTGTTCTTGCTTCGTCTATTAAAATACTATCTATCTCGTCTACTATTGCAAAATTAAGCTCTCTTTGTACTGCTTGTTGTTTATATATAATCATATTATCTCTTAGATAATCAAAACCATATTCATTGTTTGTTCCATATATTACATCTGATGCATAAGCTTTCTTTTTGTCCTCAGGTTGCATTCCACTTATAACTAGTCCAACTGTTAAACCTAAGAATCTATAAACTTTTCCCATCCATTCACTATCACGTTTTGCTAGGTAATCATTAACTGTAATTATATGTACACCTTTTCCTGTTAATGCATTTAAATATGCTGGGAGCGTGGCAACTAAAGTTTTTCCTTCTCCTGTTTTCATTTCTGCAATTCTTCCTTGGTGAAGAATTATTCCACCTATTAATTGAACATCAAAATGTCTTAAACCTAATACTCTTTTTGAAGCTTCTCTTACGACTGCAAAGGCCTCTGGTAAAAGATCGTCTAATGTTTCTCCTTTTTCTAGTCTTTCTTTAAATTCTACTGTCTTATGTCTTAATTCTTCATCATTAAGTTTTGATATTCCTTCCTCTAAACTGTTTATTTTTTCTACTAATGGCATAACTCTTTTTACTTCTTTTTCTGAATATGTGCCAAATATTTTACTCATTATTCCCATTTGCTTTGCTCCTCTTATTTTAGTTTTCTGTTATAATATATCACGTTTTTACCTATTTCGCAATAGAAATATTTTTTTAAATTAATTTATCTACAAATATTGCATAGGCTTCTGTTGGATCTTCCATATTTACATAGTTAATTGCGCCTATTAATTTTCCATTTTGAATTAGTGGAGTACCACTCATTCCTTGTATTACTCCACCTGTTTCTTCTATTAGTTCTTGATCTTTTATTTTAATTCTTATGTTTTGGTTTTTATCTAAATAACTTATATCTACTATTTCTACCTTATAACTCTTTGCTTCTTTTCCATTTATATTTGTATAAATTTGTGCGTCTCCAAGTCTTATTTCGTATCTACTTGCTGTTTTTATTGTTTTGTATTTCTTCTCTGCTTTTTCTATTTTTCCAAAAACTCCATAATCGCTATCTTCTGATACATATCCAATCTTTTTATCTACATCCAATATTGCATTGATGCTTCCTACTTCGTCTTTAGAACCTTTTGTTACTCCAAAGTATTCAATTTTATAGCAATTACCATTTATTTTTTCATTTGATATTTTAGTTTGATTTATAGCTGAATGACCTAAGGCTACAAATTTTCCTGTGTTTTTTTCCATAAATGTTACTGTACCAATTCTCTTTGAAGATGCTGGTACTAAATTGTCATATTCTTCTTCTTGGATTTTGCTATCTATTTCCATCCCTATTATTTCGCCAACAAGCAATACTTCTTTTGTTCTTAAAAATTGTAAGTTGTAACCTACTAAGAAACTAAGAAGCATAATATTCACTGCTATTAGAAATTTTTTCATTCACATAACTCCTCATCATACTATATATTTTATTCAACTTTTAGCCTTTGTATTCTCAATTTTTTGTTTTGTGTATTATTTAGAGTTATGTAGAATTTATATATTTACATAACAATATTTAATTGTTATCATTTGCAGTCTATCTTTTATTTTTCCTTATCTCTATTATATAATCTTATAGGTTTTGAATATACATAAGGAAGTAATAGTCTTCTTCCTAAATCATATGGTAACCCATTTAGTATATCTTCAATTCCTTCATCAAATTCAACATCATATATTTGAGGACCTAAAGCATCAATTGTTTCATTTCTGCTAGTTACCTTTTGTTTTAATTCTGGTGTTTTATCTAATTCTCTTGCCATATATATTAACGTACCATATAGTAATAAATGTTGCTGAACAAAGCCTAAAGAATCAGTAGATGGTGTTAGTCTAAGTTCCATAGTAGGTGTAAGTGTCTTTTGAATTTCATATTTTGTAGAACCTCTATATGGAATAGTATCCAAAACAAATCTTCCACTTTCAATACGCTTAAAAAACTCTCCTTCTTTTTCAAAGATTACTCCTGGTTTAGCATTTTTATTTGGTCTTTCCTGGTAAGCTCCAATATTAAATAAATTTATAGGTAATCTTCTATATTTTTTTAGAGTTTGTAAATTATAATCTCCACCATTAAAAGTTTTTAACAGACCTCTATTACTTTTTTGTTTTAATGAATTAGCAATTCTGTCTGATATTCCATCTTTTCTTACTTTCCCTGTTTCTGATGTTGCTATTCTGAAAATAATGTTTTCATAAGCTCTAAAAATTTCCAAAAATGGTCTTAAATATTCAAGGGATTTTCCTAGTAAATTCATATCTAAATGAAAATGTATATTTCTCTCTTTAGCTTTTAGCCTTGGATGCTGAAAAGCTCTTACCAATTGTAGAATTAAATTTAATTGATCTAATGATTGAATATTATCACTAAGTATTGGTGATACAAATTCTCCAATTACTACATTAGGTGGATACTCAAGATTAAATTCTTTATTAAAAGACCAATTCATATCTAATTCTGTTTTGTTATAATGTTCAAAATTTCCTTGTAAATCTATTCCTTCTTTTACATCATAAGGAAATTCAATTTCTATTCCGTATTTGAAATCTTTTGGTAAAGAAAGTGATTTTGTAACTTGTGGTGCAAACCACTCTTTAACTTGGCTTTCTACTATTGAATATCTGCGCAATAGTTCTTCTTTTTTCATTTTTATTTTACTCCTTTTAAGGGAAATTCTTTGTTAACATAAATATTATATAGTAAACTTGCTATTTTTTCAAGTATTTTGAGTGTTTTTTATTTGATTTATAAATTGCAATATTAAGTGTCCGCTTTTTTATACAATGTTGTGATTTTTTTATTTTATACTTGCAATGCTGA
>CANQCU010000002.1 GCA_947590905.1 uncultured Clostridia bacterium | reverse complement strand
AGGTTGTTGTTCTTACCTGGGGAGGTCTGATATTTTGGAAATATCTTGAATTAGATATGA
Source organism: uncultured Clostridia bacterium (assembly GCA_947590905.1). GTDB lineage: Bacteria > Bacillota > Clostridia > TANB77 > CAG-508 > JAAWPK01. The sequence continues at coordinate 144,485 of CANQCU010000002.1, read as the reverse complement.
AAATACTAGTAGTGATATTAGAGTGAAATATCAGAAGTCAGCAGATACCATATTAGCAAATTGGATATATACGATTTGTGAAGGGTTGAACGATAGGAGGATTTTTTTTTCATGAAAGATAAACAAGAATACAATAATGGTAGACAACTTCATATTGAAGACTATCTACAAGAGAATAAGTTGGAAACAGAAGGTATTGTAGAAGTATCTAGTGTTCTTGATGTGTCTTCAAAAAGAAAAGTCGATACTAAAACAGTAACTAATGAAATACTTGAGGAAATACTTTCAAAAGACAATATGAACTTAGCATATAAAAGAGTGAAAGCAAATAAGGGAGCCAGTGGAATTGATAATATGACAGTAGATGAACTTCTACAATATTTGAAAGAAAACGGCGAACAAATCAAGGAAGACATTAGAAAAGGGAGATATAATCCCAAAGCAGTAAGAAGGGTAGAAATACCAAAAGCAGACGGAAGCAAAAGAAAGCTAGGAATTCCTGTAGTAGTAGACAGAGTGATACAGCAAGCAATAGCACAACAATTGAGCATAATCTATGAACCAATATTTTCTGAAAATAGTTATGGATTTAGACCAAAAAGAAGTTGCCACGACGCAATACAAAAAGCTAAAGAAATAATGAATAAGGGATATAAATGGGTAATAGATTTAGACCTTGAGAAGTTCTTTGACACAGTAAATCAAGACTTGTTAATATCAATAATAAGAAGAACAGTAAATGAAGATAAAGTGGTATCATTAATAAGAAAATATCTACAAGCAGGAGTACTAGTAAATGGAGTATTTGAAAAGACGGAAACAGGAACACCACAGGGAGGAAACATTTCACCGATACTAAGTAATATAATGCTTAATGAGCTTGACAGAGAATTAGAAAGTCGTGGATTGCAGTTCGTCCGCTACGCGGACGACTGCATAATCTTCGCAAAAAGTAAAAAGGCAGCAGACAGAATAATGGAAAATATTACCAGATATATTGAAATCAAATTAAGACTAAAAGTAAACAGAGAAAAGAGTAAAGTTGATAGACCATGGCGTATAAAATACTTAGGATTTTCATTTTACCAAGCGAAAGGAAAAGTAGAAATAAGAGTACATCCAAAGTCAATAGCAAGATTTAAAGACAAAATACGTGTCATAACATCAAGAAGTAATGCAATGAGCATGGAAACAAGATATAAGAAGCTAAAGCAAGTTATTGTAGGCTGGGTAAACTATTTTAAAATAGCTAATATGGGAAAAATAGCACAAGAACTTGACAAATGGATACGAAGGAGAATAAGAATGTGCTATTGGAAACAATGGAAAACAAGCAAAAACAGAAAAGAAAACTTAATAAAATTGGGATTAGACAGCAAGAAAGCATGGCATTACACATGGTCAAGAAAAAGTTATTGGAGAATATCAAATACACCAGGTCTAGCAATAGCCTTAAATAATAAGACACTAGAAAAACTTGGATATACAAGTCTCTCTAGTATATACTGTTAAAGTATTAATTCTATTGAACCGCCGTATGCCGAACGGCACGTACGGTGGTGTGAGAGGACACTAAGTGAAATAATCACTTAGTTCCTACTCGATTTTAAAAGTAGGTGGTAGAATGGCAAAATATAGTAGAAAACAGAAAAATAGCTTATTCAAAAAACTAAAAAGTATAAATATTACTAATGAAAAAGACATATTGAACCTAAAAGTATCAGAACTAAAAAAAATTAATGAAGTAGACGAAAATCAAAATATAACAATAAATGATATTGAGATAATATGGCTTATGCAGGAGGCAATAGAAAATAAAAACTTTTTTGAATTTATTATAAATGATGAATAGAAAGGAGGGAAAAATTTGGGAAAAATAGTTGAAACTAGAGAACTATATAAAAATACATTAAAGGAAATTACTAAAAATGAAGAAGAATGGCTATTATTTTTAAAATCAGCAGCTTGGCAATTTAAGTATAGTTTTGAAGATAAAATTTTAATTTATGCACAAAATCCAAATGCAACGGCTTGTGCAGAAATGCAAGAGTGGAATAATAAAGTTCATAGATGGGTAAATAAAGATGCAAAAGCTATATTTGTATTTTCAAAAGATGAAAATAGTAAGTTCCCATTTAGATTAGTCTTTGACAAAGAAGATACGCACAATTATAGAAATACAGAATATAAATTATGGGAAGTAAAGCCAGAATATGAAAGTAGCATAATAGAAACTTTGGAAGTCAGTTTTGGAGATATAGATAATAAAGATAATTTAGCACAGGCGATAAAACTAGCCACTATAAATATGGTAGAAGATAATATTCAAGATTATATTTTTTCTATAAAAAAATATAAAAAGGGAAGTTCATTTGAGAATTTATCAGATGAAGATATATATGCAATAATGTTTTCAAGTATTTACAGTAGTGTAGCTAATATGATAATGACGAGATGTGGTATTGACCCGAATTTATACATTGATAAAAGTGAGTATTTTTTTATCAATAAATTTGATAGTGATAATGTGATTACAATTCTAGGAACAGCAACAAGCGAAATAGCAGAAACAGCATTGAGAGAAATTGCAAAAACAGTACAAAATTTGCAAAATAAAGAAAAAAATATAAATCACACATTTTACAAAAATAAAAAAGAAGAATATACTAAAGGCGAAAAAAATGTTGAAGGAGGAATTGAATATGCAAACAATAGAATACGAGAAAATAGGAGATTATCAGATACCAAATATAGTAATGGAGAACGAGAAGATACCAACAGGGAAATACGCACAAGCGAGATTAAATTATCTAAAGAAACAAAGGAAGGCAGAATTTATAATATTGAAGATGAACAAAGAATTGAACAAACATCTAACAGAGATTCAAGAACAAGCAACGAAAATGGTAAGACAGATAGTAGAGAAGTTGGCGAAACAAGAGGGAACAACAGAGGAACTCAAAGCACAAGACCAAATGAAATGGGTAGGACAGATGAACAATTACAAATTGATAGCAGAGGAACAAGTGATGAGAGAACTAATTTACAATTAGAACTGATAGATGAATTACTAACTGAAGAAGAGCAAAAACAAAATATAGCAGAGGCAGAAAATGCTTCTGTTTTTTCTTTTACACAAGAAATGATAGATAATGTATTACAAGAAGGCAGTCATATAGAAGATAGTAAATTTAGAATATATGAACAAATGAGTAAGAGCTTATCAAGTGAAGAAAATGCAAAATTTTTAAAAAATGAATATGGTATCGGTGGCAGAAGTGCAGACGACAAAGGAATATCAGAATCGCACAATTCAAAAGGAATAACACTAGAAAATAAAGAAAATTCACAAGTATTAAGACTTAATTGGATACAAGTTGAAAAAAGAATAAGAGAATTAATTAGTTGTGATAGATACTTGAATAACAAAGAAAAAGACGAATATTTTGACTGGCTAGATGCAAATGATAGACCAACACCAGATATAGATATTCAAAATCAAATACAAGATGAGGACTATAAACTTGCTAAAAGATTGCATAATTATATTTTAGATTACGATATTGTTTCATATCATAATAATTTCCCACTAGATAATACAGAGGAGCAGAATATTGAATTATTACAAGCAGACATAGCAGATGAGCTAAATATTAAAGACTATATAGAATTCTTAAAAACAGCACTAGAAGATATGGAAGAAAATGACGAACAAATAGATGAAGTAAGGTCATTAATTGAAGAATTAGAAAAGAGATTGCCATATTACGAATATGATAAAGGCAATATAGTTTATATAGGAACAAAAGAATATTCAATAGTAGAAATAGATGATGAAAAAGTTTTAGTAGTAGATACAAGTTTCCCTATACTTGTCGAAGAATTTGATAGAAAAGAATTTGATAGAAAGATAAGAGAAAACCCTGCAAATGATAAATTAAGAACTGGAAAAAGGGTACAAGATATAAAAGAGCAAAACAAAGGTATTACTGATAGTACAGAACAAGCAACAAAAGAAAGGGATTATTATGAAGGAGATATTGTATATTTAGAATCAGACCAAAAGTTTGAAATAAACAAGATAGACAATAAAAATAACAAAATTGAATTATTAGATTTAAAATTATCTAGTTTTATGCCAATATTTAGAACAGAAACTATAAAAGATTTTGAAAAATTATATTATAATAATCCTTTAAATAAAAAAACAGAAGATATACAAGTAGAAACAGAAAATATAGATACAGAAAAGAAACAAAAACAAGATGATAAATTAAAAGCCAATATAAAAACAAAACGTAGGAACAGGATAGAATATTATGATATACACCCAGAGATACCATTAAAAGATAGAAATAACTATAAAATAACAGATGACACTTTAGGAGAAGGAACAAAAAAGGAAAAATTTAAACGAAATGTAGAGGCAATTAAAATATTAAAAAAATGCGAGGAAGAAAATAGATATGCAACATTAGAAGAACAAGAAAAACTTGCTATGTATGTGGGTTGGGGAGGTTTATCAGAGGCTTTTGACAAACGTAAAGATGAGTGGATAGAAGAATACAAAGAGCTTTCTTCAATACTAACTGAAAAAGAATATAATGAGGCACGAGAATCGGCATTAACATCATTCTATACTCCACCGATAGTTATAAATGCAATTTACAATGCGTTAGAAAAAATGGGACTTGAAAGGGGCAATATATTAGAGCCAAGTTGTCGGAGTAGGTAACTTTATGGGAATGCTACCAGATAGTTTGGAACAATGTAAAATATATGGTATAGAGAAAGACAGTATATCTGGAAGAATAGCAAGACAGTTATATCAAAAAAATACGATAGCAGTACAAGGGTTTGAAGATGTAGAACTTCCAGACTCTTTTTTTGATGTCGCAGTTGGAAACGTACCTTTTGGAGATTATAAATTATATGATAAAAGATATGATAAAAACAAATTTTTAATACACGATTATTTCTTCGCAAAAACACTTGATAAAGTCAGACCTAATGGCGTAATAGCATTTATTACAAGTAGAGGAACACTTGATAAAGAAGATGAGAGTGTAAGAAAATATATATCACAAAGGGCAGAACTAATAGGAGCAATTAGATTACCTAATAATACGTTCAAAAAGAATGCAGGGACAGAAGTAACATCAGATATAATTTTCCTTAAAAAGAGAGATAGAATTACAGACATTGAAGATGAATGGGTGCATATAGCAGAAAATGAAGACGGAATAAGAATGAATAGTTATTTTATAGAACACCCAGAAATGATACTTGGAAAAATGGAAATGGTATCTACTCAATATGGAATGGCACCGACTTGCAAACCTTATGAAACACCTCTTAAAGATTTACTAGGACAGGCAATAGAAAACTTAAATGCAGAAATAGAAGATTATCAGTTAGACATAGATGATGAAGAAGATAAAAGTATTCCAGCAGATCCAAGTGTAAGAAATTTCTCTTATACAATAGTTGATGAGCAAGTATATTACAGAGAAAATAGTAGAATGTACTTACAAGAACTACCAATAACAGCAGTAAGTAGAATAAAAGGTATGATAGAAATAAGAGATTGCGTAAGAAACCTAATAGATTTACAGACCGAAAACGCATCAGATGAAGAAATAAAACAAGAACAAGTAAAATTAAATAGGTTATATGATAATTTTACTAAAAAATATGGAATAATCAACAGTAGGGCAAATGAAAAAGCATTTGAAGATGATAGCAGTTATTTTCTATTGTGCTCATTAGAAATAGTAGACGAAAATAGAAAATTTAAGAAAAAAGCAGATATGTTTTCAAAAAGAACTATAAAGCCTCATCAAACAGTAACAAAGGTAAATAATAGTATAGATGCATTGATTTTATCAATTTCTGAAAAGGCAAGAGTAGATTTAGAATATATGCAAAGTTTAACAGATAAAACAGAAGAAGATTTAGTAAATGATTTGGAAGGAAGTATATATAAGGAACCGATACAAGAAAAATATGTAACAGCTGATGAATATTTGAGTGGAAATGTAAGAGAAAAGCTACGAATTGCTAGACAGTTTGCAGAAAATAACAAAGAATATGAAAAAAATGTAAAAGCATTGGAAAAATCACAGCCTAAAGATTTAACAGCTAGTGAAATTAGTATAAGACTTGGTGCAACGTGGATACCAACAGATATTATAAAACAATTTATATTTGAATTATTAAAACCTTCTTCAAAATACAGTAATGATATAAATGTATTTTATTCGGATTATACATCACAATGGGGAATAACTGGAAAGAATGAAGATAGGGGAAATGAATTAGTTTATAATACTTATGGAACAAGAAGAGCAAATGCTTATAAAATAATCGAAACGACATTAAATTTAAAAGATGTTAGAATTTTTGATAAGATAATTAATGATGAAGGAAACGAAGAAAGAGTCTTAAATGCGAAGGAAACGGCTATTGCACAATCTAAACAGGAAAAGATAAAAGAGGAATTTTTAGAGTGGATATGGCAAGAGCCAGAAAGGCGAGAAAGGCTAGTAACATTATACAATGAAAAATTTAATAGTATAAGACCTCGTGAATATGACGGACAATATATACAGTTTAGTGGAATAAATCCAGAGATACATTTAAGAAAACATCAAGTAAATGCTATTGCTCATATTCTTTATGGAGGCAATACGCTGTTAGCACACGAAGTTGGTGCAGGAAAAACTTTTGAAATGGTTGCAGCAGCAATGGAGAGTAAAAGACTTGGCTTATGCACAAAGTCTTTATTTATTGTACCTAATCATATAATTGAGCAATTTGCAAGTGAGTTTTTGCAATTATACCCAAGTTCAAATGTATTAGTCGCAACAAAAAAAGATTTTGCAACTAATAATCGTAAGAAGTTTTGTAGTAAGATAGCAACAGGAGAATATGATGCAATAATTATAGGACATAGTCAGTTTGAGAAAATTCCTATGTCAAAGGAAAGGCAAGAAAGAATATTACAAAGACAGATAAATGATTTAACAAAAGGAATAGAGGACTTAAAAGATAATGACGGAGAATATTATTCTATTAAGCAATTAGAAAAGAGTAAAAGAAAAATAGAAGAAAAATTAAACAGGCTCAACGACCAAACTAGAAAGGACAAGAATGTAGTAACATTTGAACAACTAGGGTGCGATAGAATATTTGTAGACGAAGCCCACTATTTTAAAAACTTATTTTTATTTACTAAAATGAGAAATGTAGGAGGAATAGCACAAACTGAGGCACAAAAAAGTTCAGACCTTTTTATGAAATGTCAGTATTTAGATGAACTAACTGGAGGAAAAGGTATTATTTTTGCAACAGGCACTCCGATTTCAAATTCAATGGTAGAGATGTATACAATGCAAAGATATTTACAATACGAAACATTAGCAAAAGCAGGTTTATTAGAATTTGATTCGTGGGCATCAACGTTTGGAGAAACAGTTACTGCAATAGAACTATCTCCAGAAGGAACAGGGTATAGAAGTAAAACAAGATTTGCTAAATTCTATAATCTGCCAGAATTAATGTCAATGTTTAAGGAGATTGCAGATATACAAACAGCAGAAACATTGAATTTGCCAGTACCAAAAGCAAATTTTCACAATGTAGTTGTAAAGCCTAGTGAAATACAAAAAGATATGGTAAAAGCATTAGGAGAAAGAGCAGAGGCAATACGAGAAAGAAGAGTAAAACCGTATGAAGATAATATGCTAATAATTACAAATGAAGGTAGAAAACTAGCACTTGACCAAAGATTACTTAATCCTATGTTAGCAGATTTTGAAGGAAGTAAAATAAATAAATGTGCTAGTAATATTTATGAAATATGGGATAAAAGTAAAGATAAAAAACTGACACAATTAGTATTTTGCGATTTATCTACTCCTAGAACATTAGGCACAGATGATAATCCTTATGAAATGGAAATGATAGATGGAACATTAAAGTTAAAGGAAAGACAATTTACAGATGCCTATACTGATTTAAAAAGAAAACTAATAGCAAAAGGCATACCAGAAGAAGAAATTGCTTTTATTCATAATGCTGATACGGAAACAAAGAAAAAAGAACTTTTTGCAAAAGTAAGAAAGGGAGAAATTAGAATATTAATAGGCTCTACTTCCAAAATGGGAGCAGGTACAAACGTACAAAATAAAATAATAGCATTACATCATCTTGACTGTCCGTGGCGACCTGCAGATTTAACACAGAGAAATGGTAGAGGAATTAGACAAGGAAATGAAAATGCAGAAATTGATGTATATACTTATGTTACAGAAGGAACATTTGATGCGTATCTTTATCAATTAGTTGAAAATAAACAAAAATTCATATCGCAAATTATGACATCAAAAGCAATAGTACGTTCGGCAGAAGATATTGACGAAAAAGCATTATCTTATGCAGAAGTTAAGGCATTAGCTGCCGGAAATCCTTTAATTATAAAGAAAACAGAGTTGGATACCAAAGTTTCAAAATTGAAAATAATAAAACAAGGCTACTTGAACGAAAAATATGCACTAGAAGATAGAATTATAAAGCATTATCCAATAGAAATAAAAAGGTTAGAAGATAATATTGCAAATATTAAGAGTGATATTGAACTTGTTAAAATGAATACCTATTTAGATAATGAAGAAAAATTTTCTCCTATGATATTAAATGGAAAACAATATATTAAAAAAGAAAATGCAGGAAAACAAATACTGGAAATATGCAAAACAAAACAAAAAACCGAGTTAGAAGATATAGGGGAATATAAAGGATTAAAAATGAAACTAGGTATACAAGGTTTTGAAAAGAATTTTGTAATAGAATTAATAGGCAAACATTCATATAAAGTTGAGTTAGGTAATGATGTGTACGGAAATATTACAAGAATAGACAATGTTATAAATGGTATGGAGAAAGAACTTGAAAGTACAGAATTAGAATTAAAGGATACAAAGGAGCAACTGGAGATAGCAAAAGAAACTATAAAAATTCCATTTGAAAAAGAAGAGGAATTAAAGCAGATGACAATAGAACTTGAAAAAATAAACAAAGAACTTAATTTAGATAAGGAGGAAAATGAGATTATTGATGACGAAGTAGAGGCAGAAGATGTGCAAGGAAATAATGAAAAAGAAAGTCAAGTTTATGATAGAGATGATTTATGATAAATTATACATTTTTTCTTTTGACAGAAGTATAGTAAACTTTCTGTAAGGAGGGTAAACAATGGAAAAATATTTTGAAAGTAAAGTAATTGATGATCTTTATTATATTAGAAGGGAGGGTTTTGAAAGTTCAATTATAAAGCAATATGGAGAGTCAAAAGAAATCAAGCAGGTAGAAAAAATTAGTAATGAATTAGATAATTTAGTCAGAAAAAATGTTAAAGATGAGAAACTACGAGATAGAATTTTAAGCAAAATAGATGAATTGAAAGATGCCTCAAATGCAGAAACTTGTTACTGGACTGAACAATTTTATAAATTAGGTTTTGTTGATAAAATAGGACTAAAAGAAAATGTAAAACAACTCAGAAAAGACTTTATAAAGGTAGATGATAGTAATAATATTGTTGAAAAAAATATGAATGAATTGGCAGATTATATAGAAACAGAAAAAATAAAAAGGCTAAAAAATATAAAAAAATATGTTGAATTGAATAATAAAATAGGCAAGTTAAAAGAAAAATACCCAAAGGTATGTGAATTTATAGAAAGCAAAAAAATTGATAATTTTACAAGAGAAGAAATAAAAGCTATCTCGGAAATAATAGAATTAGAAAGCAGTATGCGTTCTATAATAGAAGATGAAAGTTTTAAGTTAGGAATAAAAGAAGGATGCTTATTTGGGTAAAAACGATAACAAAAACGAAGGGATATTAAGTAATTAGTATCTCTTTTTTTTTGTTGGAAAGGAGCAAAAAAATAAATGAAAACAGAGCAAATTTTTAAGCAAATTTATCAAGATTTAAAAGAAGAAATGAACAAAAATACAAATGACATATTCTTAAAAGAATATACGATTCCAAGTAAAAATTATAGCCCAGATAGTGAATATTTTGCGAGTGGAATTGAAATGGAATTAGAGCAAATGATGAGTAAATTTGAACATAAAATTTACTTTTCAAGCTATAAAGAAAAGTATTTCTTTAGTAACAATGCTGAAGAAACACGAAAAAGAATGCTGCAAGAGATTAAAAATGAATGTAAAGAGGACAGAAAAACAAGTAAAATTAAAGAATTAACTGACAAATTATATGCAAAAGTAGAGAACGAATTAGAAGAGTTTAAAGACGAAATAAAGAAAGGAATGCCAGACGAAATAATAGAAAATGCGTATCAATTAGTCGCAATGGAGGGAATAATTGGAGAATTAAAGGAAAGAACATTTGATGAAAATGAATTAAAAGCTCTACTAAAAGAAGATAATTTGCTGTCAGAAATTTATGAAGACTGGAGAAATTCAGACGGAAAATTATGCGAGTCTGTGCAGTATACTATGGAAGATACAATAGATATTGTTGTAGAACATTATGAAAAAAGTAGGCAAGAAAAGTCAAAAAATGTTCGATAAAAATACTATAATAGGAGGGATTTTATATGTCGTATGTTCCACCAGAAGATATAGAAAAAGCAAAAAAAATTGACTTAATAACTTATTTCCAATGTGTTGCACCACACGAATTAGTTAAGGCTAGTAGAAATGAATATACAACGAGAACACACGACAGTTTAAGAATGTCCAACGGATTTTGGAATTGGTGTTCTATTGGAATTGGAGGTAAAAATGCAGTCGATTTTTTAGAAAAAATAAAGCATATTAAGTTCCCAAAGTCAGCAGAAATGGTACTAAAAAGTGTAGGAAATAATATTCCTATGAGAATAGAAAATTATAGTAAAAAGGAAGATAAAAAACTAATCTTACCACCTAAAAATACAAATGAAAATATAGTAAAACAATACCTAAAACAAAGAGGAATTGACAAAGAAATAATACAAAAATGTATTAATAAACACTTAATATACGAAGAAAAATTTTATCATAATGTAGTATTTTTAGGTTATGACGAAATGGGGAATATTAAGTATGCAGGGTGCAGATCTACAAATGATAGGAACTTTAAAAATGATGCAACAGGGAGTAATAAAAAATATTCATTTAAGTTAGAAAGTAACAAGAAAACAGATACAATTTATATATTTGAGGGTGCAATAGATGTCTTATCTTATGCTACCCTTTTTAAATTGTATGGTATGGAATGGGAAGATAAAACAATGATTTCACTTGCAGGTGTGTATCAGCCTTCAAGTAATCTTTCAGATAGTAAAGTACCTGTTACAATACAAAATTATTTACAAAAACATAAAGAAATTAAAAAAATTTATCTATGTTTAGATAACGACAAAGCAGGAAGAAATGCTACAAAAGCACTTCAAACTGTTTTGCCAAAACAATATGAAGTAATTGATAAACCTTGCAAAAAAGGAAAAGATTATAACGAGTTTTTATGCCATATATTAGGGATAAAACGAATAAAAAATGATAAAAAAATTAGTATGGAAAGGACAAGATAGTAATGAAAAAATTTGAAATTATAATAAAAAAAACGATAGAAAAAAGATTAGAAATGTATGCAAATGATAGCAACGAAGTGTTAGAAAATGCGATTCAATTATTGAATGAAAATGAGGAAGAATTATTAAAAAATGTAGACAAAAATAATCAATTTTATGAGATAAAAGTAAAAAAAATTAATACTGAAAAGCATACTGAAACTGATAAAATAATTGACAAAATAATCAGTCAAATAGAAAAAGATTTAGACGAAAATGAGGAACAAACGGAAAGAAAATTAAAAAGGGTTATGTCCTAACAAGCAAGACAAATGTATATACATTTGTTAATTATGGGGTATTCCCCAATCCCCTTTAAAAAAACGAAAGGAATAGAAAAAATGAAAGAAGAAATTAGAGAGTTTATTATACCGATTAGAGTAAGTTTTTCCGAAAAAGAAATGATAAAAAAACGAGCTGATATGGTGGGAAAAAATATATCGACATTTATTAGAGAAAGTTCACTAGGTCGTGAAATAAAAGAAAAACCAGATAAAAATTTTGATGCAGACATTAAAGAAATAGGAAAATTTTTGAGAACATTAAGTGAAATAGAAAGATTACTTTATCATAAAGATTTTATAGATGAAAGACTTTTGAAAAATGAAATAACAGAGTGGAGGAATTTTAGAATGAAAATAAAAGAAAAATATTTATGAGGTAAATAAAAGTGGCAACTACAAGTATATGGAAAGTAGAAAATAGAATTGATAAAGTAATAGAATATACAACGAATGTAAACAAGACAAAGAATAAAGATTATGGAGATAATTTATATAAAAGTTTGCACAACACAATAGAATATGCAAAAGCAGATTTTAAAACTGAAAAACAATACTATGTTACAGGAATTAATTGCACAGCAGAAACAGCATTACAAGATATGATATTAACAAAAAAACATTTTGGAAAGACTAAAGGAATTTTAGCATATCACGCATTTCAATCTTTTGCAGAAGGAGAAGTAACACCTAAAACAGCACACGAAATAGGAGTAAAACTTGCAGAGGAATTATGGGGAGATAAATATGAAGTCATAGTGTCTACACATTTGAACACAAAACATATTCATAATCATTTTGTAATAAATTCAGTTTCATTTACTGATGGAAGAAAGTATATAAATAATAGAGAAAATTATGCTGTAATGAGAAAAACATCAGATGAAATATGTAGAGAATATGGGTTAAGTGTTATAGAAGAAAAACCTTGTGGAAAATACAAGATAGATTATACAAAATATTATAGTTCATATATTCAAAAATCAGATTACTATGTCAATGCTAAAGAAGATATAGACTATGCTATTTCACAGGCTTACTCATATAAAAACTTTATAAAAATTTTAGAAGATATGGGATATACAATAACAATAAGAGCGAATAAAATAAGTGTGCGTAGACCACCGTATAAGAGAAACATAAGAATAGAAAGAAATTTTGGAGAGGAATATTCTATTAGAAATATAGAAGAAAGAATATTAAATGCAGATACTCCAAAAGTTCCATTTCCAGAGGTAGAAACTAAAACAAAAAAATATGTAAATAGAGCAAGATATAAATTAAGGCAAGATAGAGGAAGTTTATATAGATTATATTTATATTATTGTTATCTGTTAAAAAGATTTCCAAGTAATAAAGGTAAAATGAAAATATCTTCAGATATGAGAAAAGAGATAAAGAAAATGGACACTATATCTAATGAAATTAAGTTTTTGTGTAAAAACAAAATAAAAAATACACAAGAACTTTTTTTATATAAAAAACAAACTATTGATAAATTAAATGAAATGTTAAAAGAAAGAGCAAAATTGCGAAGAATAAAACAAAAAACGAGAGATGTAGAAGAAAAGAAAAAAGTATATGATAGCATTTTAAATTTATCTAATAGTATTTTGGAATTAAAGAGGGAGGTGGGCTATTGTGAAGATATTGAAGAAAAATCACAAAAGATGAAAGAAAATATAAAAGAATTAGAAGAAAATGAAAAAAATCAAAAAGGAAAGGAGAAAGTAAAAGATGAACTCATCAGATTCAGCAGAAGAACTTATTAAAATCTATTTAGACGGAATTGGTTTTGTTTTAAAAATTTCAGGCGAAGGCTCTAAAAATTTGATAGCATTTCTTATGGCAATGTCAAAAGAAAAAGGACAAACAAAAGGAAAAACAAGATTGACTAATATGCTTAAAAGTGGAAAAGAATTAAAGATATTTCCAATAGATGCAAAAGATTTAAAAAAGTTTTCACAGGAGGCAAAAAAGTATGGAGTATTATATTGTGTTCTTGCAAATAAGAAAAATGATAAAATAGACGGAATGGTAGATATTATGGTAAGACAGGAAGATGCAGCAAAAGTAAATCGTATAGCCGAGAGATTTAATTTTGCAAAAGTAGACACAGCAACTATAAAGAAACAACTAGAAGAAGAAAAAAACGGAAAGAGTAAGGATGAACAAATGATAGAAGAACTATTAGCACCACAAGAAGAAATAGAGGAATTTCCCAGTAATGATAAATCGGTGGAAGAAAATCAGTTAGAGAGTTCTTACGAGAACAAGAAGAAAAACGAAAATAATATGTTATATAACAACGGAAAAAAATCTGTGAAAAAAGAATTACAAGAAATACAAAAAGAATTGCAAGAACAAGAAAAGAATGAAATATTAGAAGAAAAAATGCAAGAAGAAAAATCAGAAAAACAAGTGATTACAAATGTTAAGGAAAATCCAAAAGAGCAAGAAAAACAAATTGATAAGGATATAGAAATACAAAAACCGAAACATTTAAAAGAGCCAAAACATTTAGATACAGAAAACTATAATAGGAGAAGAAAAAAGAAAAGAAGAAACAGAAATAAAATAAAAGGAAGGAGTAAGTAAAATGAATGATGATAAAAAAGTTGAAGAATTAATAGGAGCAGAAGGAAAAAGCAATAACTATAATAATTACAAAAGACAAGAAGGGCAAAACAATAAATGGAAAGAACAAGATAAAAAAAGACAAGAGGCATATAAAAAAATAGACGATATGTCATTTAAAATTGTAAAAGACGGCAACGTGTTTGCAGAATATCTAAAAGTATTAAGCAACTTTGAAAAGTATTCTGTTGCAAATTGTATGTTAATACTTGAAAAAGCTCCCAATGCGACTCAAATAAAAGCAAAAAAAGACTGGAGCGATAAAGGATATGAAGTAACAGAAGGAGCAGAGCCAATAGTTATATTAGAGCCAAATAAAACAAAATATAAAACTTATTATAATCCAATAGAAGAATATGACATATCACAAACTAATGCTCCTACATCAAGTAAAAAGCGATATACAGAAAAAGAAATATTACAGGCATTATTTACAATTTGTAAAGCAGAAAAAGAAGTAGTAGATATTCTACCAAATGGTAATAAAGGTGTAGAGTATATAGAAAGCGAGAATAAATTATATATGTGTAGAGGTTTAAAAACACAAGACTTACTAAAAGCAACAATTCAAGAAATTGTTAAAATGAAGATGGAAGATAGAGAACAAACAGAAATGAATGCTTTTCAAAGTTATTGTGTTTCATATATGCTATGTAGAAAATATGGCATAGATGTTACAAGTTTTAATTTTTCAGAACTACCAAAAGAGATTACCAATAATGATAAAAGTTGGGACATTAGAAAAATTTTAGAAAATATACAAAATGATTATAAAACTGTAAATGATGAAATGACGGAATATTTTGTAGAAAAAAAGAATGAGAAAGAAAATAAAAAACAAGAATCGAGGTAGAAAATGGAAGATAAGAAAATTTTAAAATTGGATAAGTATGAATATGGTACAATAGCAAATATTATCGTTGAAAAGAGAAATAATATGTTAAAAGCAAATCAAGATACAGAATATATAACAGAGATACTGGAAAAAGTAATAAATGCCCCATCCAAAAAAGAACACCATTTTAAAAGAGAAAGGCAAAAATGTGAACGATAATGATAGAAGTACAAATATATTTTTAATGTGTCTTGGAGGAGTCATAGTAATATGGTTTGCTTTATTAGTAGCACCATATATAAATGGAGGCATAGTAGAAATAATAAACAAATTGCCTCAAAAAATGAATGAGCCATTTAATATAGAATTTTGCAAGGATAGTTTAAAAACTATTCTTATTTTTTTGCTTATTTATCTACTATGTCTAGGCATTTATTTCTCAAATAGAAGAAATTATAGAAGGGGTAAAGAATATGGCTCAGCAGTATGGGGAAATGCAAGACAAATAAACAAAAAATATATGCAGATACCAAAAACACAAAACAAGATATTAACACAAAATGTAATGCTTGGGCTAAATGCAAGAAAGCACAAAAGAAATTTGAATGTTTTAGTTGTTGGAGGAAGTCGGAGCAGGAAAAACAAGAAGTTATGGCAAACCTAATATAATGCAATGCAATAGTTCCTATGTTGTATTAGACCCGAAACGGAGAAATATTGCGAGATACTGGACATTTGCTAGAAAAAAACGGATACAAAATTAGAGTGCTAGACCTAGTAAATACAGAAAAAAGCCATTGTTATAACCCTTTTGTATATATAAGAAATGATAATGATATTCAAAAATTGGTAGGAAATGTGTTTAAAAGTACCACACCAAAAGGAACACAAAGTTCAGATCCCTTTTGGGACATATCGGCATCAATGTTACTTTCAGCATTATTTTATTATTTAAAATATGAAGCTCCAGAAGATGAACAAAACTTCCCTATGGCATCAGAAATGATGAGAGCAGGAAAACCTAAAGAAGATGATGATGAAGACGACAGCCCATTAAATGCTTTATTTAGAAAATTAGAACTAAAAAACCCAGAACATATTGCAGTCAAGTATTATAAAGATTATCACAGTCGGTGCAGGTAGAACATTGAAATCCATAATTGTAACATTAGCATCAAAACTTGAAAAATTTAATCTCGATACGATAGAAGGTATAACAAAAACTGATGAACTAGAACTTGATAAACTGGGCGAAGAAAAAATGGCACTTTTTGCAATTATTCCAGATAATAGTACAGATTTTAACTTTCTTGTAAGTATATTATATACACAAATCTTTCAAGTTTTGTATTATAAGGCAGATTACGAATATGGAGGCTCACTACCAATACCTGTGCATTTTGTAATGGACGAATTTGCAAATGTTGCCTTGCCGAATGATTTTGAAAAGATATTGTCTACAATGCGTTCAAGAAATATATCTGTATCAATTATTATACAAAATATGGCACAATTAAAAGCATTGTTTGAAAAGCATTGGGAGTCTATTGTACGGAAATTGTGATGAGTTTTTATATTTACGGAGGAAATGAACAATCAAGTTTTAAGTATGTATCCGAATTGCTAGGAAAAGAAACGATAGATACTAATACTTATGGAAAATCAGTAGGACATAGTGGTAGTTATTCTACTAATTATCAAATAGCAGGAAGGGAACTATTAACACAAGATGAGATAAGAGCATTGGACAATGACAAAGCAATACTTATGATAAGAGGAGAAAAGCCTGTAATAGATAAAAAATATGACATATTGAAACATCCGAATGTAAAATATACAACAGACGGACAGGCAAAACCTTATGAACACGGCAAAACAGAAAGAGCAACAGCTAGTATATTACAGTATGATTTAGATAAAGTTGATATAAGTAAAATTAAAAATATAACAGAGGTAAAAACAAAAGGAAAATTTACTGGAAATTTATTATCAGAGGAAGATATAGAAAATTATTATTTAAGGGAGGAATATGAAAATGAAAAACAAAATGAACAGAAAAAACAAAAATAAAATAACTACAATTTCAAAGTTATTGATAATTGCAATAATAGTGGGAGGAGTAATACTTATTCAAGGTAGTAATGTTTTTGCAGCAGATGACCCACTATCAGTAATAAATAATCTATCTACATTTATGTTCAGCATAATAAGAGCAGTTGGAATGATACTTCTTGGCTGGGGAATAGTACAAATAGGATTAGCCTTAAAGAGCCACGACCCTTCACAAAGGGCGAATCGGTTTCCTAACTTTAGCAGGTGGAGTAATTATAACATTTGCAAAAGAGATATTAGACTTAATAACTGGAGGATAAAAGAGGGACAAGATTTATTCTTGTCCTTATTTTTAAAAAAAGGAGGCGAAAAAATTGTCAGATAATTGGGTAGTAGGTAATTTACAGAATGCTTTAGATACTTGGAACGAGAAATTAAATGAGATATGGACACTAATAACACAAACACCAGAAACATTTAAAGGTGGCTCAATATGGAATATAATAGTTAGTATAAATGGAGCAGTACAAGCAATAGGGTTAGCCTTACTTGTGCTGTTTTTTGTTATGGGAATAATAAAAACTTGTCGGATCATTTGCAGAAGTTAAGAAACCAGAGCAAATTTTGAAGTTATTTATAAGGTTTGTATTAACAAAAACAGTTATAACTTATGGACTGGAGCTAATGTTAGCAGTATTTAAAATAACACAAGGCTTAGTACAGACAATAATGCAAACGGCAGGACTGGGAGGTGCAACACAAACAGTATTGCCACAAGAAATGATAAATGCAATAGAAAGCTGTCGGCTTTTTTGAGAGCATTCCATTATGGGCTGTTACTTGGATAGGTGGACTTCTTGTAACAGTATTATCATTTGTTATGATATTGTCAGTATATGGTAGATTTTTCAAGATATATTTATATACAGCACTTGCACCAATACCACTTTCCACATTTGCAGGAGAGCCAAGTCAGCAAGTAGGTAGAAGTTTCTTGAAAAGTTTTTGTGCAGTATGTTTAGAAGGAGCAGTAATAATACTAGCGTGTGTAATATTTTCACAATTTGCAAGTTCTCCACCAGTAGTAGATGTAAATGCACAAGCAGTTAACCAAGTATGGAGTTATGTAGGAGAATTAGTATTTAATATGTTAGTTTTAGTTGGAACAGTAAAAATGAGCGATAGAGTAATTAGAGAGATGATGGGATTATAGGAGGTAAAGTGATGAGCATAATGCAAGATTATGAAGAATCAAGAAAAATAATTGGAGAGGAAAAATATAATGCAATAGAAAAATATCTTGAAGAAATATGTCCAAAAAGTAATTATGATAAATATAACAAAGAATTAAACAATTTAATTGATTTTACTACTGATGAATGGCTAAAGAAAAAAGCAGAATTAGAACAAAAGTATAAAATTATATTTTTAAGTGATGTTCTGTATAAAAAAGAAGAATGGGAAAAATTTGAAAAATGGTATGAAAACCAAAATAAAGAAACAAAAAAAGGTAAAAAAAGTAAAGAGAGGTAAAATTATGATAGTAGAAAATAAAATTCAAAAAGTATGGCTAATAAAAGATAACAAATTAGTAAAAGCGAATAAGTATGTTTCTAAAATAAATTATAAAGGAATGGATATTGCTGTATTAAGTACAGAAAGAGATAACAAAGTAAGACAGGAATTACTGATAAAAGATAAAAATAATGAATATTGGAAAATGAATCTAGTAGAGGTTGATTTTGAAAAAATTATTAATGCAAAACTTGACCCAGACATTATAGAATGCAGGATATATAGTGATAATGTAGTAAGAGCTTTATCACAAATAGACTTAAAAATAACATTTAAAAAGAGAATAGAAGAAAGAGGCTATTTTAATCTATGTGAATTAGCATATATATCAAGGAATTATCCAAGATTATATGCAAAAGCAAAACAAAGTAGAATAAATTTTATAGAAAAAAGAAACAAAGTAAAACATAAAAAATTAGAAAGTGTAAGATAAGGAGAAAAAATATTATGAAATTTATGATAACTGAAACTCAAAACAATGAAGAAAAAATGACAATAAGAAATAAAGGATTATATTGCTATGACCTACGATTGAGTGATGAAGGAGATAAAATTGAAACTGTCGAAAGAAGTGTTTTAGTAAACAGAGCTGGTAGCATTATAACAGATGAGCCGATAAAAGAAATAGAACAAAGAAATAGTTTTATAGGTTATGACGAACTTGTTGGAAAGTATGAAGAGGTTGACACAGAAGAAGAATTAATAGATAACAAAGAAGAAAAAATGAAAGAGAGGCGAGATAATTGGAAATCAAGATAAACAAAGAGATTAGAGATTACAAAGAAACGATATTTTTTGGACTATCAATGAGGCAGTTTATATTTTCATTACTTGCCTGTGGAATAGCAGTTCTACTATATTTTTTGCTACGAAATTATTTAGGGTTAGAAACATTATCTTGGATATGTATTTTAGGTGCTATTCCTTTTGGAGTGCTAGGTTTTGTAAAATATAATGGAATGAATGCAGAGGAGTTTATAATTGCTTGGATAAAGTCAGAAATATTAATGCCTAAAATATTATTTTTTAAGCCAGAAAATATTTATGAGGAGATTATGAAACAGAGTAGTAAAAAAACAAAGAAGAAGGAGGAATTTAAAAGTGAATATATTGGAACTAATAAGAATGAAAGAAAAGAACAAAATACCGAGAAGTGTGCAACAAGCAATACCAATAAAGAAAATATACGAAAATGGGATATTTCAAGTTGGAATGAATAAATATTCTAAAACATATAAATTTACAGATATAAACTATGCAGTTGCAGATAAAGAAGAACAAGAAAAAATGTTTTTAGATTATGGAAGTATATTAAATTTGTTTGACTGTGAGGCATTTCCAAAAATAACAATTATTAATAGAAGGCTAAATAAAGTAGACTTTCAAAATAAAGTGAAAATGCAAGTGGGTAATGATAGCCTAACAAAGTATAGGAAAGAATTTAATGATATGATTACAAAAAATGCAATAGAGGCACAGGGAATTATACAAGAAAAATTATTAACAATAGCAGTTGATAAGAAAAAAGTAGAAGATGCAGTAAATTATTTTAACAGAACGGAAACAGAGATTAGTAATGGATTTTTAAAATTAGATTCAAAACTTACAGAATTAGATATAAACGAAAGGTTAAGAATATTCTATGACTTCTTTAGAGTAGGGGAAGAAGATTTGTATAATTTTGATATGAAAGCAAGTATGCAAAAAGGACATAATTTTAAAGATTATATATGTCCAGATACCTTTGAATTTAGAACAGACTATTTCAAAATGGGCGATAGATACGGCAGAGTATTATTCATAAAAGAATTTGCTACTTTCCTAAAAGATGATGTAATATCAGAATTGACAGAACTTAACAAAAATATGATGTTGAGTATAGACTTAAACCCAGTATCAAAAGAAGAGGCTATGAAGTTAGCAGAAAATATAAGAATGGGAGTAGAAACCAATATTGCAAGGTGGCAAAAAAGCCAAAATGAGAACAACAACTTTTCAGCAGAAATACCTTATGAAATGCAAAGACAAAGAGAAGAAAGCAAAGAATTTTTGAATGACCTAGTAATGAGAGATCAAAGAATGTTTTATGCAACGATAACAATAGTTCATACAGCAGATACAAAAGAAGAACTTGATAATGATACAGATACATTGAAGTCGATAGCAGGAAAACATTTATGTCAGCTAGGAAAATTTAATTATCAACAATTAGATGCTTTAAATACTGTAATGCCTTATGGTATAAGAAAAGTAAAAGTAAAAAGAACACTAACAACGGAAAGTCTATCAGCATTTATGCCTATGAAAGTTCAAGAAGTACAAGACACAAACGGAATATACTATGGAAAAAATGTTATTTCAAAAAATATGATATTGATAAATAGACACGAGTTACTTAATGGTAACTCTTTTATTTTAGGTGTAAGTCGGTAGTGGAAAAAGTTTTATGGCTAAACAAGAAATAACAGAAATTGCACTAAAAGAAAAAAATGCAGATATAATCATTATAGACCCAGAGGCAGAATATAGAGAATTAATACAAAATCTAGGAGGAGAAGTAATTGAAATATCAGCGAATAGTAATAATCATATAAATGCGTTAGATATAAATAAAAACTATGGAGAAGGAAAAGACCCCACAAGAGATAAATCGGAATTTGTACTTTCATTATGTGAGCAGATAATGGGAACAGAAGGGGCAATAGCAAAATATAAATCGTTAATAGATAGGTGTATAAAGATAGTATATAACAAATACAAAGAACGAAATTATCAAGGAGTAGCACCTACATTAGAAGATTTTAGACAAGTATTATTGCGTCAGCCACAGCCAATAGCAAAAGATATAGCTTTATCAATAGAGTTATTTACAAAAGGTAGCTTAAATACTTTTGCAAAGCCAACAAATGTAAAAGTTAATAACAGAATAATTTGTTATGATATAATGAATTTAGGAGAACAGCTAATGCCTGTTGGAATGCTTGTAATATTAGACAATATCATAAACAGAATATCAAAAAATAGAATAGCAGGAAAGACAACATATATATTTATTGACGAGATATATCTATTATTTAGATATGAATACACATCACAATTTATAAAGAAATTATGGAAAAGAATTAGAAAGTATGGAGGATGTGCAACAGGAATCACACAAAATGTAGCAGAAATATTAGACAATAAAGAGGCAACAACAATGTTATCAAATAGTGAACTTATAATAATGTTAAATCAATCTACAACAGACCGAGATGAACTTGCAGATTTATTGCATATTTCTGGAAAAGAACTTAATTTCATAACAAATTCAAATACAGGAGAAGGACTAATAAAAGTAAGAAATGCAATAATACCGTTTAAAAATGTATTTCCAAAAGATACGGAGCTATATAAATTAATGACAACAAAGCCGAAGGAAAATCTATAAATGTAGGAGATATATGATGAAAAATAAAATAAAAATAATATTGATTATTGTGCTAGTGGCAAATATTGTTATTAGCACATTTTATTTACTAAAAAATCAGCAAGAAGATAAAGAACAAGATAAGATATTTAGCGAAATACAAGAAATTATTAAAGAAGAAGATACAGAAGAAAAGCGAGAAGATACAATAAACATTGATAAATTGTATGAAATAAATAATGACATAGTAGCTTGGGTAAAAATTGAAGGTACTAACATAAATTATCCAGTAATGCAAACAAAAGATAGACCAGACTATTATTTATATAAAAATTTCTATAAAAAATATTCGATAAGTGGCACACCATATATGGCAGAAAGTTGCGATATAGAAACAAGTGATAATCTAATTATTTACGGACATAATATGAGCAATCATAGAATTTTTGGAGAGTTAAAGTATTATAAAAAAGAAGAATATTGCAAATCTCATAATATTATAAATCTATATACTATGAATGGCATAACAAAATATGAAGTTATGGCAGTATTGAGAACTAATATAAATACAGGTTTTAAATATTATAGATTTTATAAAGCACAAGACGAAGGGGAGTTCGATACATTTGTAAAAAAATGTAAAGAACTGTCCTTTTTTGATACAGGTGTAACAGCAAAATATGGAGAAAAAATATTGACACTTTCAACCTGTGAAGGCTCACAAAAAGATGTGAGATTTATTGTAGTTGCAAAAAGCATAAGTTAAGGAGGTGGAAGGGTGGCAGATATAAAGCAAAAACAGAAAAACAATGTAAAGATAAAAAAACTTGACAGAAATAAAGTTTATACTGAAAAATTGAAGGATAATTTGATGCAACTTAAAAGGAGAAATAATACAGAAAAACAAGAACAAGGAGAAACACCGAACGAATACAGTATAAACAAAATAACTGATAAAGCAAAGAAAGCAGAAAATTTTGGAATAAGAAAAGCTAATCAATATGGACATAAGGCAGTTAGTAAAACAAAAGATAATATAGAAATGGTAAAAAATAGGCTAGAACAAAAAAGAATAAATAAAAATATAAGAGAGAAACTGTCTAAAAACATAAAAAGAAAAGAAACGAACACGATAAAAGAAATAAGCAGGAAAACGACTAAACTATCTGAAAAAGTAATAAAAAATGCTCCAAAAACAATAAAACAAACTGTAAAGACAACAGAAAAAACAACAAAAACAGCAATAAAAGGAACAAAAAAGGCTTTTCAAATTGCAAAACAAGTAGCAAAAGGAACAGTACAAACAATAAAAACAGGCATAAAAGCTACAATAACAGGTATAAAAGCAATAATATTAGGAACAAAAGCATTAATCACAGCATTAATTGCAGGAGGGTGGATAGCAGTTGTAATAATATTACTTGTTTGCTTAATTGCTATGTTATGCAGCTCTGTTTTTGGAATCTTCTTTTCAAGTGAGCAAGGAGTGGGAGAATATACAATGAGTTCAGTCGTAAGTGATATTAATAAAGAATTTGTAAACAAAATAACAGAAATTCAAAAGAACAATCCTTATGATGACTATGAAATAAATTCAAATAGGGCAGAATGGAAAGACATATTGTCAGTATATGCAGTAATTGTTACAAAAGGAGAAGAACAGTCTGACGTAATATTACTAGACGAAAATAAGGTAAACTTGCTGAAAGAGATATTTTGGCAAATGAACATTATAACGTATAGAACAGAAGAAATTGAAAAAGAAATTGAGATAACAGATGAAAACGGAAATACTAAAATGGAAAAAGTGAAGAGAAAGGTCTTATATATTGACATAGATAACAAAACTATTAATGAAATGATAGAGATATACAACATTAATGATAAGCAAAAAGAACAATTAGCAGAACTACAAAAGGAGGAATATAACGAATTATGGGCAAATGTAATATATGGAACAACAATAGGTAGTTCAAACATTGTGCAAGTTGCTATCTCACAAGTAGGAAACGTAGGAGGACAGCCATACTGGAGTTGGTATGGATTTAGTAATAGAGTTGAATGGTGTGCGTGTTTTGTATCTTGGTGTGCAAATCAATGTCGGGTATATAGATGCAGGAATTATCCCAAAGTTTTCTAGTTGTCAAAGTGAAGGTATTGCGTGGTTTAAGGCTTGTGGGTTATGGAAAGATAGAAATTATGCAGCAAAGTCTGGAGATATAATTTTCTTTGACTGGGAAAATGACGGACATTCAGACCACGTTGGAATCGTAGAAAAAGTTGAAAATGGGAAGGTATATACAATAGAAGGAAATTCAAGTGGAGATACTTGCAGACAACGTGAATATGCAGTTAATAGTAGTGTTATAGTAGGTTATGGAACACCTATGTATTAGACTTGAAAAAAATGATACTTTTTGTTAAAATAAAAAATATGTGAAAGGAAATAAAAATGAAGATAAACAAATTTGATGTAGTAGAGTTATATGATAATAATAAAGCGACAATTTTGAAAGAAAAAGATGAAAACATTTATTTTGCCGAAATAGTGAATAAAGAAGGAACAACAATAGATAAGAGAGATATAATTAGTAGTGATATAAAAGAAGTAATTTATAGAAATGAGATTGTGAGATAAAATCGGTATGGTATTGACTTGAAAAAGTTAATACCATACCAATACTTTTTTTGACCAAAACTATTATCAAAATAGATTTAATATGATATAATTACAAAAGCTGACAAAGAATGGAGAAAAATATATGACGTTAGAATTTATAGATAATTACTTGAATAAGAAACTAAAACAAAATGACGAGCTTATAGTTTATACATTTTATGAATTAAGAGTTGGACAAAATCTATCAGAAATTGAAGTGAATAAAATGCTAGAACTCACAAAAATAAAATTAGAAAATAACGGATACAAGATATATAGAACAGGAGAAAAATACATATACGCAGATATAGAAAGTACAGTAAAAGAGAATGAATTAATGGTAGCTGTAAAGCAATAATGAGGGGGATAAAAATATGAATTTAGTAAAAGTATTTACAGAGAATAAATTGAAATTAATAGAAGAGGCAGGAATAGTTGTAAAAGATAAGGAATATAGTCAAGAAGAATTAAGAAATTGCGAGATGCAGATAGAAGATTACATAATGAGCAAAAGCTCAAAAAATGGAGATGTGAGTAGATATGGTATGGAATATAGTGATATTTTAAATGAACTAATTAATTTACAACAAAATTGTAAAGTGAGATAATTTGTGCTTTTAATAAAATAAAGAATGGAGAAATAAATGAAAAAAACAATATTGACTGAAAAGGATTATAATGATTTTTATAAAACTATATTATTTGGAAAAATAGAAAATCCTATAAATACCTCTGTAAGAAGAGCATATAGAGATTTATGTAGAACAATAACAGGTTTTTCTAAGAATAATAAGCACAATGAAATTTTATATAAGGCTATAAAACTATTAGATGAAGAAATAGAAGTGCTAATAAGCAGTAAAATTAAACAACAAGACTGTTTTGATGAATGGCATAAAAAATGTTGTGATGAGTTAATAAAAATTTTTGAGAATCAAAAATTTTATTATGGACAAGCACAAAAATGGATAAATATGAGCTTGAAATATTTATCTATGATAGAACATAAAAGTGTAGAACATATTTATGAGTATTTTCATATTCCTATAGATAGTTATATAATTGAAGAAACAGGAATAAAAACATCTGCAGTATGGAGTAGAATTGCAGATTATTCAGAATATTTGAAATGGCAAAAAGAGTTTAGAACATTATATATGGGAATACCATTAGATAATGAATTTAAGCTATGGTTAAAAGCAACATTGAATAAAAAATAGAAGGAGAAAAAATGTCGATACCAGAAAGATATTTACAAGGTAGTGCAACAATATTAGTTTCATTTTATAATAAAAACGAAACACAACGAATAGAATTTTTAAGTTATTTACAGAAAAATAAATTTGATACAGAAATAGTAGAAAAGGATTTTGAAAAATATAAGTTTTTATGGATAAATATAAATAGTAAAAGCATTCATCACGGACTTATTGGATGCTCTATGTGTGAGCCTCTAGGAAATCACGCAGTTACAATGGAAGAATTTAAGGAAATATTTGAAATTTTTAAAAAGTATGTTAATAAAAAGGATTTGTTAGAATTTTAAATATAGAAAGAAGTTGTATAAAATGAATGACTATGAAAGAGAAAAAGAAAAATTTTATTATCTTAATTTAGAATTAAATTATGCTATATTGGAATGGAATTTACTAAAAGAATTAGATAGTAAGATTGACGAATGTAATCTTCTGCGAGAAAATAAAACGATATTAATATTAAAAGAATCACTATGGTATGCAATAATAATGAAAGTCGCAAAAATTACAGAGCAAGAAGATAAATCAAAAAATAATATTAATAAAATTTTAAATTTTTATATGACAAATTCTAATATTCGTAAGAAAAACACTATAACAGAGAAAATTGTTAAAGATATGAAAAACAAAATCTCTCAAATGAGTAAAGAAGTGAATGAAGTAGGGAATGATATTGACTTAATAAAGTGCTGGAGAGATAAGTTTTTGGCTCATAATGATAAGAAACAAGATATAATAGGAATGCAAAGGCAATATTTATTGACGAATAACAAAATGAATAAAATAATGAATACATTATCTGAAGTTTTTAAAACTTTAAGTAAAGAATTTGAAATATGTAATAACGACATTGAAATAAGTAATGAAATAAAAGAAATAAGAAACCAAGTGAATTATATATATAATATATATATAAATAATTATTGAAAAAAATATAAGAGAACGAATTTAAAGGGAGTAAGATATGAGTACAAATTTATCAAAAATCAAAAGAGATAAAATGCTTGAAACAATAGCAAAGATAAAAGAAAGTATAAGTGATGATGAAACTTTAAAGAATTTATCTCTAATTGAATATGAACTTACAAAAAAGAAATATGGACTTATCTGGGAGGAACACGAGGAAAAGGTTGATGAAGAATTAAAAACAAAAATTCCAACTTTTGAAGAGGTAAAAGATAAAGAAATTTTTTGTAACGAAGACGAAAAATTTAATTTTTTATTAGAAGGGGATAATTTACATAGTTTATATTTACTAGAGAAAACACATAAAGGGAAAATTGACATTATATATATTGATCCTCCATATAATACAGGCAATAAAGATTTCATATATAATGATTTATATGTAGATTTAGAAGATGGATATAGACATTCAAAATGGCTATCTTTTATGGAAAAAAGATTAAAAATAGCGTATAATCTTTTGAGCAATATAGGAGTAATTTTTATAAGTATAGATAATTATGAACAAGCACAATTAAAATTACTATGTGATGAAATTTTTGGGGAACAAAATTTTATTGAGTGTGCCATTGTAAAAAAAAGTGAAAATGGAAAAGGAGATAAGAAGGGATTTGCCAATAATCACGACTATTTGCTATGCTATCAAAAAACTGTAAATGCGAAATTTAATGGCTTATCTATGAGTGAAGAATACATATCAAAATTTAATAAGGAAGATGAGTATGGAAAATATAGAATGGATGGAATATTAATGAAAAAAGGGGCAGATAGTCGAAGGGAAGATTCTCCTACTCTTTATTATCCCCTTTATTATAATGCTGAAACTGGAAAAGTATCTCTGTATCAAAGTGAAGACACTCCTATTGAAAGATATCCATATAAGTCAGATGGTACAGATGGGAGATGGACGTGGAGTAAAAATAAAGTTGAAAAAGAAGGATATAGATTATTTGCATCTAAAAATGCAACTATATATATTAAAGATTATCTTTCTGATGATAGAAGAATGAAAATAAAGTCAATATTGGAAGAAACAAAATATCTTAATAATATAGCTACAAATGAAACTACTAAAATTTTAGGAAAAAGAAACCTATTTAGCACACCTAAACCTGTTAATTTAATAAAAGATATTATAGATTTAGTAGGAAATAAGGAATCTATTATATTAGATTATTTTGCAGGTTCTGGAACAACTGCACAGTCAGTATATGAATTGAATGAGAAAGATAATGGACATAGAAGATTTATATTATGTACTAACAACGAAAATGGAATATGTGAAAATATAACATATAAAAGGATAAAGAATACAACAACTGCCAATGTTAAATATTATAGAACAACTTATGTACCTAGAATAAATACAGAAGAGGAAAATATACAGGAAAATTTACTTTTTAATATTAAAAACTTGATACAACTTGAAAATGGTATTAATATTGATGATGAAAAAATAAAAGTTATACTAGCTGAAGAAGAAGTTGATAAGTTTAGTTTAGATATTGAAGATGTTAAAAAATGTGAACGATTATATATTTCTTCTGATATATTACTTACAGCAAAACAGACAAAGACATTTAAAGATAATGGAGTAGAAGTTTATATTATTCCAGAATATTATTTTGAAAATGAAATAAGGGAGGTGCAATAGTACAATGCAAGGAATAGAACTAAAAGAATTTCAAGTTGAATGTGTAAATAAACTTTTAGATGCGACAACAGTAGGAGAAAAAAAAGAGGTATTAGTACAAGCACCTACTGGAAGTGGAAAAACAATTATATTGTTAGAATATATAAAAGAATATATAGAGGAAAATAACAATACTATTTTTGTATGGCTAACTCCGGGCAAACGGAGAGCTTGAAGAACAGAGCAGAGAGAAAATGACGAAGTATTTGCCTAATCAAGTTTCAAAAAATATAACTGATGTTTTGTTAAGTGGCTTTGAGGCAGGAGATACTGCATTTATAAATTGGGAAACTATAACTAAAAAAGGTAATACGGCTTTAAAAGAGCAAGAAAGAAAAAATTTATTTGAAAGAATAGATGAGGCATATAATAGAGGATATAACTTTATTGTAATAGTAGATGAAGAACATTTAAACAAAACAGTAAAAGCAGAGGCTATAATTGATTATTTGAAACCTAATTATATAGTGAGAGTTTCAGCAACAACTAAAAAGAACAAAGAGGCAGAATTTATACAAATTGACGAACTAGACGTAATAAATGAAGGACTTATTACTAGAGCATTGTATATAAATGAAAATGTAGGCAATAATATAGAATTAAAGAATGAACACGAGTATTTACTAGAATTAGCTATTTCAAAACAAAAAGCAATAAGAAAAGAGTATAAAGAAAATGGAATTAATATAAATCCATTGATTATTATACAAATGCCTAACAATTCAGATGATATGGTAAAACAGATAGAGAAAATTTTAGAAGAAAGAGGATATTCGTATAAAAATAAAACTGTGGCTATTTGGTTAGCAGAAAGAAAAGAAAACATTGAGGACATATCAAAAAATAGTGCAGAACCTATTATATTGATAATGAAACAAGCAATATCGACAGGGTGGGACTGTCCAAGAGCAAAAATACTTGTTAAGTTGAGAGATAATATGAGTGATGACTTTGAAACCCAGACAATAGGAAGAATAAGAAGAATGCCACAAGCACATCATTATGATAATGTATTGCTAGATAATTGTTACCTATATACATTTGATGAAAAATATGAGGAAACAATAAAACAAGAGTTAGGAAACAATGCTCAAGATGTAAAGATAGTATTTTTAAAAGATGAATATAAAGACTTTAGACTTACTAAACAAATTAAAAATAATGATTTTGACGGATTTGATGATAGAGAAACATTTAGAATAATACAAAGTTACTTAATAAATAAATACAAATTAACAAATGATAAAACTAACAATAAAACAATCTTAGAGGCTAATGGATATATATTTGAAAACACAATATCAAATTCAATAGTACAAGATAAGATTATAAAAATTGATTCAAAGGAATTAGAAAATGCGAATAAAATACAAGTCAAGTCAGTTGTAAACACTAGCAAAAACGGTATAGATTTAAGACATTCAATAGGTGTAATAAGTAGTAAAATAGGTATGAAGTATGATAAAACAAGAGTTGTTTTAGAGAGAATGTTTTTAAGAAGAAAGATATTTACAAAAAAGTTTATAAATTTATCTCTAATAGAATTTTATGCTTTTGTTATAAATAATGAAGAAAAACTAAAATATGACTTTTTGGAGGCTGTATCGCAGGAAACAAGACAAATTGCAATTAAGTCAGAGTCAATTAAAGAAATAGAATTTAAAATTCCAGAAATGGATATTATAAAGTATGAGCCTAATATGAGAGATACAATTATATATGAAAAAAATGTATATAAAGATTATCCGAATAGTACAAAGAAATCTAAAAGCGAGAGAATGTTTGAAAAATATTGTAATGATAGTAACAATGTCAAATGGTTTTATAAAAATGGAGAACATAGCATTGATTATTTTTCAATAATATATGTAGATGCAGTAGGTAAAAAATGGGCATTTTATCCAGATTATATTTTACAAGATGTGCAAGGTAATACTTGGATAATAGAGGCAAAGGGTGGAGAAAATGCAGAAGGAATATCAAAGAATATTGATATAAAAGTAGAAAATAAATTTGCAGTATTAAAAGAATATGCAGAAAAACATAATCTAAAATGGGGTTTTGTTAGAGATTATGAATTAAGCAATAGCTTATATTTATGCAATACAGAATATACTGAAAATATGAAGGAAGAGAATTGGCGAAAAATAGAAGATGTATTATAAATTATATTAAAAAAGAGCTAGTACACACTAGCTCTATAATTTTATATTATTAATTGTTTTGTTGCTTATTCAAAAAATTTAGCATATTGTCTATAATAGCACGATTATTGTCATTTAATTTAAAATATCCTGCAAGTAATGAAATATTATTAGATATTGGGCTTTTAGGTAAATAATCTTCATATATATCATTTAAAGTTATATTATATAGGGAGCAAAGTTTTAAAATAGTAGATATACTGCCTAATGTCTGATTTGTTTCTAGTTGACCAATATATCTAGGAGCACAATCTATTTTTTCACAGACTTGCTCTTGTGTAAGACCACAAGATAATCTAGCACTTTTTAATTTTTGACCAATTTCAATTTTATCATTTTTATGTTTCATAAATTTTTCCCCTTATAATAAAATATCAAAAATAGTTAAAATTTTACAGGAAATAATAAAAACATAACAACACATAAAATAAACAAAAAGGCTTGTAGAAATGAAAGTAGTATGATAAAATTGTAAATATATGGCAAAAAATAAAAAAAATGGATATTAAATCCATTAAATTAATTATGCAATTAAGTGTTTTTAAAGTATTGTATAAGAGTGTAAATTGCATCTCTTTGATAATTGTTCAAAAGATGTATTTGTTGTGATAAATTTTCTGCATTGTCATAAGAAGACTTAAAGAAATCTTTTAATAATTCATTTGGTGTAATGTGTAATGAATTACAAAGATTTATTAAATTTATCAAGCTAACACCAGAACGACCACCTTCTATATCTTTTAGAAAACTTAAAGATATATCAGACATTTCAGATAATGTTTCTTGTGTTAGATTAGAGGATAATCGTGCATTTCTTATACTATTACTTAATACTTTTCTTAAACTTTCATCATCTAATTGCATAATATTCTCCTTTATATATACGATATACAAATCTTATCATTTTATACTTTTAAACGGAATATGTAGCTATCATACTTTATATATGAAGAGAACAAACTAAAAATGAAATAGAGGAAAAATATGAAAGAAAAAATATTATTAAGCAATGAAACATTAATGAATGATAAGAATTACAAAACTATGATGTTTTGCAAGAAAATTTATATATATACTAGCATTGTATTCATCAAAGTATTAATATGTTTGTTTATAATAATTACATCTATTATATTGGACTTAAATATAGTTAATAAAGTGTTTTACATTATTATGGGTATATTAGGCATTATTGATACTTTTAAAGTAAAAGAAACGAAATCGTCCAAACTAAAAAATGTAAAATATGACTTCTATGAAAACTACTTTCTTGTGGATAATGGAGAGATGAGTTTTGAAATTCAATATAGAGAGGTAGATACAATTATAGAAAAAAAGAACTATTATTTTTTGAATGTCAAAAAAGTACCTATAATTATTGATAAAAATAGTTTTACTTTAGGAACGAATCAAGAATTTAAAAAAATAATGGAAAAAGCTACGAAGTTTAAATTTTATAAAACAAAAACAAAAAATAAAAACATTTTATGAAAGTACATATTTTCAAGTCTTAAATAAATATGAGGAGGAATGAGATATGAAAAAATATTATGCGATAAAAGTTGGAAACAATGTAAAAGATTTAATTGTAGAGAGTTGGGAAGAATGCAAAAAATATGTTATAGGCTATCCTTCTATATATAAGAGCTTTATATCAAAAAAGAATGCTCAAAGATATTTAGAGAATATAACGGAAGAAGATGTGAAATATAAATTAGAAATAGCAGAAGGGCATAGATATAAAAGACTAAAAAGAATGATACAACAATGTTTTGATTTTGAAATACCAGAAAATGTAATGAGAGCATTAATATACTATGAAAGTAGCGAAAGATTAAACTCAACGATAGAATTTGCTATTTTAAATAATAAAATGAGTGAAAAAGATGCTAAAAAATTTATAAACTTTTTCATTGATAGTATAAGAAAATTAGATTCAAAAAAATATTTATGTAAGTATCATAATGAAAAAATAGTAGATTTAAAAAAACATCTAACTGATAAAAACATAGAAGATATGAAAAAACTAAATATAGAAATAAAAAATGACATATATACAGAGTATGAGTTTGAATTACTATATGACCAAATACTAGAATATTATAAAGATGAAGATATGAGTGAAGAAGATTTAAAATTACAGAAAGATTTATCAGATACAGGCGTAAATATAGAAGAATATAATGAGATACTTTTTAAACTAGATGAGATAAATATGATATATGGATTTTAAGCAAAAAGGATGATGTTGTATATGGAAAAAGAAAATAAAGAAAATAATTGGTTTATGGAATGGTTTTTTGAAAAAAAAATAGATTTAAGTAAGTATTTACAAAATGCAGATTTTGAAACATTAAATAAATTAGGGTTAAATCCCGAAGAAAAGCAATGTTCAGAATTTGATTTTGGAATATTATTAAGAAGAGTATATGAATATTACGATTTTGAAGAACTAGAGAATAAAAAACAATTATCAAGTGAAGAGGAAGTGCTATTAGAAGTTTATAGAATGAAAAAAGAATCTAATGAAGAAGGAGTAAGAGAAGGCTACTTAAGTCAAACACATAGATTAAAAAATTTACAAAATACAGATGTAAGTAAAGAAGAATATAAAGAGTTATTAAAAAAAATAATGACTATTGAAAATAAAATCGAACTAGATAAAAAAATAGAAAGACTTGAAAAGAAAAAGAAAAGGTATGAGAAGTTATTAAAAGATGAAACTGATATGATATAATAAACAAAAATGAAAGGGAAGATTATATGAAAGTTATATCATTTAATGTTAATGGGTTACAAGCAATTATAAAGAATAATTTTTGCAGAAATATGAAAAGAATTAATGCTGATATTATTTGTTTGCAAGAAACAAAGGTAAGTAAAAATCCCAATTTAGAATTAGAAGGATATTATCAATATTATAATTATTGTAAAAAGTTAGGATATTCAGGAGTAGCAATATTTACAAAGCAAAAGCCAATAGATGTGATTTTAGGAATTGAAGTAGAAACTGAAGAAGGAGAAATAGAAAATATTGATAATGAGTCGAGAGTAATAACAGCAGAATATGATGAGTTTTATGTGGTAAATGTATATGTCCCACAGTCGCAAGGAAGATATAATTATAGAATGAATTTTGACAACAATTTTATAGAGTTCATAGAAAAACTGCAAAATAAAAAAGATTTAATAATATGTGGCGATTTCAATATTACTCATAAAAAGATAGATGTATGCGACTTTGAACATCATACTTTTTTAGATAATTTTACTGATGAGGAAAAAGCCAATTTTGAAGAACTGCTTGATTTAGGGGTTATAGATACATTTAGGTATATGCACCCTCAAATGCGAGAATATACATTTTGGAGGCATAATGATAACAGAGATATAAAAGAAACGGGCTGGAGATTAGATTATATATTAGTTTCAGAATATTTAAAAAAGAACATAAGGGAGGCTAATATTCTAAAAGATATACGAGGTAGCGACCATTGTCCTGTCGAACTTATAATAAGAATATAGGGGGATATGGACTATGTTAGATAATGTAATGTATATAGAAAAAGGATATATAAATAACGTCAAAGAAATGGAAGAAAAAGTATTGATAAGAGATGATTTCAAAGATGAACTTTTATCAAGAATATGGCAAAATTATGATTTTGCAAGAGCAGAGGAAAAGCTATTTAAACTACAATGTAAACTTACACAAGCTACTTTTGCAAAGAATGAGGAAAATATGTTACATTATCAAAATAAGATAGTACATTCAACAGAGGCAAGAATGTTAGCAGTACGAAAAGTCGCAGAAATTTCAAAAGCAAAGGCTCGGAGTAGACGGTGTAACTTGGAGAAAAAATGTAGACAAAATGAAAGCTGCAATTAGACTAAACAATGGCAAGTACATAGCAAAACCTCTAAAGTATTTTGTCTTTAAAGATGAAAAAGCTGGAAAAGAAAGAACGGTAGGTATCCCTACTGTATATGACAGAGCTATGCAAGTGCTTTATTCGTATGCACTAGAGCCTATAAGTGAGGCAAGAGCAGACAGAAAGTCATTTGCATTTAGAAAAGGAAGAAGTCCACAGCAGACACACGCATTTATTATGAATTGTTTGACAGACATTGATGCTCCAGAGTGGATATTAATTACAGATATAAAATCGTATTACAATACAATTTCTCATAAGTGGCTTATTGAGAATATACCAATTCATAAGACCGTGTTAAAACAATTTTTAAAATGTGGATATATTTTTCAAAATGAACTATTTGAAGTAGATGAAGGTATATCTTTAGGCTCAAATTTGGCAACAATACTGGGAAATATGACACTAGATGGACTTCAATTAGAACTATACCAATTACAAGGAGAGAAAACAAAGGATTATAAAAATGGTTATTGTGTACGTTTTGCAGATGATATATGTGTAACAGCAAGAACAAAACAAGATGCAGAAAAGTTTAAGGCAGTTATTGAGAAATTTGTAGCTCAAAGAGGGCTAAAACTAGCTGAAGATAAAACGAAAATAGTAAATATTAGGGAAGGTTTTGAGTTCATTTCAAGGTATTATTGCAAAATTAATGGAATTGTAAGATGTATCCCAAGTGAAAAAGCTGTAAAAAATTTTGAGAGAGAAGTAGAAGAATTAATTTTTTCAAAAGAGGATAGTTGGTCACAAAGACAACTTATAATGGCATTGAATAGTAAAATATCTGGATTTGTAACATATCATAAGTGCGAAGAATCATCTGAAATTTTTAGATACCTAGATGTAGTAATAAATGTGTTGTTGCTAAAATTTATGAGAAAGCAATATCCAAACTCTACAATGGAACAACTGCAAAAAAAATACTGGCAAAAAGACTCTTTAGGTAGAAATAATTTTACACTAACGTCTAATAAAAATATTTCTGTGCATTGTATGGAAGATATTGTATTAGTAAGTGAAAGAAAGATAGACTCATCAAAAAATATATTTCTTAATAGAGAATATTTTGAAGAAATTGAGAAAAATCGTGATATACAAAATGCAGTAGGTAAATACAGAAAAGTTTGGGACAGACAAGCTGGGAAATGTTACATTTGTCATAAACAGATAAAAAATGAAGATGAAAAGAAAATAATCTTTATAAAACATTCAAAAGATAAAAGTATAAAGAATATGGCATATATACACGCACTTTGTGAACACGCAATATATGAATATGCAAAAGTGGAAGAAACAGATTTAAGACCTATTAATCTTAAAGAAATGATACAAGAAATTGAGAGTAAAAATATGCGAAAGAATAGGCAGAGTAAGTTCTTAAAATTAACAGAGTATTTTCATAATTTACGAAAAAATAAAGTTACATTAAAATTTCAAGATATTGAGAAAATATGTAATTGCAAATTATGCGAATCGGCTTATAAATATAGAACTTATTTTACAAACAAACAGAAAGGATCAATATCAGAAAATTGGAGAGGACAAGGATTTAAACTATCAAAAATTGATATGCAAAATCAAAAATTATATTTTGAAAGAGAAAACTTTGGAAGAACGAAAGTTGTAATACCAAAGTTTTTGTATAAGACGGATCTTTGTATGGAGGCAGTAGAAGAAATAAAGACATTCTTCAAGCATATTGAAGAAAAGTATAGGCTAGGGTAGAAAATGTAGAAAAAATATGATATAATTACCTCGAGTAATTTACATTATATAGTTTACTATATTATACGTGTAAGGGATGATAATAATGAAAAAACAAAAAATTTTAATATGTATATTAGCGATTATTTTTGTGGTATTTGGAATAATTCTAATAATACAAAGTATAGCAATAAAAGATATAAAAGAAAGTATAAATCAAAATAATGTAGAACAAGAAAATAACATAATGTTTGAAAATACTAATAATAGACCTAATGAACTACTTGGAGAGTGGGCTGGAGATGTTACATCTAAATTAATATTAAATTCCGATAATGGAAAATACATAAATATAAAAGGACAAGAATTTGACTTTGAATGGTATGTATCAGATGAAAACTATATCACATTTATAAATAATGATTATCAAGATGAGCAATTTCTAAATCAAACGTACAAATATGAATGCGAGCAAACAACGTCTGGCAATATGTCTTTACGATTAAATTTACCTAATAGTGAAAGTATTATTGCAAAGTATTTATTTTTAAGAGGGCAATAGTAAATAAGTAGGACAGATATAATAAGTAAGTGAATAGGAGTAAAAGCAAATGCTAAAAAATAAAAGAAAAATAGAGTTTAGTAATGACGAGTTAAATTTGATGATATATGTACTGAATGATTTTAGAAGTAAGATATTAAAAGAAAATAAATATACTGATGCAATCAATGATGTAATAAGAATATTAAAAAATAAAACAAAAGTAGATAAGTATGAATTGGGAGTAATGATAAACGCATTAGTAGAAAAGAAAAAAACAATAAATATTAAAAATGCAGATACTACTAAAATAAATAATTTACTTACAAATTTACTTCAAATATATGAATATTGGCAGACTTAATTAGAAAACAAAAAGAAATAAAAATTTAATAATTTGGAGATAAGAAAAAATGAATGAGATAACAGTAAAGTTAAAGTGCAGTATAGCTGAAATAAAAGAAATATTGAAAAATAAGAAATTCGATATAGAGAGTTCTTATATATTAGACGATACATATTATATACCACAAGATATTGATATAAATAAATTGGATATAAGAGATATATTGAATAAAGCAATACTGTTAAGAGATATTGAAGAACATTTTTCTGATAAAGGAATGAGAAAAAGTACAAAACTAACATTTAAGAAAAAACAATTTACATCAAATGGGGATATAGCAAACCAAGAAAAAGTTGACTGTGGTGTAACGAATAAAGAAGATGCAAGAAGATTTATTGAAGTAATAGGGTATAAGAGCCTAATGAATATAAAGGAAAATGGCACGATATTTAGAAATGGAGAAATGGAAATTCAAGTAAAAGATATAGTAGACGGAGATAATCTAATAGAAGTTGAGCTTATAGAAAATAGTAAAAACTATGATACGATAGACAAACTGAAAAAAGTAATAAACGAATTAGAAATTCCAATAGATACAAGTGATTACTTTATAAAAAAAGCAGAAATAGAACTTGCAAAATTGCTAAAATAAAGGATAACTTGCATAATTTGACATAATGTGATATAATAACATCTATAAAAGGAGTTATATAACTATGTCAGATATAAATTTAAATTTATACAAGGTATTCTGTGTAGTAGCTGAACAAGAAAGTTTTAGCAAAGCAAGTGATATACTGTGCTTAACAGAATCCACAGTAAGTTCACATATAAAAAAGCTAGAAGACTATTTTGATGTAAAATTATTTTACAGGGAAAATAAAGGGACAACTTTGACACAAGAGGGTAAAAAATTCTATGACAAAATTGGAGAACCCATTGAGGCAATAGAATTTGCAGAGAAGGAATTAAAAGAAAACAATGATATTTCAAAAGCTAAAATGACAATAGGTTGTCCTTCTCATATTGCAATTTCATATTTATCGAAGTGTATAACAAGAATAAAAAAAGATTATCCAAATATAAAGATAGATATAATCGGAGAAACTGGATACGAAAATTTGACAGAGTTATTGGAAAAGCATAAAATTGATTTTGCAATTATGGGAAATGTCCCAGAAATAAAAGCAGAAATGCAAATAAAGGAAATAAAAGAAATTGAAAATATATTCATTTCTAAAGAATTAGTAGAAATTAAAGATATAAAAGAATTAGAAAATTATAGATACATATTGAATTATAAAAATTCAAATTCTACTAAAAAATTATTAGAAATATTGAAAAAACATAATGTTCAAATACAAGTAGGTATGCAGTCAGATATTACAGAAATGAGAATAGAAGAAGTAAAACAGGGACAAGGAATAGGATACGTTATGAAAGAGTCAGCAAGAGAGGCAATAAATAACAAAGAAGTGTATGAAGTAAAACTTCCAATACAGTTACCAAAAATGAAAATTAATGTAGTATATATGGAAAAATACCTAACAAAGATAGACAAGATATTTATTAAAAAATATTTAAAAGAAGATTAAAGGGATATTCAAAAAAGGATATTCCTTTTTTGTTATTGAAAAAATCGAATGTGTATTAGATTTTTTCAAATATACTTTTTGCAGAGATGGGTATATAATAAGTACAATCATTATAAGGAAAGAGGTTGAAAAATGAAGAGGCAAAAAGTATGTTGGAAAATAACAACGAGATGTAATCAAAATTGTAAGTATTGTTTCGGTTTTACTAATATTGAAGAGTTGAACTACAACGATAATGAAAAAGTAATAGACCATCTTGCAAATAGTGGAGTGACTGATATAACTTGGACTGGAGGAGAGGCAGTTCTTTATCCAAGATTAAATGAACTCATCAAGAAAGCAAAAGAAAAAGGAATGAGAAACAAGTTAGTAACAAATGGAATATATTTATCACAAAATGATAATGAATATACAAAAGACATACTAGATAATTTAGACTACTTGAATATATCTATTGCATCTACCTCAAATGCAACAAACAAGGCATTAGGACAAGAAGAAAATCATTATGAATTAGTTAAAAATCTTTTAGAAAAATTAAAAGATAAAAATGTTAAGGTTACTATTAATACAGTTGTAACAAAGAAAAATATAGGCGAACTTGATGAACTAGGAGAGTTCTTAAATAATTATAAAATTGATAATTGGAAATTTTTAAAATTTATGCCCGTAAGAGAACGTGCTTTTATAAATAAGGAAGAATTTGAAATAGCAGAGGAAGATATAGAAAAACGAGTAGGATCATTGAGAAATTTTGAAAACATAAGGAATGTTAGATATAAAAAACAAAAGGAATTTGAAAAAAGTATAGTGATGCTTTCAAATGCAGATATAGTCATAACTGAAAATGGAGTAGATAGATGTTTGGGTAATGCCTTAGAGCAAGAAAAAATTGATTTTGAGAAAAGTTGCTTAATAGATAAGGTAAAAGTATTAATAACTTATGATGATGAAAAAACGACAGAAGATATAGTAAAAACTATAAATAACATAGATTACGCAGAGGTTGTTGGAGTAAGTGTAAACACAGAAGACACCTTAAATAAAATAGTTAAGTTAAAACCAACAATGGTGTTTGCTAAATATGACGTAAACGGAATAAACGGATTAGATATAGCAAAAAAGGCAGGAGAAACATTGAGCAAGTGGAAAATGCCCGTATTTAATATATTAGATAGTGAAAATAGAATAACAGAGGATAGCATTGATGAACTTGCAAATGTATCAAAAACAATAGGAACAAAACTTAATTCATTAGTAAGAAAGCCATATAATGACAAGATAGTAAATATTATAAAAGATTATATGGAAAATAGATATTAAAAAAGAAATGATTAATGGTGTATAGCTATTAATCATTTCTTTTTTTTTGCCTAAAATATGTTGATACAATTTCAATAAATTGCTTTGGTGTAGTATTATCCTTAAAATCAAACAATTTAAACAACTGAAATTTGTTTGCATCTATATAACTATTATCTAAAGTCATTAGTGTATTTCTAATATTTTCTCGAACTTTATCGTGTGTAGTATTATAATAATTTGCAATTCGACTATACACATCATTTTCCAAATTTTCTAGTAAAAAAGGATAGTAATAACAAATGATAATTGCTGACATAAGATAAATAGCGCCTTTTGATGATACGCTAATATTAAGTAAAAGTAAGATTGGTCTAATATCGTCAAAAGTTAATTCATTGATTATAAAGATAGGAGCAATTTCATTTATAGTATCTATTGCTTGTGAAAAATTAAAAGGTTTATCTAATATTTTATAAACTCTGGAAAAATTTTGTAATTGCTCAATGATATTGTTAGTTTCTTGCCTAGTTGCAACTATAATTGTATAACAATTATTAGAAACATTAGGAAAAATAGAAATCTTATTAATGATTTCTATACAATTTGAAACACCTAAACTTGTACCTATAATAAGAACATTAGGCTGCATTGTTGCATATTTATCTAAGGTATCACTAACAGTAAAGGCGTTCTGTATAAAAAATTTGTTATCATTTGTAAGTAAATTGCAGAAGTTTTGATTATTAAAAACAT
Organism: uncultured Clostridia bacterium; assembly: GCA_947590905.1. Taxonomy (GTDB): domain Bacteria; phylum Bacillota; class Clostridia; order TANB77; family CAG-508; genus JAAWPK01. The sequence goes on along the minus strand of CANQCU010000002.1, from coordinate 103,097 downwards.
CTGCACTAGCAACGAGTATTTTTACCATAGTCAATTTAACCCCAAATAATTACAATTAATAAAATATAATCTATTATACCACTAAGGTTACATAATTTCAAGAGCAAATCAAAAAAAGTAAAAAAATTGTCAAAAATTGGTAAAAAATCAATAAATCTTTTTATGCTCTTTATATGCTTTTTTTGCTTCATTCAAAGACATTTTATTCGCTCCACCTTTATAATTAGACTTATTTTCTTGTATTTCATCCTTTTCCCAACCACAATTATTGCATATATAAAAGTGTCCATCATCTCCAACAGGGACTTCAAGACTACCACAACAAGCACATTTAATAAATTTTTTCTCATTTTTATTTATTTCTAAAATTTCAATACTTTTAATTTCTGTTTTTAGTAATCCATATAAACGATTGTCTTTTTCATTGAGTATGTCTATTTGGTCAATTTCTGGCTCATTATCTGGTGCTGGTACATAACCGTAAACATTTCCTACAAACTGCTTATCATCAATAGTTATTATTTTTACTCTTTTATTAAGATATTCCTCGAAATCATCAAACATATTATAAAATACTCCTTTCAAAATGAACGTATATAAAAGAAATCTCTGTTTATTATAATGCAAATTATAATGAAAAACAAGTAACAGGAACAAAAGTAAACATAAAAAGTTAAGATAAGCTACAATTTTACTAACATTTACTACAATTTTACTAACATTTTTACAGCAAAAGCTAAAAACTATGTATAATGAGCCAAATTTAATCAAAATTGAAAAAGGCTATACAAAAGACTTTTTAGAAACAAATGAAAGATTGGTTGAATAGCATTTTTTAATTTTGATTTTTATTTATAATAAAGCCTTTTCAAAGTTTGATTGAGTAAAATTTTGAAAGGCTTTTTGCGTATGGATAGGTTATTTAGCAAAATAACTGAAAAACATTGTCGTAGTCCACCTCCGTTCGATTTTTAGAAGGTAAATCGAATGGAGGTAAAAGGAATGAAAAAGAATTTAAAATGTTTTATCAAAAATGAAAATGGAGAATATGAGGAGATTACATTACAAGAATTAGAGAAAAGAAGAAACGATAATAATACATATCAAAATAAAAAATTTATATTAGTAGATGATGCTTTATTAGAAGTATCTAAAGCTATTTATGAAGATTTTTATTATGAGTATGAAAGAAATAAGTACATAGATAAAATAATGAGAAAATTACAAGTAATATCAATAGAAAAACTACAAGACAGCGAAGATGTTAGAGGAATAGATATTATTCAAGATAATCAATGTAATGTAGAAAAAGAAGTCTATAAGAAAATAGAAATAGAAAAATTAAGAGAGGCTTTGTTAAGTTTGAACGATACAGAGTATAAACTTATAAAAAATGTCTTTTTTGATGACAAAACAATACGAGAATATGCTGAAATAATAGGCTTGCCATATTCTACGATACAGTATAAGAAAATGCAAATTTTGAAAAAATTAAAAAAATTATTAGAAAATTAAAAATTTTTTTGCACAAGACCCCCTTTTTTTCCTTTATAGAGTAGAGGGGGTTTTTTAATTTCCTCTCGTACATTGAAAATTGAATAAAACATTAGATGATAATCTATTACTGTGAGCTAGTTAATAGAAAGGAATCAGAGCTAATCTAACTTAAATATGAGATAGCCACTCATAAGGCGAAGAACGGTAATAGAAATAATAAGACATTGCCTAGTCATAGCTTGAGCGTGATAAAACCGTCGCACGCAATGAGGGTAGTCTGTATAAGCAGACAGGTGTAGCCTATGTGCAATTAGCGATTGCAGTCTAATGGGATAAAGTTAGAATATAAAAAAACTGGAGCTATCAGCTAATGGTAGCTCCTAAAAGAAAAGAGTCATACATACAATGTGATTAAAAATTAAAATATGGAGGAAATAAAAAATGGGAAAACATATAAATAGAGGAGATATATATTATGCAGATTTAGAAGATAATATTGAAGGAAGTGAACAAGCAGGGATAAGACCAGTAGTAATAGTACAAAATGATGTTGGAAATGAATATAGTCCAACAACTATAATAGTTCCAATAACAAGTAAAATACAATTAAAAGCCAGAATACCTACACACGTTTTTATAAAAAAGAATAAGAAAAGATTAATAACAAATTCAATAGCACTTGTAGAGCAGTTGAAAACGATAGACAAAAAAAGGTTAAGATATTTTTTAGGAACATTAGATGAAAATGAGATAAAAGCAATAGATAAGGCAATTATTATTGCTTTAGGATTAGATAAAATAAAAGCTATAAATGAAGAAAATGAGATTATAAGACTAACTAAAAAGCAAATTGCAAGTTATTGTATTGTAGCAAAAGAGTATTTAAAACATACAGGCAATGAAGAAATATCGAATAAATTATTCGGAGAGTATGTTTTAGATATTATGAAATTATATTCGCCAGAAGAAATTGAGAAAAAGGCAGCTCGATATATATAGTTATGAAAAATGTCAAATGTATGAAGTTAAGAATATAAAGAAATCACATACTTTAAATAAATAGAAAAAAGAGTTAGTCTTTTAGTAATCACTTGAGACTAACTTTTTAGTTAGGAGGATTTGATGAAAGTAAAAAAATCAAAAATAAAATTTGAAGATTTACCAGACACGATTACTCCAGAAATATATTCTGATTGGAGAGGAATAGGAGTTGTAAAAGCAAGAGAGAGATTTCATAGTTTTGGATTTCCGTTAATAAAGAATTGTGGCGCAAATTTAATTGCAGATAAAAGAGCTGTATTTATTTATGAATTATGTAATGATGATGAAACAAAAAAAATATTGTTAGAAAAAATTGCTAAAAAAATGTTTGAGTAATCTTCATTAGAAATGGAGGAACTATGGCAAGAACAATGAAAAAAAGAGGAAATGGAGAAGGAACAATTTATTATATAGAGTCAATGAAAAAATGGATAGGACAAGTTACATTAGGAAAAGATAAAAATGGAAAACAAATAAGAAAGAGTTTATACGGCAATACACGAAAAGAAGTAAAAGATAAAATGGATTCACTACAAAGAGAAATGCAAACAGGGAAAGATGTGTCTAATATGTTATCAATAGTAGATATTGCACAAGAAATTAGAGAGTTAAAATATAACTCTAACTCAATTAAAAGAGCTTCTTATATAAGACTTGGAGAAACAATAGATATAATGCAAAAACTATTACCTTTTGCTAACATACCTATTCAAAATGTTACTAGGAGCATAATAAATTCCCAAAGTCAAGAATTAACATCATATTCTCAATCAGTAATAACAAAAGTATGGCAACAATTGCAGGGAGCTTTTAACGAGGCTATAATAAGAAATATTGTTGATAAAAATCCATTTGATTTAAAGGGATATCTAATGAAACCAAAATCTAGTAAACCAACAAAAAAAATAGATGCTTTAACAGTAGAGGAAGAAAAAAGATTTATAAAAGAATTAGATAAAGGTTATGATGATTATACGATAGTATTTTATATTGCAATATATACAGGAATGAGAATTAGTGAAATATTAGCGTTGAAAAGAGAAGATATAGATTTTGAAAATAAAAAAATATATGTGAGAAAAACTTTAAGCCACGTAGAGAAAGGAAGAATTTTACTAGAAAACACAACAAAAACTTATGCAGGTATGAGAGATGTACCAATATTAGATATATTATATAAAAAACTGATTGAATACAAAATAGATAGAAAAAGAGGATTTTTGTTTTTAAAAAATGGTAATTTTATACACGCAACAAGTTTTAATTCAAGATTCCAAAAACTATGTAAAAATGCAGATATTAGAGTTTATAAGAAAAAGGAACCAAAAAAGGGGGGAAGAAAAACAAAAAGAATATATCAATGCAATATTACTAAAAGTAGGGTTAATACGCATATGTTAAGACATACTTTTGCAACTAGATGTATAGAAAATGGTGTTAGTCCAGTAGTTCTTCAGAGAATACTAGGGCATAAGGATATTCAAGTAACTTTAAATACTTATACAAGTGTATTTAGTGAATTTAAGGAAAAAGAAATTGATAAAATTAACTCTATTTTTTAAAATAGAGTTTTTTCTTTTTAAAAATACTTACAAATAATTGAAATTTTTAATAAAATATGATATATTAAACAAAGTTAGAACGTAGAGCAAATAATTGAAAAGAGTTTAATAAGTATTAATAAATTGAATGGGGTAGCATTAAAATAGCATTTTTTAAAAGTTAAAAAATAGGCTTAACAATAGTAGACAAGCACGTTGCAACAAATTTGCTTATTTGTTCTATGAAGCCACTTTCAGATCGTCAATAGATAACAAAAAATGGTTAAATAAAAGATAGAAAGGTAAATTTTTTAATGAAAGAAGAATTAAGCGATTTCTTAAAAACTGCATATAAATATGGCAAAGTTAAAGATGTAAAAGAAGCATTTGATGAATACCCAGTTGAAGAAGAATGGCATAAAGGAAATGCAGAAAATTGGATAAAAGAACAAGAGGAAAATTACAGTATAGAGTGTAAAATTGGTGATATTGTTTTTGTAAAAGAATATATATATCCTGATGGAAAAATTGGAAAAGATCATCTTTTTGTAATAATAGACCAAGATAATACAGCAGTCCCAATTGAGAATTTTGGAATGCTTATATCTTCTAATTTAGAAAAATTAAAATTTAATTCAAACAAGTTATTAAAAAAAGACAATATAAATAACTTACATAAAGACAGCATCGTAAAAACAGATGTAGTATATAAGATTTCAAACGAGCAAATATTGTTCAAAATTGGAAAGGTTGATAATGAAAAAATAGAAGAATATAAGAAAAGTTTTTATAATAATTTAAAAAGTAATAATGATTAATAAGTTCTAATAAGTTGAATGGCGTAGCATTAAGTTAGCATTTTTTGAAAGTAAAATAATAGGATAAACAATAGTAAATAAGCACATTATACGAAATTTACATATTTGTTCTATGAAACCGTTAAACTAGAACATCTAAAAGCTTAATAAATTTAATATAAAACTTGTTTATATTAGAAAAAATAAAAGTAGACTTTTAAAGTCTACTTTTATTTTATATTTTTAATATTCTAATTCTAAGCTATTAGTAATAAGATCATTATCAGTATTAGTATCTTGTTCTATTATATTTTCCTCTTGACTTGATGTAACATCAATAGTTTCATTTTCTACAAAGATATTATTTTCATTGTATATATTTTCATCAATTGTAGAAGATTGATTATCGATTGATACTGTTTGTGAATCTTGTTCTACTTCTTGTTCTGCCTGTATAGTTGATTCTGATACTACGTTTGGTTCTAATTCTGATTCTGATGCTATATTTGGTTCTGACTCTGGTTCTAATTCTGATGCTGATACTACATTTGGTTCTGACTCTGATTCTGATTCTGGTTCTACAACTTTTGGTGGAATGAATTCTGCTACTTCATGAGGATTATTTACGTCATATACTTTTCCTTCAAAGTCATTTGTTTTATTTTTTAACTCATAGAATAATTGTCGTCTAACTTCTGTACTATTTGGATATTTTCTAGCTTCAGCAATCATATTATTACGCTTTGTAGTTTGATCTTTATTATTTGCATCAGGATATTTTTCCCAAGCTTCTTTTTCTACTTTTTTTACATTCTCTGCATCCGCTTTTAATGCATTATAGAAATCTAGGTATGCTTTATTAACATCAATAATTTGAATATTTTTCAAATTTTGTTTAACGTAATCAAATCTACTCTTTTTATATGTTTCAAATGTCATGTTTTTATTATCAGTAATTGTTCTAAGTGCCATTAAGTCAGTTTTATAATTAACTGTTGAGGTTTTTATATTGCCATTATTATCACGAGCGTAGTCTCCATTATTATCAACTTGAGCAAATGTTTTTTTCATAGAGTTAATGTTACTAAAGTATTCTATATAACCGTTATCATATCCTTTATAACCTAGCATTTCATAAGCAAACCATTTAATACTATATGAATCTGGTCTTCCATAATTATTATGTGGTTGATACCAACGCACTTTATATATATTCTCACCGCCATACCTATTATCGATAATTGTAGAATATATAACTCCTGGGTACATTACTAATTTATTCTTATATAAGTCATCAATAGTTTCCAAATTCATTTTAGATATTGCTTGTTCACTAATAGTTTGATAAACGGTTGTTAAATAATTTTTATAGTATGGGTATGGTGTATCTGAATTTTCATCTATAGTATATTGATTTTCATTTGGATATGATACTTGAACAGCTAGTTTAGATTGTTCTTCTGCGGTTAAGTCTAGGAAGGCTTCACCTTCTAGATAGTCCAAAATATATACTGTATTAAACAATTTACTATAGAAGTCCCAAACCTTAGTAGTACTGTTTATTCTTTCTGGTGTTAGGTTAGAACTGATATAATCTTTTTCTGATACGTTTGTAAGATCTCTTGAAAAGTTCATAACAATATCACCATCACCGAAAGCTTGCATTAAGTTACTATCAGCATAATCTTCTCCACCAGCATCAAATCTTCTTCCATTATCTTTTAGGAATAGTCTTGCATCTATATTATGTGCTGTTTCATGTGACCAAGTGTGGAAAGTATATTCATAACCATCATCAAATTTTCCATCAAATATTCCTTCTACTCTCCAAATGATTGCACTTCCATTTGCAGTAGCTGCATTGTAATCATTATATGCCCATGAGCCAACTACTTCATTGAAATTCTTATGGAAAGGTTCTTCTGTTGTATATGGGTTTTGGAATATTGTATTACCGCTCGTATCAAATGTATATCTTTTATCTATTTGTATGGTGTGTATATTATTGAAATATTTGTCATCTTCTAATAACTGAGATGCAGTAGTGTAGTAATCTTTCATTCTGTCAGCATATTGTTTTACTCTTCTTTGAAATTCAGCTTGTTCCTTTGGATCATCTGGGTTAGATATATATGTTCTCTGTGCACCAATGATAAATTGTGTTGGTGTAGATAACACATAACCAGCATTTTCTGGTAGTGTTAATATTGGTAAAACGTAGTTACGCCACATATTTCCATAATTTGCGTCTGGATTACTAAAATGATCCCATAGAGAATACATTATGTCTGGTCTAGAGTCTACTTTAACTTCAAGTATATATCCTTTAAACTGACTTGCAACCCATTTACTCATTTCTTCATTGTCTATTTTTTTACTACTAAATTCAGTTACAATATATTTAAGGAATTTAGCTATTGTATCGCAATTAGTGTACTTTGCAAACAATCTGTTATATGTATCGTTAGTTGCATTTAATTGTACATTGTTATCATTTGATAAAAAGTCTGATACTATATCTGTAGGATTCATATTTTTATTAAATCCTTGTGAATCAAATAATATTAAATCATATAATTTAATTCCCTCAATATCTAAGTCATAGAAACGTCTAAAGTAATTATATACATATAGCAATTTTTCTAGTTTTTGGTCTTTTTTTATTTCTTTTTCTAGATAATCATCAATTGCCTCATCATTAGATGTATTTGTGTAATTACTATTAGATAAATATTTTAATACAAATTCTTTTAGTTCTTGTTTTGTAACTTCATTATAATAATCACTTAATATTCTACTATCATCAACTGTTGGAGTTAATTTATTTAAGTTGTCTTCATAAGTTATGCCTAATAAGTAGTTTGTTAAATTATTAGTAAGCCAAGAATTATTATCTATGATATAGTGATTAAATGTATAATCTATTTTTAGTTCATTGATTCTATAATTTGCTACCATATCATAGGTATTGTCATAACGAACTTCGTATTCTTTCTTTGTATTGTTTTTGAAAACGATTTTTATCTTTTTAATCTTATCAGGTTCATTATTGGTTAAATATGTTACAATATTTCCGTTACTATCAACTGGCACTATGTGAACAATTTCTTGAGTATATAAAGGATTAGATGAGTCTATACCTTGAGCACTCTTAACTATTTTTGTACTATCATAAAATGGCATTAGCATTATTAGGTTGTTATATAATGTTTCCTTTTCTTCGCTATATTCTTCTTTTACTTCATCAATATTTATTTTACTAACCTTTTCTATATTTAAAGTAGGGGATAGGTCATAAGAAACATCCCTTAAATTCCATATTTGTTCATCAAATTTAGCTTGTTCTACAAAGAAGTTTCTATTTATTTGTTCTTTACCAATTTTTGTTACACTAGCTAGACTGACTTCTTTATCAGTAACTTCATAGTTATTTGAAGATTGATTAGCTTTTAAATTTCCACTAAAGATTCCATCAGAATATCCTGTGCTTAAGCATACACAATTATTAGCAACTATAGTTCCACGATATGAAGAAGCTATTCCAAATGAAGAGCCATTATTGCCAGTTAAATTAACTTTTGCATAACAATTGTTAAGTGTAGCTGTTACATTTACATTTCCAACTAGACCACTCTTAAAGTTGTATCCACCACTTATTGTACCAACAGCATAACAATTATTTACTTCTGAATTTTGGATACAACCAATTAAACCTCCGACTTGTTGCTTATTCCATATTACATTTAAGTTTAAGTTTATAACTCTACAATTTTCAATTACACAGTTATTATTTACTATTCCAATTAAGCTACCTGTTTGATCTTCACTGTTACTCTTTACAAAATCATCTATCAATATATTTTTAACTATTGAGTCAGTTGCAGTATTAGACAAAGCTCCACGCGCATTAGTACTTGGTAATCTTACTTTATTAAATGAGATATTTTCAACAGTTGCATTACTTAAAGAATTAAATAATGGCTTATTTAAATTTTTAATTGTATATCCATTGCCGTTTAATTTTCCCTTAAAGTCAATTGCTCCTAAATTTACAAGTTCTTCATCAGTATACTCGGAAACATCTAGATCTCTCTCAAGTTTATATGTTCCTGTTGGATCAGCTTTAATTTTTTCTAATAACTGTGGCAAGGTCTCAGGATTTACTTCATTTTTGACATATCCATCATGAACATTACCAAATATTATTCTTATATCTTTCTTTTCTTTTTCATTTTCTTTAGTAACATATTCATAGTCAAGTACTAGTATTAGTTTTTCATTTTCAACTAGTACATTTTTTATTTTAGTGTAAATTGTTGGCATTTCTTTCATAGAAATTTTAACAAAATATGAATTTATATTTGCTTTTAATTCTTCTACATTCACTTCGCTAGCTATAGTGGTATTGCCACTTGTTTCTGCTTTATATAGAGTAATTTCAAGTATATCTTTTAATTCTATATTACTTTTATCTAGTGATATTACGTCATCTAATATAATTTGGTTTTGATATTCATTTTGTTTGTTAGTTTTACTAATATCACGGTCATAGTCTGCAAAAACTTTAATATAATATCTTAATATATTTTCTTTTTTTGCAAACTGTAGAGAGTCATTATAATTTAATGTATATAGTTCATTACCATCTTCATTAAACACTTTAATTTTAATTTTGTCAGCTAAATTGTCTTGTACAGATTTATCAGTATCCTTCAAAACAAATGTCATATTAATATCATTATCATATACAGTATATATAAAGTCTTCCATTGTAATAGGATCTTTTAATATTTCTATTTCAATTGTAGCAGGTTCTGTTAATGTAACTTTTCTACCAGTGTTTAAGACAAGTCCTGTAATCTTAATATCTTTTCGTCCAGAACCAGTATATCCATCTATAGTAGTAATGTATCCTTGTTCTGTTTTCTCTGCCTTATATTCTTTACCCTGTATAATTATTTTATCTATAGTAAAGTCTAGTCCAGAATCTAATCCTTCAAGAGTGAATTCTAATTTTATATTTTCATTTTTTTCAAAGTATTCATTTCCATTACTACTTACAGCTTTTAAATTTACTAATTTCATATTATCATATTTAGTATTATCGTATAGACCATACTGAGTTGTATAAATAGGTTCATCTATGTACTCATACTTAGTTTTATCTGTATCTGGAACTGTTAATGTTTTAGTATGTAAATCATAACTACCAAAGAATTTTAATTCAGACATTACATCTTGAGCAACATTTGTAAATGTTACTGTATTTGTTCCAGAAGTATTAATAGTTTGGATTTCTTCACCCAATTTTACTTTTCCGTTTTGAAATCCTCCTTTATCATCAATAACATCAAACTTGAATGTTACATTATTTTCATTATAATTTTCTGATGTTACTTCAAGATTTTTAATAGTTGGTTTATCTTTTAAAACATCTATTGTTGTTTTATAAGGTGCAACTGAGAAAAATTCTCTACTATTATGATTGTAGTCTTCAAACTGTAATTGAATTCTAGATACTTCTAATTCTAATATTCCTGATTCACTTGGAACAGTAAAGCTTACAGAAGAGCACATTTTTTTGTCTTTATCTGCATCATTTTTAATTTCATCATTATTTTGATCTGCAGCATAATTTAATCCATTTATTGTAATACTTGAAATTTTATTATATTTAGTAGTAGTTTTATTTTTCTCGATAAAATCATCTGAAAGTTTTATTACATAGTTAATTTTATATTTTGGTTGATTTTTTGTTGGAAATACAGTAGTTACACGCGCCCTTTCAATAACGATATCAGTTTGAGTAAGAACCTCTTTTTCTCCAATATTTTTATCAATATATGTATGTCTGTCTGTTCCTAAGTTATAATCTGCAAGGAATTTTACTGTATATCTTCCGTCAGAACTTTTTTCGTAAGATAATGTTACACTTTCATTAGTATTTATATTTTCTTTAGAGTCTATTATCTTATTTGTAGAATCTGTAAGCACAGCGGTTAGACTTTGTAAAGTGCTATCAGTATCTTTAAAATTGTATGCAACAGAGACATTTTTACTTGTTGTATTATTTGTTATATTTATATCACTAACTGTTGGCGCATTTTTTAATACATTATAAATTAAATCATTACTACTATAATCTGTATCTTTTTTGAAATCTTTTAAATTATCCAAAACTACTTTATCTATATTAATATAGAACTTACCAAATGTTGAAGTATCTAATTGGTCTAAAATTGCTTCATAGTGATTTTCATTTTTTAATGTTACAATATATTGTTTATTATCAACAACAATATATTCAACATCAATTCCTTTACTATTAGTACTATCAAAACTAATAGTTGGTTTTTGACCTATTTCTATTGCATCTGTGATAGATATATTATTTATTTTAAAATTATAATTTTTAGTAACTGAAAAAGTATGTCTATATAATTCTTGATTTTGATATGCATTTTTATCTTCATTAATATTATTATCAAGGTCATAAGCACCAGTTACTATAATTGTATAATTTATATCTTCTTCAAACTGATACACAATATGATTTTCTTTTTCTACTTGTTTATTTATTACTTCTTTATTTTCATTGTCAAGAACTAGAAGTGTTCCATCTATAAAAGCATTATCTTTGTCCTCTAGTTTAAAGCTAAGAGTGTTGTTCTCATCGTCTATAGTAAACATATCAACATAAGGTACATCTTTTAGAATATCTTTTTCAATTGTTAATTTAGTATCTATTTTACGACCATTACTTAATGTTACTGATGAGATAACAAAATTATGTATTCCTGCCTCATTTGGAGCATCTAATGATACAGTGTACATTGATTCATTTTTAATTGCAGGATAAACTACACCATTAATCGTAACATCTGATATTCTTACGTCATTAGTAACTTTAGCCTTAAAGCCTAAAATAAAATGTTCTTGTTTTCTTAGATAGTAGGTATTATCTTCATCTAATTTACTTAGTTCAACTTTATAATTTGTTTTATCAGTTGTGTCTTGAGTACTTCCACCAGCATCGTTGATATCAACATCTCCATCATTGTCTACATCATGGTCAAAATCATCTTTATTGTCTTTATCATTGTCACCAGTATTTTTATTATCTTCATCATCATCGTTGTTATCATCTTTATTATCGTTGTTGTCATCATTATTATTGTTGTCATCTTTATCATTGTTGCTATCATCTTTATTATCGTTGTTGTCATCATTATTATTGTTATCGTCTTTATCATTGTTGCTATCATCTTTATTATCGTTGTTGTTATCATTATTATTGTTGTCGTCTTTATCATTGTTGCTATCATCTTTATTGTCGTTGTTGTTATCATTATTACTGTCATTATTATCGTTAGTATCATTGTCATTGGTATTAACATTATTATTGTTATTACCAGTATCGCCAGTATTAGTATTATTTTCATTATTATTATTGTTATCCGTATTATTATCGTTACCATCTATATCACTGTTAGAAGATGAACCTGTAGAGTTATTACTTGCTATAGTTTTATTATTATTTGTTTTTCCAGCAGAAGATGAATTTGATTCTTTATTAGCAGTATCATTATTATTTTCATTTCCTATTATATTTTCATTATTCTCATTATTTTCATCTTCATTTGGTTTTGTACCTTCCATATCAATAAGATATTTTATTATTTCTTTAGCATCATCATAATTTTTAACACCATCATTGTTTACATCTTTTTTATTAATATTAACAACATACAAAGAAACTGTTGCTACTACTGAGCATATTATTAAAGAAACTAAAATTCTGTTAATTAGCCCCCTGTTTTTTATTTTTAGAATATTTACTGCAATACAAGCTAAGATTAATATACCAGATGTTATTCCAGTAGCTATCATTATAGGTTTAGTAGTAAATGTCTTTATAGTAGTTTCTGCTTTATCAGTTTCATCTCTATTTACTGTATCATCACTTTTATTAGCTGGTACTACTTCTCCTTCTTCAGCATCACGTGTTACTAAAGCAGTTACAGAAGAATTAGGATATGTAAATTTATTGTCACCATCTGATGACTGAACATTTGTTAAAGAAATCGTTGTTTTTCCTATATTTGCATTCTTTTTAACTTTTAGATGTACAGTTAATAAATTCTCCGAAATTTCTCCTGATTTATTAATAAAACCAAATTTATTATTTTTAGCATTATAAATTACCTCTTCATCGGGGTCTGCAGAAGTAAAATTATCACTGCTAATAGCTTCAAAAACCGTTTGATCATAATTTAAAGAGGCTGTTAAAGCATACAACTTAATTTCGCTGGATAATTTTGCACTTACTGTAATTTCTTCTCCTATTTCTAAGTATTCTTTATCAGCTTGTAAAATTATTTCCTGTGTTGCAAATACATTTATTGGTAATAAAAGCATTAATAGAAATATCAGTATAAAAAATTTAATTTGTACATTCTTCATAATTTCTCTTCTCCTTTTGTATAATTTTATAAATTTATATAGGGGTTCAATTCAATATATTAGTATATTAAATTAAACCTAAATTTCTACTCTTTTATTATATAATACTTCTTTTATTTTCTCAACAAAAAAATACTTTTTTCTACTAAAAAATTAAAATATGAGGAACCTATAAATTTACTGTCGTAGGTTTACGGTTTCCATTGTTCTCATGGTATGAGAACATCATCAAAGTTAAAAAAATCGATTGAAATAAAAACTAAAATATGATATAGTATAAAAGTAAATTCAATTTAAGGAGAAAAAATAAATGTTTTATGCAGACAAAAGATTTATATATCTACTATTAATAGTGGTAGTTCTTATGAACTTAATGAGTATGTCTGAACTAGGATGGCTTTCATTACTTCTAACATTACCAGGAGTATTAATTGCAATAACATTCCATGAATTTGCACATGCATATGTTGCAACAAAACTTGGAGATGATACACCAGAAGCAGAAGGAAGATTGAACTTAAATCCATTAAGTCATATAGATCCAATAGGATTTGCATTACTATTATTTGTTGGCTTTGGATGGGGAAAACCAGTATCAATCAATCCTAGAAACTTTGATAGACGTTATTCACAAATAACAGGAGAAGCAATTGTTGCAGCAGCAGGACCAATAATGAATTTTATTCTTTCAATATTATTCACAATAATATATTGTGCAATGTTAAAATTTGCTATGCCTTTTATTATGACAGAGGCAGGTTCAGTAATTATAACAATTATACAATCAGTAATAGTTATAAATCTAGGACTTGGAATATTCAATTTAATACCACTTCCACCACTAGATGGTTCAAAAATACTTATAAACTTTTTACCATATAATGGAAGACAATGGTTATATGATCATGAGCAAATATTCTATATTGTATTTTTAGTAATATGGATAACAGGAATAGCAGGAAAGATAATTAATCCAGTGCTTCAAGTTGCATATAGTGGAATATATAATGTAATAGCATTTGTATTTGGACTATTATAATCAATAAAAACTATTGCAAAATAGCTGATAAAACAATAGATAAAATAAACAATAAATAATATAGATTGTAAGAAATGATATAAATACTTTAAGAAGGGATAAAATGAAAGACATAACAGTATTAGGAATTGAAACAAGTTGTGATGAAACCTCAGTCTCAATCGTAAGAAATGGACGTGAGGTTCTTTCTAATGTTATAAACTCACAAATTCCAATACACGAAATGTATGGAGGAGTAGTACCAGAAATTGCATCAAGAAAGCATATAGAGGCAATATCAGTTGTTACAGAAGAAGCATTAAAAAAGGCGAAATTAAATTTCTCAGATATAGATGTAATTGCTTGTACATATGGGCCAGGACTAGTTGGAGCGCTACTTGTAGGTGTGGGTTACGCGAAAGCCCTAAGTTATGCATTAAATAAGCCACTTGTCCGGAGTAAACCACATAGAAGGACATATTTCGGCAAATTACATAACATTTAAAGAACTAGAACCTGAATTTTTGTGCTTAGTAATTTCAGGAGGACATACTCATTTAATAAAAATAGAAGACTATACAAAATTCGAGATACTTGGAAAAACACGTGATGATGCAATTGGAGAGGCATTTGATAAAGTAGCAAGAATAATGAATTTACCTTATCCTCGGAGGACCAAAAGTAGATAAAAAAGCAAAAGAAGGTAAGCCGATTATTGAGCTTCCAAAAGCACATTTAGAAGGATTGGATTTTAGTTTTAGTGGGATAAAAACAGCAGTAATAAACTTAAATCATAACAAAAAAGATATAAAGCAAGAAGATTTATGTGCAAGTTTTGAAAAAGCTGTAACGGATATGCTAATAGAAAATACAAAAAAAGCCCTAGAGCAAACAAAGTTAAATAAATTAGCTCTTGCTGGTGGGGTATCTGCAAACTCATATATAAGAGAAAAATTTTTAGAACTTGGAAAAGAATTAAATGTAAAAGTATATTTTCCAAATTTATATTTATGTACAGATAATGCAGCAATGATAGCTTCAAGTGGGTACTATAACTTTTTAGCTGGAAAAACATCAGATCTTACTCTTAATGCAGTACCAAATTTAAAAATATAGGAGGAGACATGTCAATATATGCAATAGCAGATTTACATTTGTCATTTCAATCTTCAAAACCAATGGATATATTTGGAGATAATTGGACAAAACATGAAGAAAAAATTAAAGATAATTGGATAAAAACAGTAAAACAAAATGACTTGGTATTATTACCAGGAGACTTTTCATGGGCAATGAATCTCAAAGATACATATAAAGACTTTGAATATTTAAATAGTCTCCCTGGCAAAAAAATTATGCTAAAAGGAAATCATGATTATTGGTGGAATAGCATAAAAAAATTAAATGAATATATAGAAGAAAACGACTTTGAAAATATACAATTTTTACACAACAACTCTTTTGAGTATGAAGGATATATAATTGCGGGAACGAGAGGATGGAACTTAAATTCAAAAGAGGAAGAAGATAATTCAATAATAAAAAGAGAACTTATAAGACTAGAACTTTCAATAAAAGACGGAATAAATAAATATGGAAAAGAAAAACCAATAATAATATGTATGCATTACCCACCAACAACATCAGCTCTTTTAGAAAATTCAGAATTTATCAAAATAATGCAAAAATATAATGTAAAAAAATGTCTATATGGACACTTACATGGAGAATCTCACAAAGAGGCTGTTGAAGGAAAAATTTTTGGAATAGAATTAGAACTTGTTAGTGCGGATTATCTAGATTTTAAACTAAAGAAAATATATGAAAATTAGAAAAAATTATAATATTTCCAATTCCAATAAGTAATAATTAAAAATATAATATTGCTATATAGTTAAGAGGAGAAAAATTTAATGATAGGAAAAATAATAAGAAATGTCTCAAATACATACACTGTACTAGCAGAAAATCGGAATAAAATATGAATGCACAGCAAGAGGAAAATTCAAAACAGAAGAAATAAAACCAGTAGTTGGAGACAATGTAGAAATTGAAATCATAGATAAAGAAAATGGAGTTATAAATTCTATTTTAGAAAGAACATCTTTCATAAAAAGACCAAAAGTCAGCAATATTTCTCAAATAATATTTGTTATATCAAGTAAAATGCCAAAACCTAATTTATTAATGTTAGATAAGGAGCTTATATTTGCAGAATTCTCAAAAATCAAACCAGCCATTGTAATAAATAAAATAGATTTAAATAAAAAAGAAGCAGATAAAATTGCAAGCATATATGAGAAAACACGGATATAAAGTAATAAAAACAGATAGCATAAAAGGAGATGGAATAGAAGAATTAAGAAAAATATTAAAAAATAACACATCAGTTTTTGCACGGACAATCTGGAGTTCGGAAAATCAACACTTACAAATAAAATATTAGATAGAGAAGAAACCAATGTTGGAGAAATTAGTGAAAAAAATAAAATGGGCAAAAACACAACAACAAAAATATCTTTATACGAAATAGAAAAAAATACATATCTCGTAGACACTCCAGGATTTCAAACAATGGATATATATGAAATAGAAACAAAAGATTTAGATAAATACTTTATAGAATTTAAGAATCATGTAGAAGAATGTGAATTTGTTGGTTGTACACACATAAAAGAAGAAAATTGCGGAATAAAAAATGCTATTCAAAATGGAAAAATAGATATATCAAGATATGAAAATTATATAAAAATATATAATGATTTAAAAGATAAGGAGGAACATAAATGGTAGAAATATCAACATCAGTATTAAATGTAGAAAAAGAAAACATGATGAAAGTATTTTATGGATTGGAGGTTGCACATACAGACTATTTTCATATAGATGTAATGGATGGAAAATTCGTTCCAAAAAATACAGTAGAAATGATGAGAGAATATGCAAACGCAATAAAGCAAATCTCTAACATTCCAATTGATGTTCACTTAATGGTAGAAGATGTAAAAAAATTTATAGATGAATATATCGCATTAAAACCAAATATAATAACATTCCATCTTGAAGCTACAAAATCAAAAGAAGAAGTAAAAAAATATATAGATTATATAAAAGAAAACAATATAAAGGTAGGAATTTCTGTAAAACCAGGAACAAAAATAGAAGATGTATATGAATATTTACCATATATACATATGTGTTTAGTCATGACAGTAGAACCAGGACTTGGTGGACAAAAGTTAATTCCAGAGACATTAGAAAAAGTAAAAAAACTAAAAGAATATATAGAAAAAAACAATATAGATATAGACATTGAAGTAGATGGTGGAATAAATGACGAAACAATAGAAAAAGCAAAAAATGCAGGAGCAAATATATTTGTTGCTGGAACAGCAATAGTTAGTAAAGAAGACTATGGAAAAGCAATAGACTCATTAAAAAATTAACTATAGCTAAAATAAAACGGTTATAGGAAAACCATAAGATTTAAGATTTAAAGTAACTTAAATTTTAAAACCTAAATTTTATTTAAGGAAAAGTAAATTGGAACTAGAAGGACAAATAGAAACAATTATATATAGTAATGAAATAAATTCATACACAATTGCAAAACTCAGGACAGAAACAGCTCGGAGAAATAACAATTGTAGGATATTTGCCATTTGTAAATGTCGGAGATATTATAGTAGTTACTGGTGAATATGTAGTTCATAAAGATTATGGAAGACAATTTAAAGTAAACACTTTCAAAAAGACTATGCCAGAAACTTTAGATGCACTTGAAAAATATTTAGCAAGTGGAGCAATAAAATGGGTAGGACCAAAAACAGCTAAGAAAATCATAAAAGAATTTGGAGACGACACTATTTCTGTAATAGAAAATGAACCAGAAAAACTTTCAGTTATAAAGGGAATAACTCCTGAAAAAGCAATAGAAATTTCAGAAAGTTTTATAGAATCAAGAGAACTTTGGAAAATAGTGAGCTTTCTAGATGAAATAGGTATAAGCTCAAGCTATGCAAAAAAAGTATATGAAATATACGGAATAAATGCAGTAGAAGAAATAAAGCAAGATCCATATAGATTAATAGATGTAGTTAGAGGAATAAGCTTCAAAACAATAGACGAAGCGGCTTTGAGAATAGGAATAAGAAATGATGATGAGCAAAGAATAACTTATGGAATAAAATATGGACTTCTTTTAAGCTCATATAACGGACATACTTGCGTTATAAAAAACAATTTATTAGACTTTGTCTCAACACTTTTAGAGATTTCAGAAAGTACAATAAATGAATTTTTGAATCAGATGAAAGTAAAAGAGCAGATAGTAATAGAAAAACAAGATGATATAGAATGGGTATACTTAAAAGAATTCTATGAAGCAGAAATATTTATTGCAGGGAAATTAGTAAGACTAGACAATGTGAAAAACAGAAAGAGAATAGTATTTATAGAAGAAAAATTAGAAAAAATAGAAAAAGAAAATAAAATAGAATTATCAGATAAGCAAAGAGAAGCAATATATGCAGTAAATGACCATAATGTATGTGTAATAACAGGAGGACCAGGAACAGGAAAAACAACCATAATAAAAAGTATAATAGAACTATATAAAAAAGAAGGAAAGAAAGTAGTTCTTTGTGCACCAACAGGAAGAGCTGCAAAGAAAATGACAGAAACAACTGGAGAAGATGCCAAAACGCTTCATAGGCTACTTCAAATTTCAAAAATAAATGATACAAAATATATAGATGAAGACATGAAAATAGAGCCAATAGATGCAGATGTAGTAATAGTTGACGAGACATCTATGATAGATTTAGCATTAATGAAATACTTACTTACAGGGATATATGAAGGAACAAAGCTTGTACTTGTTGGAGATGTTGATCAGCTTCCATCAGTAGGACCAGGAAGTATTTTAAAAGATATAATTGCATCAGGAAGAATAAATGTCATAGTTTTAGATAAAATTTTTAGACAAGCAGCAAAAAGCAAAATAATTCTTAATGCACACAGAGTTAATTCAGGAAAATCATTTATAGATGATGATAATAACCTAAATAGAGACTTCTTTTTAGTGCAAGAAACAAATCCAGAAAGAATTGTAGACTTTGTATTATCATTATGCAAAGACGGATTAAAAAAATTTGATAATTACGAAGAATTTAATAGTGTACAAATAATTACGCCTAGTAAAAAAGGTTTAGTTGGAACAAAAGAACTCAATAAAAAAGTACAAGCACTCTTAAATCCTGAAAACATAAAAAAACAAGAGAAATCAGTTCGGACAAGTAGTATTTAGAGAAGGCGACCTAGTTATGCAAATGAAAAACAATTATGACATAGAATGGGAACAAAATGGCAATATCGGAAATGGAATCTTTAATGGAGAAATGGGAACAATTATAAAAATTAATAATATATCAGAATATGTAGAAGTAAACTTTGATGGAAAAATTGCAAGATATGAATTCTCAGAGTTAGACCAAATAGAACATTCCTATGCAATAACAGTGCACAAATCACAAGGAAGCGAATTTGATGTAGTAATAATGCCAGTAGTTAGATCAGCACCAATGTTACTTACGAGAAATCTTTTATACACAGCAATAACAAGAGCAAAAAAATTATTAATAATAATTGGTTCTCAAGATGTAATAAACTTTATGATAAAAAATACAGATGCAAAAGTTAGAAATACAGGACTCGAATTCAAAATGGAGGGAATTTAAATTACAATAGAATTAATAATATTTTATTTGAAAGAACTGCGTAAGCGATCAAACGTAGCGCATGCGGAGTGCGAAACATAAGCAACTTACATTTTCTTTTTTAATATGGAAGTTGCGACAGCAAAGTTCTAGAAAATAAAATATTATTAATTCTAATAAATAAAGGTAGCTAATTTTTTGGGGGAGTTTAGCTTAAAAAAGAAGGTGAACAAAATTTTAGACTTTTTATTAGACCTACTCTACCCAAATGTATGCGGATTTTGTGGAAAAATAAATCAAAATTCCTTATGCGAAAAATGCGAAGAAGAAATAAACAAAAAACTAATATACAAAATAGAAGAAAAGAAAGATATGTTTTTTGAAGAACATATATATTTAGCAAATTACGAAGGAAAATTTAGAGAAGACATTTTATCTTATAAATTCTTTGATAAATCATATATGTATAAAACATTTGCAAAATTAGCCTTAAAAAATGAAAAAATATGTGAGGTTATAAAAACTTATAATACAATAATACCAGTTCCAATTAGTAAAAAAAGATTAGCAAAAAGAGGCTATAATCAAAGTAGTTTAATTGCTAAGGAAATAGCAAAAAATTTAAAATTAAATTACAATGATAATTGTCTTATAAAAACAAAAGATATAATAGAACAAAATAAGTTAAATAAAGAAGAAAGATTAAAAAATATAGTAGGGGCATACAAACTATTAAATGAAGAAAAATTATATAACAAAAAATTATTATTGATAGATGACATATATACAACAGGAAGCACAGTAAACGAATGTAGCAAAACTTTAGCTAAAGCGAAACCTCTAAAAATAGGAGTATTAACAATTGCAAAAGATTAAAATAAATTTTTATTTCATAGGAAATTTCGCAGAAATTTCCGGAACAAAAAGGTTAAGCTACCTTTATTTGTGTAGATTTGCTTTTTTTATATCTTTTAAAAACGAAAAATATTATTTAGTAGTAAAAAATATACAATTAGTCTAAATTTGTTGTTTTTTAAGCTACTTTATAATATAATAAAATTATATAATTATAATTACAAATGAGGGGAAAAAATGAGTACAAAAGAGTTAGTAAAAAGCGAAGTTGAAGACTATGCCAAATTTGATATAATAAGATACGCACAAGTATGGGAAGATGCAGAAATATTAATACAAGGCTTACAAATAAATGAAAAAGACAACATATTATCAATAGCCTCAGCAGGGGAAAACGCTATAAGTATGCTAATCAAAAATCCAAACAAAATATATGCTATAGACTTAAATACCAATCAAATGGCATGTACAGAATTAAAAAAAATAGCATATAAATTTTTAGATTATGATGAATGCATGAGACTCATAGGTGTATTTGAATGTGATAATAGAATAGAAATATATAATAAAATAAAAGAAAATTTATCAAAAGCTACAAAACAATACTTGGATAATAATATAGATATAATAGAAAAAGGAATTATACATACAGGGAAATTTGAGCATTACTTTCAATTATTTGGGAAAAAAGTTTTGCCATTAATACACAGTAAAAAAATAAGACAAGAGTTATTAAAAAGTAAAACAAGAGAAGAAAGAATAGAATTTTACGATAAAAAATGGAATAACCTTAGATGGAAAGCTTTATTTAGAATATTTTTCTCAAGAACAGTTATGGGAAAATTAGGTAGAGATAAAGCATTTTTTAGATATGTAAATGTAAATGTAGCAGAGCATATCTTAGAGAGAACTAAGTATGCAATAACAGAACTAGATACATCACAAAATTCATACTTACATTATATTATTAATGGAAAATATGACAATGTTCTACCAGTAGCATATAGAAAAGAAAATTTTGAGACAATTAAAAAGAATATAGATAAGCTCATACTACTCTCAGAATCAGTAGAAACATTTGTAGAAAGAGAAGATGTAGATTATATTAGCAAATATAATTTAAGCGATATTTTTGAATATATGGATGATAGTCAAATGTGTAAGATAATTGAAAAAATATTTACAAAGTCACCTGCAAAAACAAGATTAGCATATTGGAATATGTTAGCAGATAAAAGAGCATCAAAATATTTTGACAACTTAGAATACAAAGAAAAAGAATCTAAGGAACTACTAAAAAAAGACAAGGCATTTTTCTATAGTAACTTTATTATAGAGGAGATAAAGTAATGATAGTAGAGTGGAAAAGTATGCTATTTGTAATAGTAATATTATTTATAGCACTAGTAATTATAAAGTTAATCGAAAAAAAAGCAAAATTAAATGGAGAGATGAAAAGAAAATTATTTCATATAACAATGGGACTTACAATGCTTACATTTCCATATATATTTACATCTAGCTTTTCAGTTGGAATCTTGGGAATTATTGCTATATTTATAATGTACATACTAAAAAATACAAAACTAAAACAAACAATAGGAACAGTACTTTATGGAGTAGAAAGAGAATCTTTAGGAGAGATATTTTTTGTAATATCCGTATTTTTAATATTTTATTTATCAAAAGGTGATAAAATCTTATTCAGCATACCAATTTTAATATTAACATTTGCAGATAGTGCAGCTGCGTTAATTGGCAAAAACTATGCAAAGAAAAATTTAGCAGAATTAAATGAAGATGCAAAAAGCATAGAAGGTAGCTTTATGTTCTTTATTGTAGCATTCATAATGTCACTTGTACCTATACTATTATTTACTAATGTAGGAAGAGAAGAAACCCTAATAATATCAACAATAATAGGCTTTAATGTAGCTATGATAGAAATGATCTCTCATACAGGAAATGATAATTTGCTAATACCACTAACAACATATGCATTTTTAGTAACACATATACCACTTGGAGTAGAACAGCTAAGAATAAACCTAGCAATCTTAGGGGCAATATTTATTTTAGTAACAATTGCAAACAGAGTAAAAGCATGGAGTAAACTGGCACTAGTAGAAACATTAGTCACACGGGTATTTAACTGTAACTTTATATGGAATATATGCAATCTTACCACCATTAATTTTATTTTTAACAGTTATGAGATTCCCTAAAATGATAGAAACCGAAAAACAAAACATGTATGACGCGAGAATTATAGAGACAAACATTATAATAGGTTTAGCAATATGTGGAATAGTAGCAATAACCGGAATGAAAAAAGAACTATTTATGATTTATGCAAGTTGTTACAGTATGCACCTAATAGTAAATACTTTTGTTAGGTTAAAATACTATTTTAAAATACCAGAGATAGACAATATATTAATTTCTATAGGTAAGGGTATAGGTTTAATATTTATTCCAAGTTTAATAATACAAAAAATAGTATTTAATGAATATATAAGTTTAACAATGCTATTTACTATGATAGTAGCATTAATCATAAGCGCATTAGCAATTTGCTATAAAAAGAAAGATGTAGAAAGTGAAAGTATATCAATAAACAATGGATATATACATATGAAAATAGTATTAGTGTTAACAATTATAATAAGTGCAGTCCAATATATAAAGAGCTAGTATAGAATGATTGTAAAGCTTAGAAGTTTGTTAAAAATAAATTTCTAAAGCTTAATTAAAAAAATAATTTTAATAACGTGAGGAGTTCTTATATGGAATTAAAAATAATAAATGAAGGTAAAAATATAAAAGTAATTTTATATGATGAACAAACAGAAATAGCAAAAGCTACATGTTATTTTAAAGATACACCAAAAGTCAATGAAAAGAATATTGGATGTATTGGAGAATTTGAATGTAGAGACAAAAAAACAGGTATTCAAATATTAGAAAAATGTGAGGAAATATTAAAAAAAGAAAAAGTAGAATTAATAGTTGCTCCAATGAATGGTAATACTTGGAAAAAATATAGAACATTAAAATATACAAATGGGGAAGACTTATTTTTATTAGAAAATGTAAATCCAATTGAGCATAATGAAATACTATTACAAGCAGGTTTTAAAGAGCTATATACATATACTTCTACAAAAGGCTTAATAAAAAATGCATATCAATCTGAAGCATTCGATATAGCAGAAGAAGAATTAAAATCCGAGAATATAACTATTAGAAATTTTAACAAACAAAAAAGCCAAGAAGATTTAAGAAAAATATATAATGTTTCAAAAGAAAGTTTTAGTAGAAATCCACTTTATACACCAATTACAGAAGAAGAATTTATAAAACAATATGAACAATACATAGATATGGTAGACGAAGATTTAATATTAATTGCAGAAAAAGAAAATAAAGAAATAGGATTTGTATTTTGTATACCAAATTTTGAAGAATTAAAAAAAGGAAAAAAACTACAAACACTTATACTAAAAACAATAGCAGTTTCACCTAAATATGAATATTTAGCAATAGGAAATGTACTTCTAAATAGAATAGCAAAAATCGCAAAGGATAAAAATTTTAAAGAATGGATATTTGCTTTTATGTATAGTAATAATACCTCACAAAAAATGGCTAAAAGAAATAAAACAGAAGTAATTAGAGAATATGCAATATATGGAAAGGAAGTAAAAGAATGAATCTAGCATATAAATTATTAGAAAACTATAATAATATGCCTGATAAAATTTGTTTAGTACAAAATAACGAAAAAATTACATATAAGGACTTATATTATAAAGTTTCGAATTTTAAAAAATACTTAGTAAAAATAGGAATAAAAAAAGAAAACAAAGTCTTAGTATTAGTACCAATGTCGGTAGAATTATATGTTACACTGCTTGCAATATGGTCGATTGGTGCAATACCTTGCTTTATGGATGCAGGATTCATAAAAAATGGAGTAAAGAAAAACGAATTTGATGACATAGATGCTGTAATAGGTATAACTAAATACATATTGTATGCAAATATAAATAAAAACTTAAGGACATTAAAATTAAAAATAAATTCTAAAATAATAAATGAACTAAACGAAAAAGTAGAATTAAATATAGAAGATGTAAATGAAAATTTTTATGGAATACTAACATATACAAGTGGAACGACAGGAAAACCTAAAATCGTTGCAAGGTCGCATAAATTTTTAGAATATCAAGGAGAAATATTAGAAAAAACCATAAAATATGATAAAAACGATATAGAATTATCTACAATTCCAATATTTACTTTATCAAACATAAATGTTGGAATTACAACAGTTATAGCAAATGGAAATTACTCTAATTTAGGAGATTCTAATGCAGAAAAACTAATTATTCAAATCGCAAAGAATAAAATCAATAGACTTATGGCATCACCTCGGTTTATTAAAAGTAATTACAGAACATTGTATAAGAAGAAACAAAAAAATTGCTGAAGTAACTAAAATATTTACAGGAGGGGGAGCGGTATTTTTAGACTTTATAGAAGATTTAAAAAAAGTATTCCCAAACGCAAAAATAACAACACTATATGGATCAACTGAGGCAGAACCAATAGCAAAACTAAATATAGATGAAATGACAAAAGAAGAAATAGAAAGTACAAAAAACGGACAAGGAATTTTAGCTGGAGAAATTGTTGGAGTCGAAGATTGTAAAATAATAAAAACTAATTTAAAAGAAATAGGAGAAATTACAAAAGAAGAATTTATTGATTTGCAAACAGAAATAGGAGAAATAGTTGTAACAGGCAAAAATGTTTTAAAAGGTTATGTTGGTGGAATTGGAGATAAAGAAAATAAGTTTTCAGTAGATGGAACAGTATATCATAGGACAGGAGATTTAGGTTTTATAGATAAAGATAATAAACTATGGCTAAGAGGAAGAATAAAAGAACCATATTTTAATATAGAAGCAGCATTGCATTCTAAACTTAAAATGGGGAAAACTGCGATTTTTAAATACAAAGATAAAATTATTTTAGTTTTAGAAAGAGATAATAAAATTAAAGAAAAAGATATAAAACAAGCAATTAATTTTGAAAAAATAGATGAAATAAAATATGTAAAGAAAATTCCAGTAGACAAAAGGCATAGCACAAAAGTTGATTATAAAGAACTAAGAAAAATTTTAAAAATAACGGAGTAGTATATGAGTTTTTTAAAAAAATGGTATACATACCAAAAAGAAAGATTTCCAATACTTATGTATGGAACATACATATTTGCGATTGTGTTTGGCGTGTTCGCATTTGTAACATTTATAGAAAGGACAAGCTTTTATAATAACCCACAATCATATCTTATGGGAGAACTAAATCCGGTAGAGTGGAAAACAATAATTCCAATGTTTATTGTAGCATTCTTACAATTCTTAATGGTACGTATAGTAGATGAATTTAAAGATTATGAAGAAGATTGCAAATATAGACCATATAGACCAGTACCAAGAGGACTTATAAAACTAAAAGAATTAAAAGTTCTATTTATTATATGTGTTATCTTACAAGTAGCAATTACAATGTATACAAATCATTACGGTGGGATACTGTTTCTTTTAATATTATGGCTATTTTTTGCAATAATGAGTAAAGGATTTTTTATAAAAGAATTTTTAAGTGAACATATCCTTTGTGAGGTATTTTTAGATGAATTATTAATGCCATTACTTGTTATATATTTATCTAGTTTCGTTTGTGAGGTAAATTTAGTAAGCATATGGAAATTACTATTATTATCTTATATTATTTCTTGGATAGTAGAAATAGCAAGAAAAGTAAGATGCAAAGAAGATGAAGAAAATGGAGTAAAGACATATACATACGTATTTGGTATAAAAAAAGCAATGTTAATTTTATCAATATTAGAAACAATTTTAATGATAATACACACAAATATTTTAGGCAAAAATTATTTGTTACTTACAATTGGAAGCTATACTATAGCAATTTTAATTAATATATTGTTTGGAATTAGGCAGAATAGAAAATTGGCTAAAATAACAGGTATATCAGCTAATATATACATATTGCTTAGTTATTTAAGCTTAGGTTTATTAATTTAAAAACGTCTAGCAAAAAATAAAAACTAGAGATATTAATTTTCTATAAGGAGAACAGAAGAAATGAATTATGTATTAGAAAGTACAAGTAAAAACTACGAATTAATGGGAGGTAAAGCGGTAGCACTTTCTAAAATGGGAAGTGTAATAGACAATATTCCAAAATGGTTTGTAGTAGCATACACAGGATTTGACATAGAAAATAAATGTATAATGGAAGAAGCAAAATGTGAGATACAGAGCAAATTAGAAGAATTTGATGATGACGAATATTTTGCAATTAGATCTTCTGCTGGAAATGAAGATTCAGCAGAAAACTCATTTGCAGGTCAATTTGATACTTTTTTATATATAAAGAAATCAAATGTTATAGAGAAAGTGCTAGAAGTATATATGTCTGCCTTCTCAGAAAGAATAGAAACATATAGAAAAGAAAATAACATAGAAGAAATTACAATTCCATCAGTAATTATTCAAAAAATGGTAAAATCAGAAACAGCAGGAGTAGCCTTTGGAGCAAATCCTGTAAACTCAAACGTAAAAGAAATTGTAGTAACTGCTGTATTTGGACTTGGAAGCGGACTAGTAGATGGAATTGCAACAGCTGATACATATATAGTTAAAGGCAAAGAAATTATAAAAGAAATTGCAAAAAAAGACTTTTGTCATATATTAGATGGAGAAAGAGTAATACAAAAAGAAGTAGAAAAAGACTTACAAAATAAACAAGTATTAACAGACGAACAAATAATAAAAGTCAAAGATTTAGTAAAAAAAGCAAGTGAATATTTTGGAAGATTTCAAGATATAGAATGGGCTATAGAAGGAGAAAATTTATTTCTTTTACAGTCAAGACCAATAACAACATTAAGTAATAACAAAGAAGGAAAAATAAATGTGTTTGACAATAGTAATATAGTTGAAAGTTATGGAGGAATAACCACTCCTCTAACATTTTCATTTATTAGAATGGTTTATGAGAACGTATATATAGAGCTATGCAAAATTTTTAAAGTAAAACAAGAAAAAATAGAAATGAATTCACAAATGTTTAAAAATATGTTAGCACTGATAGATGGAAGAGTCTATTATAATTTATATGGTTGGTATGGCTTACTTTCTATGTTTCCAGGCTTGGGAAATAATAAAAAATTCATGGAGCAAATGATGGGAGTTAAAGAAAGTTTGCCAGACGATTTATTTCCTGTACCACAAGCAACTTTTAAAGATAAAATAGGATTAATGACAACTGGAATGGGACTATTAAAAGCTTTTCTTAAAATTAGGAAAATGACAGAAAAATTTTATGATAGACTAAATGATGCTTTAGAAAATAAAGACATAGATAGTATGGACTTATACGAATTACATGACTATTATTACGAATTAGAAAAAAAGCTATTACATAAATGGGATGCTCCACTTGTAAACGATTTTTTAGCAATGATATTTTATGGAAATCTAAAAGAACAATGTAGAAAAATCTTTAAAGAAGAAGGAGATTTAATACATAACGACTTGTTATGTAATGAAGGTGGAATTATAAGCAGTGAGCCTGCAAAAAGAATAAAAGAAATGGCAAAACTAGTAAAAGATAACGAAGAATTGCTTAAACTACTAGAAAATGAAGATGTCTTGTATATACAAAAAGAACTAGCAAAATATCCAGAATTTCAAAGTAAATTAAATGAATATTTAAACAAATTTTCAGATAGATGTTTGCAAGAACTAAAATTAGAAACATTAACTTTAAAAGATAATCCTGCAAGTTTATATGCATCTATTGCAACATTTGCAAGGAGAATAAAAAATACCAATATTAAAGAAATAGATGAAAGAACAAATAGAATAAATGCAGAAAAAAAGGTAAAAGAAAAATTAAAATTTAAACCAATTCAAAAAGCAAAATTTTTATTTATATTAAAACAAGCAAGATATACAGTAAAAAATAGAGAAAATTTAAGATTTGAAAGAACATTGCTTTTTGGTAAAGTAAGAGAATTATTCCTAAGGATAGGCTTTATATTAACATCTATGAACGTAATAGAAGAAGAAAGAGATATATTCTACTTAGAAGTAGATGAGATATTATTTTACATAGATGGCAAATCTACAACTAATAATCTTAAAGATTTAATAAGCATAAGGAAAAAACAATATTTAGAATATAATAATACACTTCCAGATGAAAGATTCTATTCTTATGGTGCAGTAAATGTAGGAAATACATTTAAAAGAGAGAATAAAAAAGAAAATGTACAAAATGTAGAGCTAGAACTAAAGGGAATAGGAGCATCACCAGGTAAAGTTCAAGGCAGAGTTAGAATAATAAAAAATCCTGCAAATGCAAAACTAGAAAGTGGAGAGATACTAGTTGCAGAATATACAGATCCAGGATGGATAATGCTATTTCCAGCAGCAAGTGGAATATTAGTTGAAAGAGGAAGTTTATTATCCCATTCAGCTATTGTATCAAGGGAACTTGGAATACCAGCTGTAGTTGGAATAACAGGTTTAATAAATAGTCTAAATGATGGTGATATAGTAGAATTAGACGGAACAACAGGAAAGGTAATAAAGATAAACTGAAATAAAATAAGTTAATTTTAGGACAATAAAGGAACTTAAAAATCAAACTAATAGGAATATAAATCAAGTAAGAAGTAAAATAAATTAATGAATGGCAAAAAAATTAGAAGATGCGAAAAAAATGGAGGAAATTTAATGAAGGGAAAATCAGAAATTTATAGCAAAATAACAAATTTAAAAGAAATGCTAAAAAGATCAGCAAAGCTTTATAATAATAAGATTTTATATAGAAACGAAAAAATAACCTATAAAGACTTTGAAGAAAAAGTAAATAATTTAGGAACAGCTCTAATTCAAATGGGGTTAAAGAACAAAAAGATTGCTATAATTTCAGAAAATAGATGTGAGTGGGAAATTACATTTTTTTCAATAGTATGTGGAACAGGAATTATAGTACCAATAGATAAGAACTTGCCAAAAGAAGAGATAGAAAATATAGTAAACAAAGCAAAAATAGAAGCAATATTTTGCTCTAAAAAGTATGAGAAAACATTAAAAGAAATAAAGAATAAATATTCATTTCTAAAATATATTATTTCATTTGACTTAAGTGATGAAACATCTTTTACAAATTTAATCTTAAAAGGGCAAAAACTTATAGAAGAGGGGAATAGTAGCTTCATAAATGCCAAAATAGGGGATGAAGATGTTTGCTCTATTATATTCACATCAGGAACAACAAAAGATGCAAAGGCAGTAATGTTGTCACATAAGAATATATGTTCAAGTGCAGTAAATGTTTCAAAAGTAATGGATGTAGATAAGAACGACATTGCTTTATCAGTTTTGCCTCTAAACCATGTATTAGAAGGATTGTTTTGTTTTTTACTTTCAATTTATACAGGGATGGAAAGGGTATTTTGTAATGAATTAGACCAAATTATAGACTATATAAAAGAATATAAAATAACATATATGGGAGCTGTACCACTAGTCTATGAATATTTATATAAAAGAAAAGATGAACTAAAAAAAGAAGCTAGTCATATCAATGTATTTATGAGTGGTGGAGCAAGTCTAAAAACTAAAATTGTCAAAGACTATAAAAATATAGGGATAAATTTAATTCAAGGGTATGGGCTTACAGAATGTGCACCTGTAGTAAGTATGCAAAACAAGAAAGAAGATAGAGAAGGATCAGTTGGAAAAGTAATACCAAATCTAAATATAAAACTAGATAATAGAGACAAGCAGGGAATAGGAGAAATAATAGTAAAAGGAGATAATGTTTTTAAAGGATATTTCCAGGATGAAAAAAGTACAAAAGAGAGTTTAATTGATGGTTGGTTTTATACAGGCGATTTAGCAAAGATTGATGAGGATGGATATATCTATATATGCGGAAGAACTAAGAATGTAATTGTTATGCAAAACGGTAAAAAAGTATTTCCAGAAGAAATAGAAACATTATTAAACAAAATTAGTGGAGTAAAAGAAGCATTAATATTTGAAAATTCAAACAAAATATATGCTAAGATTGTGTATAATAAAGAAAAATTTAAATCAGAAGAACCACTTAAAATAAAAGAAAGTTTAATGGAGAAAATAAAAAAATTAAATGAAAGATTGCCACAATATAAGAGAATAAATAACATATTTATTACAGAAACAGAGCTAGAAAAAACACTAACAGGAAAACTAAAAAGAAATGGAAAAAACTTGAAAATAGTTGAAAAAGAAGTGAGTAAGAAAAAAGTAGAAGAAACTTCAAAAAGCAAATTAAAAAAAGATGGTAAAAGAGTTAGATTAGCAGAAAATAGTAAAGGAAACAAATTAGGAAAAAGTAATAAGGAAGACAAATTAGAAAGATTAAAAAGAATTTTTACAAAACAATTAGGTCCTTGTAAGATAGATGAAAAATCAAATATTATAACAGATTTAGGAGCAGATTCTTTAGACATAGTAGAGATATTTTTGGAGATAGAGAAAGAATTCAAAATAAAAATAGATAAAGAGAAGAGGGCTAAAATTAAGACTATCAAAGACATAGAGAAAATGATAAAAAAATAGTTATCTAGTATTTTTAAAATAAGAATAAAAATATAGATTTTAAATATATATTGTGATAAAATAAAAAAATAAAAACCAAAAAATGTTAAAAATGCATATGAAATCTAAAATAAAGAGATAATACAAAATAAAAAGATTTGGTCAAAGATCAAAATAGATAATACATAAAAAAGAAAAATTGGCTTAAACAAAGAGCAATTAAGAAGCATTGTTAAGTAAAAATGGAGGAAACAATGGAAGAACTAGTTGAAAGTATATTAGATTACGTAAGAGCAGATTATACAGACTATGCAATTATGATAAATGGTGAGTGGGGAAGCGGAAAAACCTACTTTTGGAACAATAAAGTAAGAAACAAAATAGAATCAATGACTTTGAATCGGAAAGTCATTTACAACAATATATATGTCTCTATATGGAATATCAAACCTAGAAGAAATCAGTAAAAAAATATTCATAGAGACAACTCAACTTATGGACAAAAATTTAAAGAAATTCATGTCTACTAATGGACTTACAAAGATTCCAGAATATGCTAAAACAGGAATAGATATGGCAAATCTCTTTGGAGTTACACAAAATGGAGATAGAGTTGACTATGGAGAGTTTTTCTCAACAGATGACAAAGTATTATGCTTTGATGACCTAGAAAGAGCCAATGTAGATGTTATTGATATTTTAGGATATATAAACAATTTCGTAGAGCATGACCATATCAAAACAATAATTATCTGTAATGAAAAAGAATTATCAAATAAACTAAAAAGCACAAACCTAGAGATGAAAACATTTATTGCAACATACATTCTAGACAAAGAAAATGACTTAACTAAAGTTACAGATAAGCCAATGGTAGAAAAAATACAAGATAAGATAGAATATGTATTTGATAAAGCAAATGATTATGAAAGAATAAAAGAAAAGTTAATAGGAGAAACCTTCGAATACCAGCCAAAATTTGATTATATAATAAATGGACTTCTAATGAGATATGAGACAAACGAAGATTTAATAAGATTTTTAAGAGAATCAACAGGAATTATAATAACAACATTTAACAAAAGTGGAACAAGAAACTTAAGAATTCTAAAACATGCATTAAACGACTTTAAAAAAATATTTGAAATGGTAAATAAAAACTATCCAAATACAAATCATAGAGTTTTACAAACAATGTTAATATTTACAATAGCAGTATCTTTTGAAATAAAAGCAGGAAAAATAACAAAAGACAAATTCGTAAATATAGAAAACAACGAAGAATATAAAGCAATACTTGTTTCTTCAAGAGTATTAATGGATAATAGACAATTCTATATAAAAGAGTTTGATAACACATATTATTATAACTTTAAATCAGAATATAGATTCTTTAAATTTATTGAAATATATGTAAGAACAAGAATATTTGACATGAAAACTTTCAAAAGTGATATGGAAATGATAATAAATACAGTTGATACATCAAATTTACCAGGATATAAGAGACTTCTAACAGAAGAATATTGGAAAATAAGTGATGAAGATTTCGACAGAATAATAGATGAAATATTAGAAGATGTTAAGACAGGAAAAACTAGCTTGATTGAAAATGTGAAACTATATATTTATTTTGATTATTTAATAAAAAAAGGACTAATAAAACATGACTTAAAAACTGTAAAATCAATATTTATAAATGGTATGAATTTATCTTCACTTGTGTCAAGCTATTGCGATAATGTCGAAGAAGAACTAGACACAATAGGAATAGGGGAACCATCACAAGATGTAGAAGATATTTTAAAACATTTCGATAATTTAAATTCAAAACTTAAAGATAGAATGTATATAGAGAAAGCAGATTCAATATTTAAATGCATTCCAATGAAAATGGAAGAATTCTATGAAAGATTTGATAAAGAGTGCATGAATATACCAATATTTAAATACTATGACGTATATCAAACATTCCAAAGATTATCATGTGCGAGCAATGAAGATATAGTAACAATAAAAGAAAAATTAGTTAACAGAGCAGACTTGTATACAAAAGAAATAGAACCTGAAATGAAAAACATAAAACAACTAAAACAAGTTATAGACGACTATGTAAAAGATAAAGAAATTAGCATAAAAATAGTAATGCTACAAGATTTTTCAAAAGATTTAGGAAAAATACTTGATAAATATAAAACATCAATATTTTAAAATAATTAAAAAAAGTAATGAAGTATTATTGAAAAAGTACTTCATTACTTTTTTGCTAATAATAAAACTAGACATTGCAGTAATTTTATTATATAATTCACATTATATAATAAAATTACTATTATATAAAAGAAAAAGGATGTGTGAATTAATCTATGAATCAAAAATTAGAAGAATTCGAAAAATATTTAAGTAATAGAAATGTTGCAATAGTAGGTTTAGGAGTGAGCAATAAACCACTTCTTAAATATATGTATGAAAAAAATGCAAAAGTAACAGTATTTGATGAAAGGGACATAGACAATATTCCAAAAGAAGATTTTGAAGAAATAATTAGATATGAAGCAAGTTATGTACTTGGAAAAGATGCATTAAGCAAACTAAAAGGATTTGATATTATATTTAGAGCGCCAAGTTGTATGCCTACAAAAAAAGAACTAAAAGAAGCACAAGAAAATGGAGCAATAGTTACATCAGAAATAGAAATGCTTATGGAAATGTGTCCAGGCACAGTTATTGGAATTACCGGTAGTGATGGAAAGACAACAACAACGTCTCTTATATACGAAATAATAAAGGAAAAAGGATATAATTGCTACCTAGGTGGTAATATAGGAATTCCACTATTTACAAAACTAAACGAAATGACAGAAGAAGACTATGTAGTATTGGAATTAAGCAGTTTTCAATTAATGAATATGAAAATAAGTCCAAAAATATCAGTAATAACAAATATATCTCCAAATCATTTAAATATACACAGTTCATATGAAGAATACATAGAAGCAAAGAAAAACATATTTAAATATCAAGATAGAAACGGAATAGTAGTTTTAAACTATGATAATGATATAACAAGAGAATGTGCAAAAGAAGCAGAGGGAAGAGTAATATTTTTCAGTAGCAAAGAAAAATTAGAAGATGGAATTATTGTTGATGAAGATATAATAAAGTCATGTGATGATAGAATAAGAAGACATATAATAAGTACAAAAGATGTAAAATTAAGAGGAAGACATAACTTTGAAAATATTTGTGCTGCTATAGCTGCAACAAAAACAATTGTAGATACAGATACACAAGTAAGAGCAATAAAAAATTTTAGTGGAGTAGAACATAGACTAGAATTTATAAGAGAAATTGATGGTGTAAAATGGTATAATGACTCAATAGGAACAAGTCCAACAAGAACAATAGCAGGACTTAATTCTTTCGAAGAAGACATAGTACTTATTGCAGGTGGATATGATAAACATTTAGATTATACACCAATTGCAAAACCTATTTTAGATAATGTTAAAACTTTAATATTAATGGGGCAAACAGCAGAAAAAATATTTTTAGCAGTAAAAGAGGAAGAAGAAAAACAAAGAAAAAAGGTAGATACATATATATGTGAAAATTTAGAAGAAACAGTAAGACTTGCAAAACGATATGCAAAACCAGGGCAGGTTATTCTATTTTCACCAGCAAGTGCAAGCTTTGATATGTTTAAAAACTTTGAAGAAAGAGGCAAAAAATTTAAAGAAATAGTAAATAATATTTAACAAAGACTTACCTCCTTGAATATATATTATATATAAAATATATGTTTAAGGAGGAATTTATGTATAATAGCTACGAGGAATATATGAAAAATGTTTTAGGATATAATGCACAAGGTACATATAGAGAAAATGAAAATTATTATTATGATGTGGCAAAAACGAATCAAAATATGCAAGAAGTAAATAAGTTATACCCAGAAATATATTCTATAATATATCCAGTAGTCCAAAAGGTTTGCACAAGAAGGAATCTTGGTGGAATTACTGAAGAACAAATATCGCAGATGGTGGAAGAAGTATATAATGTAATAGAGCCTGGAGATGATGTTGTAGAAACAAGCTCTAGTACACTTAAAAATGGAGATGTGAAAAATCCAAGAGCAAAAGAAACAAGAAGAGCACCATCAAAAGATAATTATCTATTAAGAGACTTAATAAGAATATTAATAATAAGGGAGCTTTTTCAAGGTGGAGGAAGGCCTTTCGGATATCAAGGAGGACCAGAAACAGTTAGACCAGGTATGAATTATGGTATTGGACAAATGCCACCAATTATGAGACCAGGAAGTCCAAGAATATTTTAGAAAAATAACGAACCCTATTGCTAGGGTTCGCTATTTTTAGCAAGTTCCACAGTCTGTTGATTCAGTTTCAGAACTTCTATAATCACAAGGATTTTTTTCCATATATTTATCACATTGATCCATTTTAACACCTTTTAGGCATTTACCTTTTCTTGAACATTTAGCACAAATCTTGTAAGTTCTTACTTTATTAACCCAAACATCAATAGCATATTTCTTATCAGGACAAAGAGGACCAAAAACAAATTCACCATATTCATCTGTAAAAGTATGAGAAACAGGTTTTCTAACTTCTTCACCTTTTTCATTATCTACTTCAACAAGTTTTACAACAGCATCTCTTACTGGTTCATGGTAACAATCATTTATAACACCATATATAACATTACGATTATCTTCAGGAAGATTAATTTCTATATCAAATTGTTTACCAGCTTCTATAAAACCGTCAACTTCAACTACTGGGCACTTATCATTATTATTTTCACATTCCATAAATTTTTTCATTCCTTTCTTAAGCTTTAAATGAAGCTTAATATATAGTATGAAAAAAAACAAAAAATGACATAAAAATTGATTATTTTTAAAAAACTTAGATATATATAATTATTTTGTTGTAACCGCGTAAGCGATTAAACGTAGCGAAGCGAAGTGCGATATGGAGCAACTTACATTTAATTTTTATTTTGTAAGTTGCGACTGCAAGGTTATGGCAAAATAATTATATATATCTAAGTTAATGTAAAGAGTAATATAAATTGATAAAAACTATTGAAAATCAACGAATAATATAATATAATGATAAAAAATTATCCTAGGAGGAAAAAATGAAACACGTATTAAGTAGTGATCAATACACTAAAGAATCTCTAGAAGAATTATTTGACTTAGCATATAAAATTAAACAAAATCCAAAAGAATATGCAGAAAAATTAAATGATAAAATCATAGCAATAATGTTCTACGAACCAAGCACAAGAACTAGATTATCATTTGAAACAGCAGCATTAAAATTAGGAGCAAAAATAATAACAACAGAAAATGCAGCAGAATTTTCATCATCAATAAAAGGAGAAACAATAGAAGATACAGTAAAAGTCATTTCAGGATATGCAGATGCAATGGTAATAAGACATAGATCAGACACATCAGCAATGCAGGCAGCAAGTGTAAACAAAATACCAATATTAAATGCAGGAGCTGGAAAGGGAGAACATCCAACACAAGCACTATTAGATCTTTATACAATTAGAGAAAAAAGAGGAACAGTAGATGGAGTAAGAGTAGCTAT
Source organism: uncultured Clostridia bacterium (assembly GCA_947590905.1). Classification (GTDB taxonomy): domain Bacteria; phylum Bacillota; class Clostridia; order TANB77; family CAG-508; genus JAAWPK01. The sequence goes on along the minus strand of CANQCU010000002.1, from coordinate 65,841 downwards.
ATTAGGAGACCTATTACATGGAAGAACAATACACTCATTAATCAAATTACTATCTCTATATGATAACGTAGAAATATATGGCTTAAGTAAAGAAGTTTTTAAACTTCCTGAAGAGTATATAGAAATGTTAAGAGAAAGAGGAATAGAATACAAAAAATGTAATAGCTTTGACGAACTACCAAAAGACTTAGATGTTATTTACCATACAAGAATACAAGCAGAAAGATTTGAAGGAGACTTCGGAAAAGAAGAATTCGTAATAGATAAGAAGGTATTAGATACTTTCTCAAAAGATACAATATTAATGCATCCATTACCAAGAGTAACAGAAATAGCAACAGATGTAGATGATGATCCAAGAGCATATTATTTTAAACAAGCACATAATGGACTATATGTACGTATGGCACTATTACTACAAATTTTTGACAGAGACAAATAAAAGTAGTAAAATTTCTTAGCTTTGACTTAGAAATACAAAAACAAGATAAAATTAGCATTTTATCTTGTTTTTTTTGGACATTCATTATATAATAAAACGGTATAAAAATAAGGAGGTTTAGAAGTTTATGAAAGTAACAAGAGAAGAATTATTACACATTGCAAAACTTGCAGACCTAAAATTAGAGGAAGAAGAGATAGATAAATACTTACTTAACTTGCAAGACATTTTAAACTTTGCAAATATTGTAAATAAAGCACCAGTAGAAGAACTAAAAGAAACTATTGGGTCAAATGATAATTATAATGTATTTAGAAAAGATGAAATAGTAGAGTTTGAAGATGAAGAAGCACTTCTTCAAAATGCTCCAGAGAAAGAGCAAAACATGTTCAAAATTCCTAAAGTAATATAGGAGAATTGGTTTATAGGTAAAGCCAAAAATAAAACCTAAATAACAAAATCAAGGAGTAAGACTTTTATGAATATAACAGAACTTACGGTTCATGAATTAAAAGAAAAATTAGATAAAAAAGAACTTACAGTATCAGAAATTACAAAAGCCTATGTAGACAGAATAAATGAAAAAGAAAAAGATGTTAATGCTTTTGTAACAACTTTGACAGATGAGGCTTTAGAAAAAGCAAAACAAATAGAAGAAAAATTAAGTCACAATGAAAACCTAGGAGAGTATGCAGGAATACCAATAGGAATAAAAGACAATATGTGTACCAAAGGAATAAAAACAACTTGTGCATCAAGAATGCTTGAAAACTTTATTTCTCCTTACGATGGCACAGTAGTAAATAAAGTAATAAATGAACAAAATATGATAGACTTAGGGAAGCTTAACATGGACGAGTTTGCAATGGGAAGTTCAACAGAGACATCATATTTTAAGAAAACAAAAAATCCATGGGATTTAAGCAAAGTTCCAGGAGGTTCATCAGGAGGATCTGCAGCAGCAGTTTCTGCTAATATGGTACCATGGGCACTTGGATCAGACACAGGTGGAAGTATACGTCAGCCAGCATCACTTTGTGGAGTTGTAGGTTTAAAACCAACATATGGACTAGTTTCAAGATATGGTCTAGTTGCATTTGCATCATCACTAGACCAAATAGGACCAATTACCAAAGATGTAGAAGACTCTGCAATTCTTTTATCAATAATTGCAGGACATGATGAAAAAGACTCTACATCAATGAATATACCTAAAAAAGACTATACAAAAAGTTTAAAAAATGATATTAAAGGTTTAAAAATAGGAGTACCAAAAGAATTCTTTGGAGAAGGAATAAATGAAGAAGTAAAGACAAGCTTAAATACAGCAATAGAAAAATATAAAGAACTTGGAGCAGTCGTAGAAGAAACATCATTAAACATTGCAGAATATGCACTTGCAGCTTATTATATAATCGCATGTGCAGAAGCAAGCTCAAATCTTGGAAGATTCGATGGAATAAGATATGGATACAGAGCAAAAAACTGTGAGACATTAAAAGATATATTTGTAAATTCTAGAAGTGAAGGTTTTGGAGCGGAAGTAAAAAGAAGAATAATACTTGGAACATATGTATTAAGCTCTGGATACTATGATGCATACTATAAAAAGGCACAAAAAGTAAGAACATTAGTAAAAAATGAATTTGCAAAAAATTTAGAAAAATATGATGTACTTCTTACACCAACATCACCAATTACGGCTTTTAAGATAGGAGAAAAAACAGAAAATCCATTAGAAATGTATTTATCAGATATATGCACAGTTTCAATTAACATTGCAGGAGTTCCAGCAATTTCAATCCCATGCGGAGTAGATAAAGAAGGAATGCCAATAGGAATGCAACTTATAGGAAAACATTTTGATGAAGAAACAATATTAAATACAGCCTATACCTATGAAAAGAATACAAACTTTAGAGAAAAATACAAACCAACATTTAAGGGAGGTGCAAACTAATGGCAAGAGAAGATTATGAAGTAGTTATAGGACTTGAAGTACACGCAGAATTATCAACTAAAACAAAGATATTCTGCTCATGCCCAACAGAATTTGGAGGAAAGCCAAATACACATTGTTGCCCAGTTTGTATGGCAATGCCAGGAGCACTTCCAGTTTTAAATGAAAAAGTAGTAGAATATGCAGTAAAAGCAGGACTTGCTACAAATTGCGAAATATCAATGGATAGCAAAAATGATAGAAAAAATTATTTCTATCCAGACCTTCCAAAATCATATCAAATATCACAATTTGATAAACCACTTTGCGAAAGAGGATATGTAGAAATAGAAACAAGCGAAGGAAAAAAGAAAATAGGATTAACAAGAATACACATAGAGGAAGATGCAGGAAAGCTTAATCATGATGAATATGGAAGAGGAAGTTTAGTCGACTTAAACAGAGCTGGAGTACCACTTATAGAAATAGTATCAGAGCCAGATATGCGTTCAGTAGAAGAAGCTGATGTATATTTGAAAAAATTAAAATCAATACTTGAATATATAGAAGTATCAGACTGCAAAATGCAAGAAGGTTCACTAAGAGCAGACGTAAACGTTTCTATAAGAAAAAAAGGACAAAAGGAATATGGTACAAGAACAGAAATGAAAAACATGAATTCATTTAGGTCTATAACAAGAGCCATAGAATATGAAATAGAAAGACAAATAGAAGTAGTAGAAAATGGAGGAAAAATAGACCAAGAGACATTAAGATGGGATGAAGTATCAGGAAAAACATTTTCAATGAGAGACAAAGAGGATGCACAAGATTATAGATACTTCCCAGAGCCGGATTTAGTTGCAATAAAACTTTCAAAAGAATATATAGATAATATAAGAAAAAATTTACCAGAGCTTCCAGAAAGTAGAAAAGAAAGATATATAGAAGAATATAAACTTACAGAAAAAGAAGCAAGAATGATAACATCATCAAAATATCTATCAGATTTCTTTGAAAAAGGAGTTGAAATTTCTAATAATCCAAAAGCAATTTGTAATTGGCTTTTATCAGATGTAGCAAGAATATTAAATGAACAAGAAAAAGAGCCAGACGAAATCCCATTTATGCCAGAAGATTTAGCAGAACTTGTAGCTTTAATAGAAAATGGTACAATAAGCACAAAAATTGCAAAAGACGTATTAGAGAAAATGTTTGAAACGAAAGAAAAACCAAATAAAATTATAAAAGACAATGGATGGGTACAAATATCAGATGAGGGAGCAATAAAAGAGGTAGTACAAAAAATACTTGATGCAAATCCTCAGTCAATAATAGATTATAAAAACGGAAAAGACAAAGCATTAGGATTTTTAGTTGGTCAAGCAATGAAAGAAACAAAAGGAAAAGCAAATCCACAAATGTTAAATAATATGTTTAAAGAAGCTATGAAATAAAAAAATTTGACATATAATAAGATAGATGCTATAATAGCATTAAGACGTCGAAAAAAATCATGCATAAGTAACTTAAAAGACTAGGAGTTCCAGTCCTAGTCTTTTCTTTTGCTAATTACTTAAATATTTAACAATTGAGTAAATAATAATAAGTTTTAGCATTTCCAAAAAATCACGCATATAAGTAACCTCCTTTCTACCTTCATAGAAAGGCAAATTAATATTACTATATTGTAACTTTCCTGTCAATAAAAATACGAAAAAATGTTTGCAAATATAAAAGTTTTGCAAATTAGTATAAAATTATTTCTAAAAATAAATACTATATAAAAAAGCGGAGAAAACAATGGTAAAAAAAATCTTAATCGGACTTTTTGCTGGAGTTGTTACTGGACTCTTTGGCTCAGGAGGACGGAATGATACTTGTTCCAGCATTTACTTTTATATTAAAACTTGAAGAAAAAGAAGCAAGAGCAACATCAATTTTTTGTATTTTACCAATGGTAATTGCAAGTAGTGTATTTTACTTTAACTCTTCATATATAGAACTAGATACAGGAATCTTGTGTGCAATAGGAGGAATAATTCGGAGGTATAATCCGGAGCAAAACTGTTAAAAAAACTTTCCAACAAAAGTTTAAGAATATTTTTTACAGCATTTTTAATATATGTTGCAATAAGATTAATACTTCAAGGAATTGGCTGATATTTTTTAGTAATCATTAGCAATAGAATATATTATTTTTGTTAAGTTTTGCTGTCGCAATTTACAAATCAATTTTTCATATGTAAATTGCTCCACATCGCACTTCGCTTGCGCTACGTTTGGTCGCTTACGCAACTTAACAAAAAAATATATTCTATTGCTCAAAAGCACTATACAAAGAAAGGACACAATATGCTAAACATAATAATAGGTCTAATTTCAGGAATAGTTAGCGGCATGGGAATGGGAGGAGGAACCATACTCATACTTTGTCTTGCACTATTTTTAGGAAAAGATCAACACATAGCACAAGGAGCAAATTTAATATTTTTTATTCCAACTTCCATAGTGTCAACATTCATGAATGTAAAACAAAAACTAGTCAAGTGGAAAATTCGGAATAATTGTTTCAATATGCGGGGTAATTGGAGCTGTTATTGGAGCAAAAATTTCCGTAAATCTTGATACAAATAGGCTAAAACTATACTTTGGAATATTCTTGCTTCTAATTGCTGGATTTGAAATATATTCACTATTTTTTAAAAAAGAAAAAACAAAATAAAAGTATATATTTAACTTAAAAAAGCAATAATAATACTAAATATTATATAAGGGAGGAAAATCATATGAAATTTGTAAAAGGAATGGTAATAGGAACAATGGTATCAGCAGGAATAGCTATGATGTATATGGAAACTACAAATAGAACAAGAAAAAATTTAATGAAAAAAGGAAAACAAGTAGCAAAGAAAATGGGTATAATGTAGTAAAATTTTACGTAATCACAGAAAGCTTATATAAAGAATAGACTAATGTATATGAGGTGAAAAAAATGCTAAACTTTATACTCAATGCATTAGTCTATGTACTTGCTATATATGGGCTTATAGAAATAATAAAAAATATAATGTATGTAATGGAATATACAAACCTAAGCGAAGATGGAATATACATAATAATAGCGTCAAAGAATCAAGAAAAGAAGATAGAAGGAATACTTCGCTCAGTACTTTTCAAAATAATGTATGGAAAAGAAGAAGAAATAAAAAAAGTAATATTAGTAGATTTAGATTCAAAAGACAATACATTAAAAAAATTGAAGAACTTTAAAAAAGAAAACGAATATGTAACAGTTTCAACATGGAAAGAATGCAAAGAAATAATTGATATGATAGATGATGTGTAAATGTAATAATATTATTATTAAAAAGGATGTAATGATTTATTTTTTTTGACCGCGTAAGCGACCAAACGTAGCGTAAGCGAAGTGCGATATGGAGCACCTTACATTTGATTTTAAATTTTGTAAGGTGCGACAGCAAGGTTAAAAAAATAAATCATTATATCCTTTTTTTAAAAGAAAAATGTTATTAAAAATTTATTGATATAAATATTTAACTGTGCTAAAATAATAATGGTTAAAAAAAGAAGTAATATAGGAGATGAAAAGCCATATGAATTATTTTAACAAAGAAATAAAAGAAGTAGAAAAAGAATTAAAAACAGATATAAGTAATGGATTAAACACAAACGAAATAGACAAAAAAATAGAAGAATTTGGATATAACGAACTTAAAGAAAAAAAGAAAGAAAGTCTTTTTATAAAATTCTTAAAACAATTTAAAGACTTTATGATAATAATTTTAATAATTGCAGCAATAGTATCAGCAATAGTTGGAGTAAGTGAAGGAGAAGGATTCACAGACTCAATAATAATATTAATAGTAGTAATAGTAAATGCAATAATAGGATTAGTACAAGAAAACAAAGCAGAAAAATCTTTAGAAGCATTGAAAAAACTTAGTGCACATGCTTCTAAAGTATTAAGAAATGGACAAGTTATAGTCCTTCCAGCAAGAGAACTAGTTCCAGGAGACATAGTAATTCTAGAAACAGGAGACTATGTTCCAGCAGATATTAGATTAATAGAAGCAGTAAACCTAAAAATTCAAGAATCTGCATTAACAGGAGAATCAGTTCCAATAGAAAAGATATCAGAAAAAATACAAGATGAAAATGTAGGAATAGGTGATAGAGTAAATATGGCATTTTCATCTAGTATGGTAACATATGGTAGAGGAAAAGGAATTGTTGTAGCAACCGGAATGGAAACAGAAGTAGGTAAAATTGCAGGAATGCTTAATGAAGTAGAAGAAACAGAAACACCACTTCAAAAGAAATTAAATGACTTAGGCAAAACTTTAGGAATAGTTTGCCTTGTAATTTGTATAATAATATTTTTAGTAGGTATCTTAGAAGGTAAAGAAATAGTAAGCATGTTCATGACAGCAGTGAGCCTAGCAGTTGCAGCAATCCCAGAAGGACTTGCAGCAGTATCAACAATAGTACTTGCAATAGGTATGCAAAGAATGGTAAAGAAAAATGCAATAGTAAAAAGACTTCCAGCAGTTGAAACACTAGGTGGAAGCACAGTAATATGCTCAGACAAAACAGGAACACTTACACAAAACAAAATGACAGTAAAAAAATTATTCTATTCATCTAAACTATATGACTTAGAATCTGCAAAAAAATGTGAATTATTAGATAAAATAATTTATGCAAATATGCTTTGTAATGATACAAAAATAAATGATGAAAATGGAGAATTAAATCGGAGATCCAACAGAGACAGCACTAATTGATATGGCATTTAAACTAGACTATAAAAAAGATATATTAGAAAATAGCCCAAGAGTAAAAGAATTACCATTTGATTCAGATAGAAAACTTATGACCACAGTAAACAAAGTAGATGGAAAATATATAGCTTACACAAAAGGTGGAGTTGATGAACTACTTGAAAAATGCATAGCATATGAGACAGAAGAAGGAATAAAAGAAGATTTAAATATATACAAAAAAGAAATATATGCTAAAAATGAAGAAATGGCAAGTTCAGCCCTAAGAGTTTTAGCTTGTGCATACAAAATATTAGATAAAGAACCAACAGACGAAGAAATGAAAACAATAGAAAACAATCTAATATTTGTTCGGAATGTGTGGAATGATAGATCCACCAAGACCAGAAGTAAAAATCGCAGTAGAAAAATGTAAAAGCGCTGGAATAAAGACAGTAATGATTACAGGAGATCATAAAATAACAGCAGTTGCAATAGCAAAAGAATTAGGAATATTAGAAAATGATGACGAAGCATTAACAGGAGCAGAACTAAGTAAAATATCAGATGAAGAACTTACAAAAAATATTAGAAAATATAGTGTATATGCAAGAGTTTCTCCAGAACATAAAGTTAGAATAGTAAAAGCTTGGAAGGCAAATGGAGAAATAGTAGCCATGACAGGTGATCGGTGTAAATGATGCACCAGCTTTGAAAACAGCAGACATAGGATGCGCAATGGGAAAAGTAGGAACAGACGTAGCAAAAGAAGCTGCAGACGTAATACTAACAGATGATAACTTTGCTACAATAGTAACAGCAGTAGAAGAAGGAAGAAGGATATATGATAACATATTAAAAGCAATACAATTCCTTCTATCAAGTAATATTGGAGAAATAGTAGTATTGTTCTTTGCAATAATATTAGCACCATTATTTGCAAATAGGTTTGGAATAAGCAATGTAGGAGCAATAACACCACTACTTGCAATTCATATACTTTGGGTAAACTTAGTTACAGATTCACTTCCAGCACTTGCACTTGCAGTAGATCCAGCTGAAAAAAATATAATGAAAAGAAAACCAAGAGATAACTCAAAAGGTATTTTTAGTGGTGGAATGGTATACAGAGTAATATATCAAGGAGTATTAATTGGAGTTATAACACTTATAGCTTTTGTAATTGGACTTGCTAGAAGCAAAGGAATGCCAGAAGAAACAAGAATAATGATAGCACAGACAATGGCATTCATAGTATTATCACTTTCAGAGCTAGTACATGTATTTAACGTAAGAAATAATAAGGAATCAGTATTTAAAACAGGAATATTTAATAATAAAAAATTGTTACTTGCAATAGGAATATCTGTAGCATTAGTGCTAATAATATTATTTGTACCAACATTAAGAAATATATTTAAATTAGCAGTTCTTCCAAAGGAGAATATAATAGAAACAATTATTTTAGTATTTTCTCCTTTAATTGTAGTAGAACTATTCAAGCTATTTAGAATAAATACATTAAAAAATGAATAAAAATAAGGTGAAAGTATGAAAAAAGATAAAGAAGAAATTAATGGAGTTGATTACTTTTTTATTAGTGAAAGAACACATAGAAGAGAGTTAATAGATAGAATTGCAATATTTGGAGTGATAGCTTTTTTAGTCATAGGAATATCAATATTTGCAGGAATAGAATTTGTAAAAAAACATAACGACAAATATAAAGAATTAACACAAAACACGGAGCAAAGTCAAAATGAAGGTCAAGGAGAATCAGAAAAAGACCAAGGTGAATCAAGTCAAAATGGCAGTGAAAAAAACGGAAATCAGGAGATTGACACAAATGGATTAAACGGTGAAAATCAACGGAGAAGCAGAAGAAAATCAAAATGAAGCCTCAAAAAATCGCCTTCCAGTATATTCAGATGAAGCAAAAAATAGAATGGATAATATATATGTCGCAGACTCAGAAGAAAAAATTGCTTATTTAACTTTTGATGACGGACCATCATCAAAAATAACACCACAAATACTAGAGATTTTAGAAAGAGAGAATATAAAGGCAACATTCTTTGTACTTGGAAGTAGAGTAGAACTCTTACCAGACCTAGTAAAGCAAGAATACGAAGCAGGACACTATATAGCAAATCATGGATATTCTCATGTGTACACGAGTGTATATGCTTCACCAAATTCAGTATTTGATGAATACAATACCACAGAAAAAGCAATACAAAATGCAATAGGAAACGAAAACTATTCGAGTCATATTTTTAGATTTCCTGGAGGAAGTGAAGGCGGAAAATATGCTAATGTAAAAAACGAAGCAAAAGGAATACTTGAACAAAATAATATTTGTTATATAAATTGGAATGCATTAACAAATGATGCAGTAGGAAAACCAACAAAAGAAAGTTTAGTTGCAGATTTAAAATCAACAGCAAATGGAAAAAACAGAATTGTAGTTTTAATGCATGATACAGGAACAAAACAACTAACAGTAGATACACTTCCAGAAGTAATTGAATATTTAAGAAGTGAAGGGTATGTTTTTAAAAACTTTTATGATATAATGTACTAAAAAATGTAAGATAGGTTTTTCTAATCAAAATAAATTAATTAATAAAACTAAAGAAAAATACTATTAAAAGATCTTAAAATAAAGAGGAGGAAAAAATATGGGATTAGTTACAACAAAGGAAATGTTTGAAAAATCAATGAAAGAGCATTTCGCAGTAGGAGCATTTAATGTAAACAATATGGAAATTATGCAAGCAGTAGTAGATGCAGCAAAAGAAGAAAATTCGCCAGTAATATTACAAGCATCATCTAGCGCAATAAAGTATGCTAGAGTAAATTATCTAATGAAAATGCTAGAAGCAGCAGTAGAAGAGACAGACGTGCCAATAGCAATACATTTAGATCATGGACCAGACTTTGAAACATGTAAAATGTGTATAGATGCAGGATTTACATCAGTCATGATAGATGGTTCAAAATATGATTTTGAAGAAAATATAGCACTAACAAAAAAAGTTGTAGACTACGCACATGAAAGAGGAGTTGTAGTAGAAGCAGAGCTTGGAAAACTTGCAGGAATAGAAGATGATGTAAATGTAGCTTCTTCTGATGCAATGTACACAGACCCAGACCAAGCAAAAGAATTTGTAGAAAGAACAGGATGTGACTCACTTGCAATAGCAATAGGAACAAGTCATGGAGCATACAAATTTAAAGGAGATGCAAAACTTAGATTTGATATATTAGAAAGAGTAAAAGAAAAATTACCAAACACACCAATAGTATTACATGGAGCATCAACAGTAATACCAGAACTTGTAGAAACATGCAATAAATATGGAGGAAATATACCAGGAGCAAAAGGTGTACCTGATGAAATGTTAAACGAAGCAAGTAAAAGAGGAGTATCAAAAATAAATGTAGATACAGACCTAAGACTAGCAATGACATCTGAAATAAGAAGAGTACTTGCAGAAGAGCCAGAAGTATTTGATCCTAGAAAATACTTAACACCAGCAAGAGAGAAAATAAAAGAAACAGTAAAACATAAAATGAGAGATGTATTTGGTTCAAGTGGCAAAGCATAAAACCTAAATAATAAAAAAGTAATAAACTAAAAATACAAAAAAATAGTGCACTTCATTCTAAAGTGCATTATTTTTTATTGCGCCGGCAAATTTCGCAGAAATTTCCGGAGCAAAAAGGTTAAGCTACCTTTATTCGTGCGGTTTGCAAAGCAAATCCGCACATGTGGCGAAGCCGCTTTTCTTATATTCTTTCTTTCATAGCTCTTTCAATCTTTCTTTCAGCCTCTTTTTTTGCCAAATCACGTCTTTTGTCATATAGCTTTTTACCTTTTCCAATGCCGAAGTTCTAACTTAATATAATTTTTCTTAAAATATAAACTAATAGGAACTAAAGAATAACCTTTTTGCTGAACCATGCCAATTAATCTGTTTATTTCACGTCTATTTAGCAAAAGTTTCCTTGTTCTTAAAGGGTCTTTATTTTGAATATTTCCTTGTTCATAAGGAGAAATGTGAATACCATAAACAAAAGCTTCGCCGTTTTTTATTACAGCATAGCTATCTTTTAAATTAACTTTACCATTTCTTATAGACTTAATCTCAGTACCTGTCAAAACTATACCGAGCTTCTATTGTATCTACGATATCATAATTATGTCTTGCAACCGGATTTTTAAAACTTGTGCTTGCCATAAAATTTCCTCCTTAACACTAATATTATAGCACTTAAAATAAAATAAATAAAGACCTCAAAAACAAAATGTGATAATCATTGAACAAAAGTATTATTTAATAATTTAATTCGTAATATAGTATTTATTTTTTTAAACTGCGTAAGCAATCAAACGTAGCGTAAGCGAAGTACGATGTGGAGCAATTTACATATAAAAAATTAATTTGTAAATTGCGACAGCAAAGTTTTAAAAAAATAAATACTATATTACAAAAGTATAAATTGTAATAAAAAATAACCCAAATTGCTAAACATTTTGTCTAGCAATTTGGGTGTTAACAATCATATTTCAAATCATATGAAAATTAACGATTATTATTAATATCATTTGTTTGAGTTGCATAATACCATACTAAAGCAATTATAATTGCAGCAGCGACAGCAAGTACAACCCATACAATAGTATGATCTACGTTAAGAGTATTTTGTACATCAGAAGTTCTAGCAGCTGTATAGCTGTCAGGTGTAGAACCTTCCATAGTACCACCTAAATTATCATTTGTCATTCCATCATTACCATTAGAATTATCATCTGACATATCAGTATTTTCTGTATTATCCATATTGTCATCCATATTTGTAACATCATTATCTGTATTACTCATCATATTAGAAATACCATTACCAACATTTTGCATAACATTTCCAGCACCATCTACTAAATCTTGAATTCCATTTCCAATGCCTCTTGCAGTATTTTGTGTAGCATTACCAATATTATCTGCAATATTTCCAGCTAATACTGCACTAGAAGAAAGAATTATAAGACAAAAAATTGATAATATAATTAAAGATTTTTTAAGCATTTCAATTCCTCCTTATATTAATTAATTTAAGAAAAGTTTGTCTAACTATATGTAGTTTGTTAAAAATAAGGAAAAATATACATACAAAAAAGCACTAAATTTGAAAAAAATTCAAATTAGTGCTTTAAATATTCCATAATAAAATCTATTTTTAACGAATACGAAGTAAAATAGCAATTGCAAATAATACTAATAAAATACCAAGTACAATTAAAATAATGTTAAGTATATTTGATAAAGTTAAGCTTGATTCGCTAAGAGCAGCAGTTGAACCAGGTAGTGATGGACTCGGAATAGAACTAGTAGATGCTGGTGGAGTAGATGTAGGATATGTAGAACCAGTTGCAAGATTCATATTAATGTCAGAAGCTAAAACTAAGCTATTTGCGAAAAGCATAACTACAAAAAAAATAATCGAAAATACTAAAACTTTTTTCATATTAACCTCCAATTTATCTAAATATAAAAAATCTCATAATTATTATAGAAATATTTTATAGTATTTTAACATCAATGTCAATGAAAATATTTACAAAAATTGAAATAAATTCAAGTTGTCGAAAATTGTCGAATTATTTTTATTGACATAGTATAAATAATGAGGTATAAAATAATTAAATTTATAAATCTTAGTATTTGCAATCAAAAAAATTATATTCAAAAAATTTTAATCTAAAAAATCACATAAATAAAGAGGCAAAAAATTAATTTTTAAATCAATTTAAAAATCAGTAAAAATTAAATAAAAAAAGATTTTAAATTTAATTAAAAGTCAAAAATCAAAAAATTAATAAAATCAAAAAGAGGGAAAAATGTTATCAATAATAAAAACAATGTCACTTCATGGATTAGATGGAAATGAAGTAAAAGTAGAAGTTGACGTATCTCGGTGGACTTCCTACATGGGAAATAGTTGGACTTCCAGATACAAGTGTAAAAGAATCAAAAGAAAGAATAAAGTCAGCAGTAAAAAATAGTGGAATAAAATTAGAAAGCAGAAAAATAATAATAAACCTATCACCAGCAGATACAAAAAAAGAAGGCACAATGTATGATTTGCCAATGGCAATAGGAGTTTTAATGTCTAGTGGATACTTAAAAAATAAAAATTTAGAAAAAACAATATTTATCGGGGAACTTTCATTAAATCGGAAGAATAAATAAAGTAAATGGAGTTTTTCCATTAACATTAGAAGCGAAAAAATTAGGCTATGAAAAAATAATCTTGCCAAAAGAAAATGCAAAAGAAGCAGGAATTGTAGGAAATATAGAAATAATCGGAGTAGAGACTTTAATAGAAACAATAAAATATATAAATGAAGAAATAGAAATAAAAGGAGAACAAACAGAACTAAATAGCGTAATAGAACAAAACACAAAATATAACATGGACTTTAAAAATGTAAAAGGTCAAAAAAGTGTAAAGAGAGCTTTAGAAGTTTCTGCTGCAGGTGCACACAATGTACTAATTATTCGGTGCGCCGGGTTCTCGGAAAGACGATGATGGCAAAATGCATTCCTTCAATTTTGCCAAATCTAAGTATAGAAGAAGCGTTTGAAGTTACAAAAATATATAGTGTTGCAGGACTTATAGAAAAAGACACTCCTATAATTTCAAAAAGAACATATAGAGCACCACATCATACAATATCAGGAGTATCATTGGTGGGAGGCGGAAGAACTCCAAAACCTGGAGAAATAAGTCTAGCACATAATGGAGTGCTATTTTTAGATGAACTTACAGAATTTAATAAACACACATTAGAACTCATGAGAGGGCCATTAGAAGATAAACAAGTATCAATAAGTAGAATAAATGGAAATTTTACATATCCATGCAATTTTATGCTAGTGGCATCAATGAATCCTTGTCCTTGTGGATACTATGGCTCAAAAGATAGAAAATGCACTTGTACGAAAAATCAAATAGATAAATATATGAATAAAATTAGTGGACCATTATTAGATAGAATAGATATACATATAGAAGCAGAAAAAGTAGAATACAAAAATCTAGAAAATGAAGAAGATGAAGAAACATCAGAAGCTATTAGACAAAGAGTAAATAAAGCAAGAAAAATCGCATATGAAAGATATAGAGAATATGGAATTTATTCAAATGCAGAACTTACACCAGAATTAATAAAAAAGTATTGCAAATTGGACAAAAATACAAGCAAAATATTAGAAGAAGCATTTCAAAAACTAGGATTTAGTGCAAGAGCTTATAGTAGAATATTGAAACTAGCAAGAACAATAGCAGATTTAGACGAAAAAGAAAATATAGAACTAAAACATATAACAGAAGCTATAAGATATAGAGATTTAGATAGAAAATATTGGAAAAACTAATATAAAGTATGAAATAAAATCATAAATAATAAAACAAAAAACATAATCAATAGAAAAATAAGTATATTAGAAGGTGAGAAAAATAGAAATAGAGGAAATAAAAATAACAGATGAAGATTATCCTAAAAGACTAAAAGAAATACAAAATGCACCTAAGAAAATATATGTACTTGGAAACAAAAAAATATTAAACGATAAAGGAATAGCAATAATTGGTTCTAGAAACTGTAGTGAAGAAGGACTAAAAAATGCAAGACTATTTGCAACTAATATTGCAAATGCAGGTTTTACAGTAATTAGCGGTATGGCAAAAGGAATTGATTCAGCATCTCACAATGGATCATTAGAAGTAGAAGGAAAGACAATAGCAGTATTAGGTTGTGGAGTGGATTACATATATCCAAAAGAAAACAACAAACTATATGAAGAAATATTAAATAAAGGAGGCACGATAATTAGTGAGTATCCGCCAGGAACAGAACCATCATCAGAAAAATTTAGGGCAAGAAATAGAATAGTGAGTGGATTAAGTTTAGGAGTTTTAGTAGTAGAGGCAAAGTATAGAAGTGGCACATCAATAACTATAAAATATGCTAAAGAGCAGAAAAGAGACGTATTTTGTATACCAAGTTCAATAGAGAACAAAAAAGGAATAGGTACAAATATACAAATTAGAAAAGGTGCAACACTTGTGCTAGAACCAAGAGAAATATTAGAAAGATATGATGTAAAAAATATAAAACAAATCTCAATAGAAGAATTAGAGCTAAAAAAGGAAACAGAATTAGAAGATATAGATGAGAGAAATAAAATAGAGTACATAGAAGAAGAGATAAAAGGTATAAATGAAACAAAAGACAAAAAAGAATCTAGAAGAACAAGTAGTAATTTAAGCCAAATAAAAAAAGAATATAGGGAAATATATATATCAATAAAAGAAGAACTGAGTATTGATGAAATGAGTCAAAAAACAAAAATGGATATTACAGAAATTTATTCAAAATTATTTATGATGGAGATAGAAGGAATAATCGAAAAAAATGGAAACAGTTATATGGTTAAGATGTAATAATAATGATAAATCATTTAAATTTATATATACAACTATTAAATAAAATAAAACAATAATAAGTATTATAAAATCATAAAGAAAGGAAACACATGAATAACAGACAAATAGAAGGAAAATTTGGAGAAATAGAAGCTATAAAATATTTGAAAGAGCAAGGATGTACGATAATATGTAAAAACTTTAAATGTATGCAAGGAGAAATAGATATTATTGCAAAAGATGAAGAAGAAATAGTATTTGTTGAAGTAAAAACAAGAACAGGAATAGAATATGGAGAAGCAATGGAAGCGGTTGACAAGAAAAAGCAAAAGCATATATATAAAACAGCAGAATATTACTTATATAAAAATAAGATAGAAAATGCAAAAACAAGAATAGACGTTATTGAAATATATTTGTATAATCGGAAAATATGAACTAAATCATATAAAACAAGCAGTAGAATAAAAAATAATAGTAATTTATTGATAGATATGATACAATATTATAAAAATATATGAATAAAAGATGATTAGAAAATAATACTCAAAAAATAATTAAATTTATTTATTTGTTTCGGAGGAAAAAGAATGAAAGAAGAAATTATTACTAGAATTTCCAATAATGAAGTAATAAATTTAAAAGAATTAAGTATAGAAGACTTATATAAATTGCATTTTGAAGAGGAGAAATTTGCAGCAAATTTACTCAAACAAATGCCACCATTTTCTAAAGAACGATATGATTTCTTAAATAAAAGCTATGATTTAATTGAAAAGATAAAAACATATAGAAATGAACTAGAAAATCAAAAGAACATAGCAAGTGCGTATGATGTAAAAAAAGATTATTTATATAATATATTTATGAATACAAAAAAAAAGATGAAACGAGAAAAACTAGTTGTATTAGAACTTGGATGTGGAAAATGTCAATTTATTGAGAGAATTTCCAACTTAAATGATGTTAAGATATATGGCTGTGATCTCCATCCAAAAAGAAATCTAACTGATAAAAAGATTACAATATATAAGGATACTATATTAAATACATTAAACAAGTTTAAAGATAATTCAATTGATATAATAATTGCAGATAATGTTTGTGAACATTTTTTTATTGATGAAATAGATGTAATATATAGTATAATTAATAAAAAACTAAATAAAAATGGAAAAATTATTTTTATAATTCCTAATAAAAATGTTGGACCATGTGATATATCAAAAAAATTTTTAAAAATGGGTGAAACAGCTGTTGGATTTCATTTTATGGAACAAACTTATAAAGAGAATATTAATATGTTTAAAAAATATGGTCTATATACAGATTTTTTATGTATAAATAATGCACGTCGAAAAAAAGATAAAAGAAAATTTTTTTTAATATATAATTTTATAAACATACCAGATAGCACTAAAATATTTATGGAAAAATATTTAGCTAAGCTACCAGAAAAAATAAGAATGTTAATATTCTTTATTTTAGGATATCATATTTATATATTAAGAAAAAAATAAAAATTATATATTTTGTATATATATTTTTAATCGTACAAATTGTATTTACTTTACAGACTTGCATTTAATTTTTCAATTGACGTATATATTTTTAATCCTACAATTTTCTTAAAATAATTGACGAATAACATAAAAAGGTGTATTATATTATTCATAGAGTAAAAAACAAATAGTCAAGACTTATCGTACGGGAAGTTGATGATAAGGCAAAGGTATAAAAACCTGCTCATCTGTTTTTGCATTCCGCTATAAGAATAGAAGAAATATTTTTTATGAAATCTTCTTTCAGGGAGCTCTAATGAAAGGAGTTTTTTTTATGCAAACAATTACAAAAACAAAAAAAATTATCTTATCAGCAATGTTACTTGCGATGACAATAGTACTTTCAAGATTTTTATCAATCAATACACAATTATTATCAATAGGATTTAGTTTCGTGCCAATGATACTTGCAAGCATATGGCTAGGACCAAAATATTCAGCAATAATATGTGGACTTGCAGATCTAATTGGAGCACTTTTATTCCCATTTGGAACATATTTTGTTGGCTTTACAATAAGCGCAATATTTAAAGGATTAATATACGGACTTATCCTATATAAAAATGGAGAAAAACTTACAAACAAGCAATTAATCATAAGATTAGTAATAGCCTGTGTTTTAGTAGTATTAATAGTGAACCTTTTAATGAATGCACTTTGGCTAAATATAATGTATGACAAAGCATTTTTAGCAGTATTAGGAACAAGACTAGTTCCAGAATTAATAATGATACCAATACAAGTAATAACAATGTTTGTATTAGTAAATGCTCTAAAACCAATAACAAAAAAATATTTATTTGATTAAGAAAAACAAAGATAAGGAGAAAAAGTAAAGATGAACATAGAAGAATATTTAAAGCAATTTGATGCAGTTACAAAAGATCCAACATTAGAAGCAATGGAATATTTTATGGAAAAATTTGGAAATCCACATAAAAAAACAAAATTCATACATATTGCTGGAACAAACGGAAAAGGCAGTGTATGCGAAATGATAAATAATATTCTAATAAATGCAGGATACACCGTTCGGAAAATATATGTCTCCACACTTAATTAAATATAACGAAAGAATCCAAATAAATAATAAAGAAATTACAGACAAAGAAATGAGTGATATCCTAGAAAAAATAGCTCAAAAAGTAGATGAATATAATCAAACACACAAAATACCAGTAAAAGAATTCGAGATAATAACAACACTTGCACTAATATATTTTGCAGAAAAAAACTGTGACTTTGTAGTATTAGAAACAGGTCTTCGGAGGCTTATACGACTGCACAAATGTTGCAGATGGATATATTTCAATAATTACCAATATAGGTTTAGACCACATGGATATTTTAGGAAATACAGTAGAAGAAATAACAGAGCAAAAAGCAGGAATAATAAAAAAGAATAATGATACAATAGCACTTTTCCAAGACAGGATAACAGATATACTTGCCAAAAAATGTAAAGAAGAAAATAATAAGTTACATACAATACATGAAAATGAGATAACAAATTATTCTTTTGATGAAGAATATCAAACATTTGACTATAAAAATTACAAAAACATAAAAACAAATTTAAAAGGAAAATGTCAAATATATAATTCAGCAATAGCCATAGAATGTATGGAAGTCTTAAAAGAAAAAGGTTTCAAAATTCCAAAAGAAGCAATAGAAAAAGGATTAAGAACAGTCGTGCATAAAGCAAGATTTGAAGTCTTAAATAAAAGTCCAAAAATAATATTTGATGGCGGACACAACGAAAATGCAATAAATAATTTAAAAAATACGATAAATCAATATTATCCAAGCAAAAAGAAAGTATATATTCTTTCAACACTAAAAACAAAAGATTATAAAACAGTTATAAAAATTTTAACACAAGATAAAAATGGAATATTTTTCTTTACAACAGGAAATGATGCAAATAGATATGTTAGTAAGGAAGACTTGTATAATGAAGCAAAAAAATATTTAAGTAGAGATATTTACAAAGAAGAGCTAGAAGATGCAATAAAAATTGCAAAAGAAAAATATAAAGATGATGTTATAATGATAATTCGGAAGCTTTTATGTATATAAAGATGTACTTAACATGCTAGAAAAATGCTAGAAAAATGATATAAAAAAATCATTAAATTAGACAAATTAAAAACAAAATAAAAATAGTTATAATTTAATTAACAAATATCTGTATGAAACTTACTTGAAGAAAGGGACTAAAAAATGATAGAAATAAAAGATTTGAACTATAAATATAAAAATGGAAACTATGCTTTAAAAAACATAAATTTAACAATAAACGAGGGAGAAGTAGTAAGTATAATAGGGAAAAATGGATCAGGAAAATCAACACTTGCAAGACTAATCTCAGGAATAACAAAACCTGCAAGTGGAGAAATATTAGTAGATGGAATAAACACAAAAGATAAAGAAAAATTTATACAACTTAGAAAAACAATAGGAATAGTTTTCCAAAATCCAGAAAACCAAATAATATTTAATAACGTACATGATGATATAATATTTGCACTAAACAATCTTGGAGTAGAAGATAAAGAAACAAGGATACAAGAAGCATTAAAGCAAGTTCGGAATGGAAGAATATAAAAATAAAGAAGCATACGAATTATCACTTGGACAAAAGCAAAGAGTAGCAATTGCAGGTGTACTTGCATTAAAACCAAAATATATAATAATGGACGAACCAACAGCAATGCTTGATCCAGAAGCAAAAGAAAACATAAGAAAAATCGTAAAAGAGCTAAAAAAATTAGGTTATACAATTATTTATATAACAAATATAATAGATGAAATCTTCATATCAGATAGAGTAATCGTTTTAGAAAATGGGGAAAAATTAAAAGAATTTTTACCAAAAGACATTGTAGAAAATATTAGTTTTCTAAAAGAAAAAGGAATAACAATTCCAAAATCAGTACAAACAATGCAAAAATTAAAAGAAAAAGGAATAGAAGTATCACTAGAAGACTTAATTTAAATAACATTAAAAATAATAACTATATAAATAGATAAAAAATAAAAAAATTTTATAAAATAAGGTAGAGAAAAACAATGAAAAAAACAAAATTTTTGTGGGTATTAGAATTCCTACTATTTATAATGTATACAATTTTAATATTCTTTATAAAAAGCTATGAGTTACTAGCAGTAGTATTAGCTATAAACATTTTACTTATGTTAGCTCTAAAAGAAAATATAAAAAATGCATTAATGTTAATCTTAAAACTTATGCCATTTATCCTATTTACAACAATAATAAATGTGCTAATAACAGGATTTAGCTTTGGAATATTAATAGGAATAAGATTAATACTTGTATGCAATATTACATATATTTTCACTAGAAAATTCACAATAAATAAATTGCAAAATACAGTAGAAATATTATTAAAACCATTAAAAATAATACAAATAGATTCAAAAGAAATAGGAATAATTGTAGCTATAGGAGTATCATTTGTACCAATTATCCAAAAAGAAGTGCAAGAACTGAAGTATTCTTTAAAAGCAAAGGGATTTAAATTAAATATAAAGAACATATTAACAAAATCAAATTATGTATTATTGCCACTTACAACATCTGTAATAAAAAGAATAGGAGAAATAGAAAATAGCTTAATATCAAAGGGTTACGCAAATTAAATAATAAAATTATGCCCTAGGATAGGGCTTTTTATTATTAGTAAGTCTAAGAATATAATCTGTACTCGTATTATAAAATAATGCTAATTGCTTAAGTAAAGTAACAGGTATTTCATTTTCATCAGTCTCATATCTAGAATATTGCTGTTGCTTCATATTAAGCATATTAGCAATATTTTTTTGTAATAATTCGTTATCCTCTCTCAAATCTTTTAATCTAGTTTTTTGCATATTATCAAATCCTTTCAAACAAAATTAGGTAATTTTTAATATTAAATATAAAAATAAATACAACAAAATTCTAAAATTATAATAAATTTCAAAAAATGTCTATATAAAAATTTTACAATACAACCAATTAATTGTATTGACAATACAACAAATTAGTTGTACAATAAAATTACTTACACAACACTTTAGTTGTATAAAGTGATAAATTCCCTTTATGGTTGGAAATTAAAATAGTTTTGGTTTTGTTTGGTATTGACTTTTGCTATTTTAATTTCTAACCATAAGGGGAAAGAGACTAAAAAATATAGAAAAATATGAACAATAAATATTCCCAAAAGATTTAAAAAAGTGGAAACCAAACGAAAAATAATACTAAGGAGGAAACCAAACAATATGAAAACTAAAGTGGGACCAAACAACAACCATGAAAGTGGTATTACTTTAATTGCTCTAATAATAATGATAATAATATTAGTAGTACTTGCAGCAGTAACAATAAGAGGATTAACAGGAGAGACAGGAATAATAGACACAACACAAGTTGCAGCAGAAGAATATAAAATAGAGCAATATAAGGAACAATTGCTAGAGCTAAGAGAAAATGCAATAGCAGAATACTCAATGATGGGAAAAAGCATAACAATGCAAAACTTAGCAGAGCTAATGCAAGATAGTGAAACAATATGGACAAAAAGTATATATACAAATGTAGGAGATGCAGATACAAATGATGATATATTAGCAACAACAACAGACGGATATATGTATCAAATATATTATGATGAATTAACAGGTCAAAGATTTATTGAATATGTAGGAAAAGGAGAAGAAGAAAATCTACCAAAAATAAAAACAGAGTATGACAAAAAGACAGCAGGATTAAATTTTAAAGTAAAAGATAAAAATGGAGTAGCAAAGGTTGAGATACTACATAGAGGAACGATATATACAGATAATGCAACAGACGAGACAGAGACATCATTAGATTTTAACGGAGAGAAAGAAGTAAATAAAACAGTAACTCTTCAAAAGATGGGATGGTATATAGTAAAAGTAACATCAAGTAAGGGTTACTATAGATATGCATGGGTAAGAGTAACAAGTACAGTTGTAAAACCAACAATAGAAGTAGTAGAAAGTAAAAGTGGAGTATGTAATAATGGATGGTATGGAGCAGATAATAGACAAGTAGTAGTAAGAATCCATACAGAAAATGAAACAGCAACAGGAATATGTTATGAAGTATCAGTAAATGGGGTATCACAAGGAGAAAAAACAGTAGAAGGAAAAGTAGCAGAGGATATAGCATTACCAAATACAGCAGGAACAATAACAGTAACAGCATATACAATGGATAAGAAAGGAAACATATCAGAGATAGGAACACTAGATCCAGAAGTACATTATGATAATGTAAAACCGGAATTACATTGGGCAATAACACCAAGTATAGAAGGAAAACAATGGCACACAACCAATGTAGAGATATCACTTGCAACATCAACAGATGCAAATTCATTAGTATCAGGATATGAATGGAGATATGCAATAAAGGATCCAGACTATGATGCAGAAATAGATATGACAGTAGATGGAAAGAGTGCATGGACAGCAGTAGATACAGTAAATATGCCAAAAGTAATAGATAAAGATGGAATAAGAACATTAGAATTTAGAGTAAAAGATAATGCCGGAAACGTATCAGATTCAATACTGATAGAAGTAAGAAGAGATACAGAAAAGCCAACGATAATATCAGCACAAGTACCAGAAGAATCTAGAATGCCAAGAAGTTTCCAAATACAAGTATTAGCAGAAGACAAGTTATCAGGAAATGAAGCAAGAGAAGGAAAATTAAAATATAGTTACTATATACAGGATATGGGTACAGAAATAAAAAAAGAAGAAAAGTTAAATACAAACATATATGATGCAACAGGTTTAGGGGTAAATAAAACATATACAGCATATGTAGAAGTAGAAGATGAAGCAGGAAATAAAGTAAGAAGCGAAGCAATAGATGGAGCATCAACATATGGAAGATTAGAGATGCCAAATGTAACAGTAACAGGATCACATAAAGGAAATAATGATTGGTATACAGAAGGCGATATAACATTAACAGTAGAAGATTCAATAAAAGATGGAACATCAGGAGTAGATCACTTTGAATGGAGTATAGATGGAGGAGATCCACAGAGATATGATCCAAATAATCCACCAAAATTAGATTTAGAAGATGGAACACATAGATTAGAAGTATGGGGAGTAGACGAACAAGAACATAAAACACAAGTTTATTCAGATACAATAAATAAAGACACACAAAAACCAGCAAAACCAAAAGTAGAAATAACAACAGGAACTCCAGGAGAAAAACAAGGGGATATACAATGGTATATAAGTGAAGTAGGAATAACAATAACAACAGGAACTGACCCAGAACCAAGTTCAGGACAATTACAGTTAATTTATGAAATTACTAATGGAGGAATAAGTAATACAACAAACGGAAATGTAGTACAACAAACAATAACAAGAGACGGAGAAACAACGATAACAGCATATACAAAAGATGAAGCAGGAAATGTATCAGAAAGCACAATATTAAAAGTGTATAAAGACACACAAAAACCGGCAAAACCAAATATAAGAATAATATCAGGTACAAAAGGACATAATGACTGGTATGGTAGTGATGTAAATGTTCAAATAGATGCAGGAGAAGATCCTACGCCAGGTTCAGGTTCAAGTAAGATAGAATATCATGTAGATTATTCAGAATCTGGTACAGATTTTAAAAAAGATGATTTATCAAACACTATAAATCAACAAAGTACTAAAGTTGATATCTATTCTCACAATGCTGGATTTGCTAAAATTTATGCTTACTGTTTTGATAAAGCAGGTAATAAATCAGATATGGCAGAGATAGATACAATAAAATATGATAAAATTGGCTTTACTCAAGACGCTTCTGTTACTACTGACGAGACTACGAGTGAATCAATATCACTACATGTCCAGACTTTTACTGAAAAGTGTGGTACGTACTCTATAGCTGTTGAAGTTTCAACATCAAAGGACGGACCTTGGATGAAGGCAACTGCACCTGCTAGCGGAATATATTACGGAAGTGAAATGAAAAATTTTGAAGGCACTAGTGCGAAATTCGTATTTAATAATTTACAAGCTGGTACGACTTACTTCATAAAAACAAAGGAAACAGCTTTCAATGGTCAATATAGAGAAAAAGTTCTTGATACAAGTGTAAAGACTTCAGACCCTCCAAAGCTAGCTAGAAATACTATAAAAGTAGGTGATTTTGTTGACGTTGAGGTGGATGGCTGCGACAAATTAGTACCATGTGTGTGTATATATGATGAGGAATATAATAAAAGTCATGGTACGAACTATCGGTATTCAGGTTGCTACACTGACTTCTGCTGGGGATTCTTTAACTTTAGGTTATTTGGACCCTAGAATTTCAAGCCAAGCACCCGAAGAACTACGAGTATTAGATACTAATAATCAGCTAAATAAATTATTCAGATCTGTATGGTCGTTTAGTACTGCATATAAATATATAATACAAGAATCTTCAAAGTATACGGGACCCAATATTTTAGAATCAAGATGTATAGGAACTAATCCGGACGGGACTCAAGCAGCATCAGAAAACTTTGCAGATCACTGGAATTTGGCAGATGAGTTTTTAAAATACTTAAAAGAGAATGGCTATCCTGGGGATACAACACAACTACTCAATGTTCCATTTGAAACGATTACTCCGAGTGACTTCACGCAGACCCCGGGAGTAGCTATGTGGGCGACTTGGGAATGGATCACCGACGAAAATGGAACCGAAAGGTGTCTCTCATATTATGAATGCTGGGGGCACTTTTGGTATCCTTTCTACGACGTGGGAGAAGACAAATTGTGGGAGGATTGGTCTGGGAATAGTATAGGTGGTTACTGGTGGCCCGATATGCCGGGAACTGCAACATGGGGCAAATATGGTAGTAGAGGGTTCTTCGTGTTCGATCGGGAGAACAAACATACCATATGGTGGTGAAGGGTATGCGCCTTCAGCTGCGATCCGTCCAGTGTTCAAATTAGACGGTAGTAGTGAAATAATTAGACGGTTCGCGGTTCATTAAATAACCCTTATATATTATAATGGTGATGATTTATTTACTAATGACCTGTCCAGAAGTGCATACTATATTCTATGTAAATTAAAATTCAGAACAGACATACTATTAGCACATAATGGAAATAATAATTTGAGTATACAAATACTTTATGGAGTTATATATGTATATAACTCCATTTTAAAAATTATAGAGATAGGAGATTTGATGAATAGCGATATAGCATTAGAAGTAAAAAACATATATATTTCTTATAGAACAATAAAAAAATTATCATTTAAATCCTTGTTTTTCTTTAAAGGGCAAAAGCAAGAAACAAAACAAGTTATAGAAAATATTAATTTTCATGTGAAGAAAGGTGAAATTCTTGGAATTATTGGGAAAAATGGTTCTGGAAAATCAACATTGTTACGTGCAATTGCAGGTATTATATCTTTAGACAAAGGAGAAATAGACACAAAACATAATAGAGTTTCATTGTTAGCTTTAAGAATAGGGTTTAACGAGGAATTAACTGGATATGATAATATATTTTTATCTGGAATGTTACTTGGAATAAATAAAAAAATAATAAACGAAAGAATAGACGAAGTAATTGAATTTTCAGAGCTAAAAGAAGATATATATAAACAACTAAAAACATATTCTTCTGGAATGAAGCTAAAACTTGCATTTTCTATAAGTGTTATTTTTGAGCCAGACATAATATTAATTGATGAAGTTTTAAGCGTAGGAGATATAAAATTTAAAGAAAAAAGCTATAACAAAATGAAAGAATTAATTATGGATGAGAATAAGACTGTTTTAATTGTTTCACATGATTTAAATATACTATCAGAACTTTGTGATAATGTAATATGGATAGATAATAAAAAAATAAAAAAAATAGGAAAAGCAAAGGAAGTAATTGAAGATTACAAAAACTATAATTTAAATATGAATAACTAAAGATATATGAGTTAAAATAGAGATAGAAAAGATTTATAGGAGTAAGTCATGGGAAGAATATATGGAACGGTTTGTAATAATATTGCTAAAATAAATCTTAAAGATGAAGATTGTAAATTTATAGATTCAGAAGATTTACTAATTTTTATAGACGGAGAAATTGAAAATAAAGAAGAGATAGTTAAAAACTTAAACTTAGAAAGCAGTTATAATGATCCTGATGTTAATTTATTAAAAGAATTATATAAAAAATATAATGAAGAGTTTATTTATAAAATCGAAGGATTTTTTGCAATTATAGTATATGACAAAAAAGAAAATAAATTAATATTAGTAAGAGATAAGATAGGAGTTAAACAATTATATTTTTATATAAAAGGAGATTTTATTTGTTTTGCATCAGAGCTTAAAGATATTATGAGTTATCCAAGTTTTGAAAAAAAAGTAAATTATAGTGCATTATCAATGTATTTTAGATACACATATATAAATCCGCCAAATACAATTTTTGAAAACACATATAAGTTAGAACATGGACATTATGTTGTATATAAAGATGGAAAAATACAAAATAAAACATATTGGGATAGTATTGAAAAATATAATATTCTTTCTAAAGATCCGGTTAAAAATTTTAATGAAACAAAAGAACAATTAGAAAATCTTATAGAAGAATATTTAGAAAAGACTATTAAAAATAATGAAAATGTTGGCATTTATTTAAGTGGAGGAATAGATTCTAGCTTAGTATCTGCTATTTGTAGTAAGATATCAAAAAAACCTATTAATACATTCTCTATAGGATTTTATGAAGAAGAAAGAAACGAGGCAGAAAAAGCAAAAAAAATATCAGAATATTTAGGGACTAATCACCATGAAATTTATATAAGTGAAAGAGAATTAGTAAATACAATAAAAAAAATACCAAAATACTATGATGAGCCATTTTCAGATGCATCAGAGATTCCAACAGTTATTTTAAATGAATTTGCAAGAAAAAACAATATAAAAATTGCAATTACCGGAGATGGTGCAGATCAATTGTTTTGTGGATCTATAATTTATGATAAAGTGTATCAATTTGAAAAAATATATAAAATGTTTAATCCATTTAATATACATTTAAAGAATAAAAAAAGATTAGGAAAAAGAATGCAATGCATATATGCAAATAATAATAAAAAAAATCAAATACAAGCAGATATTATCTTTAAAGAATATTACCTCACAGGTCTTTTTAAAGATATAGGAGAAAAAAGGTATAATTTTGAAGACAGAATAGAAAATAAAAGCTGGCAAGTAAAGAGAATGATACTTGATGTAAATACATTCTTGTCAGATAGAATTAATACAAAAACTAATAGAGCAAGTAATGCAAATGGAATTTATATAAAATCACCATTTCTTTCAAATAAAATAATAGAGTATTCATTTAAGATACCACAAAAGTTTAAATATTATAAAAAAGAAAAGAAGTATATTTTAAAGCAGATTTTATATAACTATATACCCAAAGAATTGTTAGATAAAAAGAAAAAAGGTTTTGGTATTCCAATAAAAAAATGGCTGACTACGTATCTTTATGAAGATTTAATAAGAGTATCTAATAAAGAATTTATTGAAAAGCAAAATATTTTTGATTATCAAGTGCTAAATAAATTAATTCAAGAAATGAAAACAGAAAATGAAAAACATAAGATACATAAGATATATCAAATTTTATGGGATTTTTATATGTTCCAATTGTGGTATATAAAATATATTGAGAACTAACTTATTTCGAGAAGGTGAGAAAAATATATAATAAATTAAAAAATAATATAAATGATTTTATATATTTAATATATCTTTATTTTATTTCTTGTTTTTCATTTTTTTATTATGCAAAAAGGAAAACTAAGTCAAATGATGATAATAAAAATAAAAAAATAATGATTTTAATTGGAAGTATAGGAAAAGGTGGAGCAGAAAGAGCGGTAGTAAACTTAGCAGAAAAGTTATCGAAGAAGTATGAGGTTATTATTGTAACATATCATAATGGAAGAATATTAAAAGAAGTAGAAGACTATCAATGCAATGTAAGACATATTCATATTCACAAAGAAAAATTTTGGAGAATAAAGAGGATTAAAAAAATAAAACAAATAAAAAAAGAAAATAAAATTACTCATTGTATAAGCTTTGGAACAATTCCTAATTATTTAAATGCTATAACAAGAATAGATGAAAAAGTAATAATCTCAATTAGAAACTATATATCAATTGCTGAATGTAGTAAAGAGCTAAAAATAAGAAATAAAATTGCAAGTAAATTATCAGATTATATTGTAGCCGTTTCTGAGGATGTAAAAGAAGATTATATAAAGACTTATAAAATAAATCCAAAAAAAATTACTACTATATATAATTATTGCAATAAAGAATATATTGAAGAATCCATACAAAAATATGATATAGATGAATGTGATAAAAAAATATTTGAAGATGGAAAAGTAATACTTACAGTTGGAAAGTTAAAGAAGCAAAAGGGAGTATGGCATTTAATTATAGCTTTTAAGAAAATACTAGAAAAGCACAAAGACGCAAAATTAGTCATATTAGGTATAGGAGAATTAGAAGAATATC
Organism: uncultured Clostridia bacterium; assembly: GCA_947590905.1. Taxonomy (GTDB): domain Bacteria; phylum Bacillota; class Clostridia; order TANB77; family CAG-508; genus JAAWPK01. The sequence continues at coordinate 37,000 of CANQCU010000002.1, read as the reverse complement.
TTAAGAATTTAATTAAAGATATGCATCTAGAAAATAATGTATATATGTTAGGGCATAAGAATAAAAACATATATACATACATGAAAAATTCAGATATATTTGTATTACCTAGTTTATTTGAAGGTATGCCTAATGTAATTTTAGAAGCAATGGAGTGCGGTTTACCTATAATTGCAACAGATTGTCATGGGGGTAATAGAGAAATAATAGAGCCAGGATATGAGGAAAAGATTAACTGTATTAGAAAATGCAAATATGGAATTCTAATACCAAAACTTGATTTTAATTATCATAATGCAGAAGATAAGATTACAAAAGAAGAAATGTTACTTGCAGATGCAATAAATGAGATGCTAGAAAATGAGAAATTAGCACAGTATTATAGACAAAAATCTTTAGAAAGAGTTAATGATTTTAACAAGGAAAGTTATATAGAAAAATGGGAAGAGATTTTATAGAAACTAAAAAAAATATATTAATATTAGTAACTAAATTATCAAATGGAGGAGCAGAAAAATCCGCAGTATTACTTTCTAAAAATTTATCTAAAAAATATAATGTGTATTTAGCTGTATTTGATGGTAGAAATAGAGATTATGAAACAGATGTATATGTTATAGATCTAAAAACAAATATAACTAAAAATTTGATAAAAAAATTATTTAATTTTAAAAAAAGAATATATTTATTAAAAAATATAAAGGAAAAATATAAAATAGATTGTACTATTAGCTTTTTAACAGGACCAAGTCTAGTAAATATTTTATCAAAAAAAAATGATAAAACAGTTGTATCTGTTAGAAATAATATAAAAGAGAAAGGAAAGATACAAAGTTTAGTTAATAAATATGTTATGAAGAGAGCTGATAAAGTAGTAACAGTATCTGAAGATATGAGAGAATATCATATAAAAAAAGATAAAATTTCTCCTAGTAAAATAATAACAATTCACAATGTATGTGATATTAACGATATACTTATAAAATCAGAAGAAAAAATAGACCAATATAATAATATATTTAAAGATGGAAATATCATAATTTCTTTAGGAAGGTATGAAAAACAAAAGGCACAGGACAAGTTAATTAGAGCTTTTTCAAAACTTGCAAAAGAAGAAAACAAATATAAATTGGTAATTTTTGGAAGAGGAAAAGAAAAAAAGAAGCTACAAAAATTAGTAAAAGACCTAGATGTAACTGAGAATATATTTTTATTAGATTATGTAAGTAATCCATATAAATATTTAAAAAAATCAAAAATTTTTGCAATGTCTTCTATATATGAGGGATGCTCTAACGCAATATTAGAAGCAATGAGCTTAGGTTTACCAATAGTTGCAACTGATTGTAAATATGGAAATAAAGAAATACTTTTTTCAAAAATTAAAAAAGAAAGTTATGGTATTTTGGTCTCAGTTGGAGATAATAAATATAGAAAAGCAAAAGAAAAACTCACAAAAGAAGAAATTGAGTTATATGAGGCATTAAAAAAACTAACGAATGACGAAGATTTAAGAAACTATTATAGCAAAAAATCTAAAGAGAGAATAAAAAGATATCTAGATAATTTAGATAATTGGGTAGAATGTATAGAAGAGGACTAAATAATATGAAAATAGCTATTATTACTAATAATTCAAAAAATTTAGCAAAAAGTAGAAAAAAATTGATACAAAGCTTTATAGATAATAACTATGAGGTAGTTGGAATATGCCCAAAAGAGGAATACACTGAACAGCTAAAAGAGATGGGAGTTATAATAAAAATAGTTAAGAATAATCAAATATCAACAAATATTTTTGGAGTTATAAAATATTTTATTAACTTAAAAAAAGTTTTAAAACAAGAAAAACCAGATATTGTATTTAACTATACTATAAAACCATGTATAATAGGAACATTAGCAGCAAAGATTACAAATACGCCAAGAATTTATTCAATGATTACTGGACAAGGATATATATATTCAACTAATAAATTTAGAGTAAGAGTTATTAGATTATTTTGTAATTTAGGATATAAATTTATTCTTAAATATAATACAAGAGTAATTTTCCAAAATAAAGAAGATAGAGAAGATTTCGTAAGCAAAAAATATATAGAAAAATCAAAAGCCTTTGTAGTAGATGGCTCAGGAGTGGATCTAGAAAGATTTAAATATTGCAAGCTTCCAAATGATTTTAATTTTTTAATGATTGCAAGAACTCTAGATGTAAAGGGAGTAAAAGAATTTTGCGAAGCATCTAAAATTATTAAAGATAAATATAAAGATGTATCTTTTACATTTATTGGAGAAATAGAAAAAAATTATAGAGGTATTAAGATTAGAGATATAGAAAAGTACAAGAATATTGTGAATTTTAAAGAATATACACCAGATGTACTTCCTTATTTACAGGAATGTAAAGTATTTGTATTACCTACATATTTAAAAGAAGGGATACCGAGAACTTTACTTGAAGCTTTAGCTGTAGGAAGACCAATTATAACTACAGATGTACGAGGGTGCAGAGAGACTGTAAAAAATGGAAAAAACGGAGTATTAGTTAAACCACAAGATTCTTATGATTTATCAGAAAAAATGGAATATATGATAAAAAAAGAAAATGAATTAGAAAAAATGGCTAAATTTAGCCATGAGTATGCTAAAGAACGTTTTGATGTAAATATTATAAATAAAAAAATGTTAGAAATTATGCAAATTTAAATATATTGTTATGAAGGATAAACATGAAAAGAATAGATAATTTAATAAAATTAGTAATAATATTAATTGTATTTTTCTCTGTCTCTACTATAATATATAAATTTTTTATAATGCCAAAAGTAATAATTGGTTCTGGATTTGAATCAGCATATGCTATTTGGGAAGGAAAGTATGGAATTTATAACTATAATGTATATATAAAAAATGTTGAAGAAGGCACATATAAAAAAATTGATAAAGAACAAATAAAAAAAGTAAAAGGAAACACATGGAGGGTAGATGATATAGGCTTAAAAGAGGGAGAATACCAGTTTAAGATAGTGCCAGTAGCAGATGAAAATGAAATTAAAGAAAATTCAATGGAAAGCTCTATAATAAAAGTGGAAGCAAATGATAGAGCAGGTTTTTCATTTTCTAAGAATTCTGCAAATGGAGGAAAATCTTCTGGAGGATACTTAGAGAATGGAGAGATACCGCAAGATGCAAAAATATTATATATAACAAAAGAAAATATTAATGATATTAAATTAGATATTACAGATGAAAAAGGAAATATAAATCAATATAAAGGCATATGTGAAATCTTAAAAAATTGGCATAAAGAAACAATATCAAAACATTTAGTTATTAGAATAATTGGAAAAATAGAAAGTAAGGATGTAGAAGGACTAGAAGAGGAGACTAAGTCAATTTTAATAGATAACTGCGAAGGAGTAACAATAGAAGGAATAGGAAATGATGCAACCTTAAAAGGAATTGGATTAATTATTAAAGCTTCATCAAATGTAGAAATAAGAAATCTTGGATTTATGTTATATTATGAAGATGCAATTTATATAAAAGAAAACAATTCTAATATATGGATACATAATAACGATTTCTTTTATGGTGAATATAGAGAAGAAGATAATAAGGGAAAAGGAGATGGAGCAATAGATATAAAACAAAGTGAATATATAACAATTTCATATAATCATTTTTGGGACAATGGAAAAACATCATTATGTGGAATTGCTAAAGACGTAAATTTTATAACCTATCATCACAATTGGTTTGATCATTGCGATTCTAGATGTCCACGTGCTTATTCTGCATCAGTTCATTGTTATAACAATTATTATGATAGAATGTCTGGATATAGTATAGCGGTATTAGAGGGGGCTTCATTATTTGCCGAAAGTAATTATTTCGAAAATTGCAAGTATCCTATGATATCTGTGGGGCAAGGGAGTGAAAAAATATACGATATAATTAGTACTGAACATTCAGGAGGAATAATTAAATCATTTGGAAACATCATAAATAAAAATATAAAAAGTTTAATATATTCTTCTTACAATTCTACAGATTTTGATGCATATCTAGTAAATAATAGAGAAGATATAGTTCCACCAAGCTATAAAACAATAGAAGGAGATAATTATAATAATTTTGATACAAACAAAGCCATAATGTATGATTATAAAGTAGATAATGCAGAAAATGTAAAAGAAATAGTACCTAATAAAGCAGGAAGATTGCAAGGGGGAAACATTAAGTTTAATACAAATACTTTAAGTTCTGAGTCACATAAGCGCACAACATTAATGGAAAGTAGATTAGATGATATGATTAAAAACTATTAATAAATGCATATTACGAAAGGAGATAAGTTAATTTTAATGAAAAGTGAGAATACTATTAAATAGGTAATATGGAAGAAAGGAACAATAAATGAAAGTAGTCGTTGCAGGAACAGGATATGTTGGATTAGTTACAGGTGTATGTCTTGCAGATAAAGGACATGATGTAACATGTATCGATATGAATACCAAAAAAATAGATACTCTAAAAAAAGGAAAATCACCAATATATGAACCAAATCTTGAAAAATTAATTGTTAAAAATTATAAAGCAGGAAATTTAAATTATTCGTCAGATTATAAAAAAGAATATCAATATGCAGATATCATAATAATTGCAGTTGGAACCCCAGAAAAAGCGGATGGCTCTGCAAATTTAGACTATGTTTATGAGGTTGCAAAACAAATAGCAGAAAATTTAAAAAAAGACTGTATTATAGTTATAAAATCAACAGTACCAATAGGAACAAATGATGCAATAGAAAAATATATAAGAGAAAATTTAAAAAATGATGTCAATATAGAGGTAGTTAGTAATCCAGAATTTTTATCTCAAGGGACTGCAGTAAGAGACACAATGGAGGCATCTAGAATTATAGTTGGAGTAAAAAGTAAAAAGGCAAGAGATATTATGCAAAAATTATATAAGAAGTTTGATTCTCCAATTCTATTTATGGATAGAAAAAGTAGTGAGATGGTAAAATATGCATCAAATGATTTTTTGGCTTTAAAGATAAGTTATATAAACGATATTGCAAATCTGTGTGAGGTTGTCGGAGCTAATATAGATGATGTTACAAAAGGTATGGGATATGATAAAAGAATAGGATATGAATACTTAAGACCGGGCTGTGGCTATGGAGGAAGCTGTTTCCCAAAGGATACTAAATCACTGCATTATCTAGCAACGCAGGGAGGATATAGCTTAAAATCTATTGAAGCAACAATTGCAATAAATAAAAGACAAAAAATAATACTAATTGAAAAAGCAAAAAAAGAATTAAAAAATTTTAACAATATGAAAGTTGCAATATTAGGACTAGCCTTTAAGCCAGGTACAGATGACCTAAGAGATGCTCCTTCAATAGATAATATAGAGATATTGCTAGAAGAAGGAGCAGATATTAAAGTATATGATCCAAAAGCAATGGATAAATTTAAGCAAGAGTATAATTATAAAGTCGAATATGCAAGTACAGCTAAAGAAGCTTTAAAAGATGCAGATGTTTGTTTTATATTTACAGAATGGGACGAAATAAAAAATATTAAACCGAATGAGTATAAAGAATTAATGAAAAAGCCAATAGTTTATGATGGAAGAAATATTTATAATCCCAATGATATGAAGAGATGTAGAGTAAAATATTATTCTATAGGAAGAGGAAAGTAGAAAAATGATAAATTATTTAGTAACAGGTGGGGCAGGATTTATAGGTTCCAGTTTATGTGATGAGCTATTGAAATCAGAAGGAAATCATATTATAGCAATAGATAATTTTTGTGATTTCTATGATGTAAGAATTAAAGAAAATAATATAAAAGAATTAATTAAAAATCCTAATTTTAAATTATATAGAAATGACATAAGAGATAAAAAAGCTATAACAAAAATTTTTGCTGAAAATAATATTGATATAGTAATTCATTTAGCAGCAATGGCAGGTGTAAGATCATCTATTGAAAATCCAATTCTTTATCAAGATGTAAATTGTATGGGAACACAGAATATATTAGAGGCAATGAAAGAATTTAATATAAATAACTTAGTTATGGCTTCATCAAGTAGTGTATATGGAAATTGCAGAAAAACGCCATTTAAAGAAGATATGATAGTAGATTATCCAATTAGTCCATATGCAGCAACTAAAAAAGCAAATGAGATAATGACACATGTTTATCATAAGTTATATAATATGAATGTTATAATGCTTAGGCTTTTTACAGTGTATGGGCCAAGACAAAGACCAGACTTAGCAATAAATAAATTTACAAAGTTAATGTTAGCAGATGAAGAAATTCCAATGTATGGAAAAGGAACAACTTCAAGAGATTACACATATATTAGTGATATTGTTGATGGAATAATAAAAGCAAGTAATTATTGCATAAAAAATAATAATATTTATGAAATACTAAATTTAGGAAATTCATTTCCAGTAACTTTAAGAAAAATGATAGATATAATCCGGACAAGTTTTAAATGTAAAACCTAAAATAAAAGAACTACCCATGCAAGTAGGAGATGTAATAACAACATATGCAGATATATCAAAAGCCAAAAAACTAATTGACTATAAACCTAATATGCCATTTTATGATGGAATTAAGGAGTTTGTAAAATGGTATAAAGAAAGTGAAAAAGTATAGAAAAATAAAATAATAAGTAATTTATATAAGTAAAGGAATAAAAAATGAAAGTATTTAATATAATTTTTGAAATAATTATAATTTTAACCATATTATCAGCAACTTTATTAATTGGTCCACTAATAAGTTATAATTGTGTACCTTTTAATTTAGTAATTATAAGTATAGGAATAATATTTTTACTATTCAATTTAATATTTAAAAAGAAAAAAATAATTGAAAGTAAGCTTGATGTTGCAATATTTATATTGTGCTTATCTCCAATTATCCCATTAATATTTGGAACTTATATTAGCTTAAATGACACAATTCAATATTTATTGGAGTATTTATCATGTCTTTCATTATATATAATTTTAAAGCAAGTAACAAAAACAAATCCAAAATCAATAAATAGAATAACAAGTACATTAATAATTAGTTCAGTTATATTATCTATAATTGGAATAGATAATATGACAACTAGATATTCATTCCAATATTTAGAAAAATTAGGATTGCCATTTATGTCAAATTTTGCTACGGTAATGGCATCTAATTTTGGAACCACAAATACATTTGCAGTAATCCTTGGAGTTTCTTTAATATTAATATTAGATAAATTGGTAAATGAAAGAAAAACTATTTATTCTTTGGCACTTTTCTTAAATTTATCAACTTTAATACTCACATACTCAAGAGGAGGCTGGATTGCATTTTTTGTATTTTTCGTTATAAATTTAATAATGCAAAAGGATAAAAAGAAAACTTTATATATGCTATATTCAATCATACTTGCTGGAATATTAAGTATTATTTATGTTTTCGTATGGATGCATATAAAAAAATTAAACATGTTTGCTGAGCTTTGGGGAACAACTATTGGCTTAGCTGTTTTATCATTTATAATATTAAAGCTATCTGACAAGTTTTTATATAATAGAATAGCAAAAATAAAAACAAGAACAGTTGTAATTATTATTAGTGTAATTATAGTAATAGTAATATCAGTATTTTTTATAGGTACTAAATTGACAAGACCTTTAAGAACACTTGAAGCGGGAAATCCAACTAAAGCAATAAATTACGAAATATCTAATATCAAGCCTAATACTGAATATAGTTTTAAATTTGATATAGAAGCAAAATCAAAAGCTGAAAATGTAGATAATTATAGTATAGTTGTTATTGAAGAAGATAAGTATCTTGATGAAATAACGAGCCATCAAGTAACTTTTAACAATTTTACAGGAACTAAAGAAATTAGCTTTACAACATCTAAAGATACAATTAGAGTTACTCTTAAATTTAGAAGTGTTAGAACAACATATCAAAACGGATTAATAATAAATAAATTTACAATAAATGGAAAAGTATATCCATTAAAATATATTTATCTTCCACATAAAATTGTAGAACAGTTAAGGAGCATAAGCATAAAAGATAAAAGTGTATCAGAAAGAGGAGCTTATTACAGAGCTGCATTTAGAATAATAAAAAATAGTCCATTTGTAGGACAAGGCGGAAATTCTTGGAACTATTTATATGAAGATGCACAAGATTACACGTTTACAACTTCTGAGGTTCATAGTTATCCACTTCAATTGTTTATGGATTATGGAATAATTGGAATTGTATCTATTATTTCAATAATAGTATTAGTATTATTGAAAAAGAAAAGTGCCTATATCATTGCTTTGCTATTGCTTTTAGCACATAGCTTTATGGACTTTGACATGTCATTTTTCTATACTCTAGTTTTAATGTTTTCTTTACTAGCAATTATTGAAGCAAAAGATGAAGAGAATAATATGTCTGATAATATGAAGCTAACAGATAAAGTAGTATCTATTGCATTAATATGTGTATTATTGGGAGCTAATATATTTGGAATTATACAATATAATAAAGAAAAAATAGATACAAGAAAAATAATGGAGCAAATAGAAAATATGGATAGTAATGAAGCTATAAATATAATTAAACCAAAACAAAAAGAAGAAAAATATATCTTTTACTCACTTGGTTTAGCATATTTAGATTATTCAAATGTTAGTGATGAAAATTTAGAGTATATGTATAAAAATATAGTAAATACACATGTTGGATTTAATTTTGAAAAAAATTTATATAGAAATGAATTAATTCTTACAATTGCATCTACAACTAAAAATGAAGAAATGAAAAGGAAACTACTTGATATTATATTAGCTGAAAATGAGAAAACAATTGAATTTATATCTAATAAAGATAGAGTAAGTGATGGAGATGTTGAAAGATATTTAAGTATTCAAGAAATGCTATATAATGAGGCTAAATATCTTTTAGAAAATAGCAATTTTAAATAATATAATAATTTTAAACGAAAAAATAAGGAGAGAGAAATGCAAGAATTAGAATATTCGATTAATACTTATATATTTTATTCATAATCCTTAAATCTAATATAAGATAGGTGATAAAAATAAAAAGATTTATTAATGATGTAAAAAAATATTTTGAATATGCCATGTTTTCAGCCAAAGCTGAGTTAAGAGCAGAGGTAGCAAATTCATATTTAAACTGGATATGGTGGATATTAGAACCAATATGCATGATGTTTATATATATTTTTGTAGTAGAAATAGTGTTCAAATCAAAAGAACCTAATTTTCCAATATTTGTATTTATAGGTATTACTACATGGAACTATTTTGATAAAATGGTAATGTCTAGTATAAGATTAGTCAAAGCCAAGAAAAATATTATAACCAATGTATATTTACCAAAACATATATTAGTTTTAGAAAAGTCATTTATATATTCATTTAAAGCTTTTATATCTTTTGGAATAATATTAATACTAATGTTATTTTTTAAAGTTAATTATACATTATATTTGCTATTATTTATTCCATATTTCTTACTTTTGTATATTATAACTTTTGGAATATGTTGTATTTTAATGCATTTTGGGACATACATAGAAGATTTAAATAACGTAAGTGCTATTTTATTAAAATTTCTTTTGTATTTTTCTGGGATTTTTTATAATATAAAAACAAAAATACCAAGCCCATTTAATAAAATTTTATTAACATTAAACCCAATAGCTTATATTATTGATAGTTTTAGAGGAATATTTTTATACAGAGAAATTGCTAGTTTTCCAATTATAATTTGTTGGTATATAGTAGGATTATTATTGTGCTTTATAGGAATAAAACTAATATATAAATATGAAAAAGATTATATGAAAGTAATTTGAAATATAAATTATTGGTTGTATAATATAATTGGCAATTAGACTATAAATGTAAATGCACTTTTTTATCGCCCATATTGCAAAAACTCTATAACTGTGTTATATTAAAAATATAGAATAAATTAAAAAAGGTGAAATATGGAATATAGAAAAACAAATTTAACAATGATAATATTATTTATCATTATAATAGTGCTTGGTGGAATATATGCATACAAAATATACAATAATGAATTATCAAACATGCAAAAACAAAATATTCAGCAAAATGCATATATAGAAGGAGATAGAGAATTATCAAATACTGTAACAAACAAAATAGAAGAAACACCAAAAAATAATAATCTTGGAGGAGAAATATTAGTACCTCCATCTATGAGTAATTCTTCTCAAAATTCAGTTGAAGTTCCAAGTATAGTAAATAAAAATCAAAACAACAAATACTACTATAATCAATTAGATACATATTCAAAAATAATTTATGATGCAATCGAAGAAAATATTTACAATCTAAGAACTGGAAATTGCACTATAAATATAGACTATGATTTTAGTGATTTGCTAAATCAATCTAATGGTCAAACATTACTAGATGGTTATTATAAAGATACAATAAATGCACTAAACTTAGACGTTCCAGACCTTTTCTATATAGACTTTTCTAAGATGTCTTTAAATATAGAACAAACAAAATCAATATTTGGAACTACATATAAACTATATATAAATTCAGGAGAAAACTCAAATTTCTTTGCACAAGGATTTTTTAGCAAAACACAAGTAGAAGAAATAATAAATAAACTAGAAAGTATAAGAAAACAGCTAATAAGTACTGCTAGTGGAAATGATGATGATAGGATACTACAAGTACATGACTGGATAATAAATTATATGAGCTATGAAGGAACGAGTATAAATAAAACAACAATATATGGAGCCTTAACAGAGAAAAAAGGCGTATGTGAAGCATATGCAAGAACTTTTAAATATTTATTAGATGAACTAAAAATAGAAAATATTCTTGCAGTTGGCGTAGGAACAAATTCTAATGGTTCTAGTGAAGATCACATGTGGAACTACGTTAAATTAAATAATAAATGGTACGCCGTAGATGTAACTTGGGATGATCCAATTGTATATGGAGGAGGAACAGTCGGATATCAAATAGCACATAAATATTTTTTAGTAGGAAGTGAAGAACTATTTAAAAACCATACAGAAAAATGTGAATTATCAGCAAATGGAAAAACATTTAAATTTCCTACATTAAGTGAAACTAATTATAAATAAATATGTATAAAAATGGCTATGTTTGTAAATAATACTAAAAACGAGAAAAGGTGATTTTAGTATGAAAAAACAAGCCATTTTTATTAGTTTCTTATGTTTAATATTTTTAATAGCATTTTTTGTTGGAATATCTACAAATAAAGAAGAAAAGCATAATGTAGGTGCTATAAATATTACAAATACAATAGAAGAAAGGACAAATACAAATGAAATTGCTGAGACTAGTGCAGTAGAAGAAAAAACAACTCCTAATACAGTGTTAACATTAAAAAAACATTATACAATATGTGATCATATAATTAGTGATATTGTGGCAATTCCAGAAGATATGGTGAATTTAAATGAAGAAGAAATAGAAGAAATTTACCCAGGATGGATAGTAGAGGAATTTTCAAAAGATGAAGTAATACTATGTAAAGAAATAGACGACTTCTGTGATGAGCATTTTTTACTAAAAGAAGAGGATGGTTATATAAACATATACAAAATTAACAAAGACGGAAAAGAAACTCTAAAAGAAAAAACAGACTTGTCCATAGAATATCTTACAGAAACAGATAAAATAACATTAAAAAATGGAATTAAAGTATATGGAACAGAAGAATTAAATAAAATTATAGAAGACTTCGAATAGAAAATAGTGCAACCCTAGAAAAATATCTGGAGTTGCACTATTTTAATAAAATTTTTATAATAAATTCAATTTCCTATTCTAACTATTTTTCTTAACTTCATCCTTGATATAAGTTTTCATATTAAAAGTTATAAAATATAACACTAATGCAAGAAGCGTAGAGAAAACAGCTAAACCATATAAATAAATAGAAAAATCATAAATAGGTTCTAATAATACGTGAGCATTTAGGTAGCGAATAGTTAATGAAAAAGCAATTGCAACGTAGAATAGAACAGTTGCAAGCTTTCCATACCATTTACTAGAAACTACAAGCTCTTTTCCATAAAGGAAAGAAGCACCCGCAATCATTGCAAATTCTTTAATAATTACAATAGCAAGTACCCAAAAAGGGACAATTCCTTTTACAGTCAAAGTTACTAAAATTGCAGTTTGAGTAGTTTTATCAGCAAGAGGATCAATAAGTTTTCCGAAATTTGTTATTAAATTAAATTTTCTTGCAATAGCTCCGTCTAGAATATCTGTAATAGCAGATAAAACTAGAAATATTAATGCAACAATAAAAGACTCAGAAGCAATAGCTATTACGATAGGTGGTATCAATAAAAATCTAATAATTGTTAGAATATTTGGTATGTTTTTTAGCATAATTTCCTCCACAATAACTTATAGAAAATTAGTTCTTTGTACTAAAATCTAAAGCATTATCTTTCATATCCACTAATACATGGTCACCATTTTTAATTTCAGATCTTAAAATCTTTTCAGACAATTCATCTTCTAAATATCTTTGAATAGCACGTCTTAAAGGTCTAGCACCATATTTTAAGTCTGTTCCTTTTTCTAATAAAAATTCTTTAGCACTGTCTGATACATCCATTGTAATATTTTTATCAGAAAGGGCAGTTCTAGTATCTTCTAACATTAAATTAACAATTTGTAATAGTTGTTCTTTATTTAAGCTATCAAAAATAACAATTTCATCAACTCTGTTTAAAAATTCAGGTCTAAATGTGTCTTTTAAGCTATCCATAATTTTGTTAGAATCTACAGTTTGTTTTCCAAAACCAATAGAATTGTTATTTAAATTAGAACCAGAATTTGATGTCATAATAATTATGGTATTTTCAAAACTAACCGTGTTTCCTTGTGAATCTGTAAGTTTTCCATCATCAAGTACTTGAAGTAAAATATTAAATACATCACTATGTGCTTTTTCTATTTCATCTAAGAGTACAATTGAATATGGTTTTCTTTTAACTTTTTCAGTAAGTTGACCTGCGTCATCATATCCTACATATCCTGGAGGAGAACCAATAAGTTTAGAAGTAGAATGAGATTCCATGTATTCAGACATATCTACTCTAATAATGGCATCTTTATCTCCAAACATTTCAAAAGCAAGAGTTTTAGCAAGTTCTGTTTTACCAACACCAGTTGGACCAACAAACATAAACGAAGGTGGTCTTTTAGTGCTCTTTAGTCCTGCTCTATTTCTTCTAATAGCTTTAGCAACAGCAGAAACTGCAGTATCTTGACCAATAATTTTTTTATGAAGATTATTTTCTAAGTTTAAAAGTTTTGCAGTTTCTTCTTCAGTAATTTTAGTTACTGGAATTTTTGTCCAATGCTCAATTACTTCGGCGATATCTTGAACTGTAACTTCTTTTAATTTTAAATTTTTAGTAATATTTTCAATTTGCTCTGTAAGTTGACATTCACGAGTTTTTAAATCAGCTGCTTTTTGATAATCTTCAGTAGAATCAGTTTGAACAGCTTCATTTTTTTCCTCTTGAACTGCTTTTAATTCGTTTTTAAGAACTTCTAATTGATATAGTTCTTTATTATCAAGATTTATTCTTGAACATGCTTCATCAAGTACATCAATTGCTTTATCAGGTAAAAATCTATCATGAATATATTTCTCAGACATAATTACAGTTTGACGAATTACATCATTAGAAATTTTTACTTTGTGGAAGTCTTCATAGTATTTTTTAATTCCACACATAATATCTGTTGTTGCATCAATATTTGGTTCTTCAACAAGAACAGTTTGAAATCTTCTTTCTAATGCTGTATCTTTTTCTATATATTTTCTATATTCTCTAAGTGTAGTAGTACCAATAAGTTGAATTTCACCATTTGCAAGTGAAGGTTTTAAAATATTTGCAGCATTCATTGAGCTTTCTCCTTCGCCAGCTCCAATGATATTATGAATTTCATCAATAACTAAAATAATATTTTTTAAAGATTTACATTCATCAATAATACCCTTCATTCTAGCTTCAAATTGACCTCTAAATTGAGTCCCAGCTATAACAGAAGTCATATCTAAAAGATATACCTCTTTATTTAAAAGTTTAGCAGGAACATTACCATTTGCTATACAAATTGCAAGTCCTTGTGCTATTGCAGTTTTACCAACACCAGGTTCACCAATTAGGCATGGGTTATTTTTAGAACGTCTATTTAAAATTTGGATAATTCTTCTAATTTCTTTATCTCTTCCAATTACAGCATCTAATTCGTTGTTTTTAGCTTTGTTTGTTAAATTTGTGCCATATAAATCAAGAAATTTTTTCTTTTTTTCTTTAGGCTTTTTTTCAACCTTTACTCTTTTGGTACTATTAGAATTTTTTCCATCAGTTTGACTTTCTGTGTTATTATTGAAGAAATTTCCAAATATAGCACCAATAGGAACCATATTTTCAGATTCTTCAAAATCCATATTTTGTAAGTCCATATTATTTGATATATTATTAAAAATAGATTCAAATTGTTCTGCAACATTATTCAAATCGATATTATTATTGTTCAAAATTGAATTTAATGGTTTAATGCCTTTTTCTTTTGCACAGTTAAAACAATATCCTGTAACATGCTTTGGATCTTCCTTTGTTGGTTCATTTACGAAGATAATAGCTTGTTCTTTTTTACAAACTGAACATAACATATTTTAAGTCCTCCTTATTGCTTTATACATTCTATTAATAATACATTAAAAATTGAAAAAAGTCAAGTTGAAACTAGCTTTATAATATGGTATAATTAATTAAATATACTTTAAGGAGGAATATACTATGGACAAAAGAAAATGGGTGATTATAGTTATAGCAATTATATGTATTTTTGCAGTAGGATATGGAATATATTATCAAGTATTTGTAAAAAATGAAGAGGAGATACAAAACACTATTTCAAATGAGCAAACCAACGAAGAGGGCTTAACACAAGAGATGGAAAAATTATTTGATAATAATATAAATTACCAAAATAATAATGTTAGCGTAAGTAATAAAATAGATAAAAATAAAGATATTGTTTATACTTCGTATGCTTTAAATCAAATATATGAAGGAAAATTTAATATAACAGCAGATATCCCTTCTATAAATATAAATAATGAAACAGTAAGAAATATAAACAAAGAGATAAATACTATATTTAAAGAAAAGTTAGATAGTATAGTAGCAGATTCAAATAGAAATGATAATGTTGTAATAAGATATACCGTAGAATATACAGCATATATTAATGAAAATATATTATCATTAGTTATTAAATCAACATTAAAAGAAGGTTCAAATGCACAAAGATTAATAATACAAGCTTATACTTATAACCTATCTACAAACAAACAAATATCACTTGATGAAATGCTTGAATTAAAGAGTATAAATAAAAATGATGTAAAAACTGAGATAAAAAGAGTAGTACAAGAAGGAATAAGTCGTTCAGAAAATTTAATAGCTTTAGGATATAATATATATGAAAGAGATATAAATAGTAAAATGTATGAAATTGAAAATTCTAACAACTATTTTCTAGGACCAAATGGAACTATATATATAATATATGCTTATGGCAATTCAAATCAAACTTCTGAAAATGATATAGTAATTATAAAATAAAAATGATAAGAAAAGCGGCTTCGCCACATGTGCGGATTTGCTTTGCAAACCGCACGAATAAAGGTAGCTTAACCTTTTTGCTCCGGAAATTTCTGCGAAATTTGCCGGCGCAATAAAAAAAGGAAACCTTTCTTCAAGGCTTCCCAAAATAAAAAATAAAAGGGGATGTTTTTCACTATTATTCTTAGTGTACTTATAATATAGCAAGTGAATTTGTCCATTTTGTGAACTCAATGTGAAAGTTAGGAAGAAAAAGTCTTAAGAAAATATTAAGCAAAAAAGACTAGGATGGTTAAATCCTAGTCTTTTTTGCTTTTCTTATAATAACAAGCATTAAATTAAAAATATGCAATATAATTAAATATAATGCTTTGTACATAGAAAGAAGTAGTGATGGAACATGAAAAATAGGTTTAGTAAAATAAATCAGTTTTTGGAAATGCCAGAAGAGATAACAACAGATAAACCTAAAATAACAATACTTGGATTTGAAGAATTAGTAATTGAAAATTATAAAAATATATTAGAATATGAAGAAATATTTATAAAAGTAAACACATACATAGGAGCAATAAACATAAATGGATTTAATCTAAAACTTATACAAATGAACAAAGAAGATATCATGATAACAGGAAAAATAGATTCACTCGATTTTGAGGCAAATGAATAGTAGGTGAGAAAAATTGATATTTAAAATACTTCTAAAATATATTTTGGGATATGTAAATATATCAGCAGAAGGATATTATATAGAGAGATTTATAAATACGTGTATAAGCAAAGGAATCCTGCTTTGGAACGTAAAAAGAGAAAAAACTACGTATATGGATGCAAATGTTGGAATACAGGATTTTAAAAGACTAAAAAGTATTGCAAAAAAAACTAAATGCAAGATAACCTTGAATGAAAAAAAGGGTTTGCCATTTATTATGAATAGATATAGAAAAAGAAAAATATTTTTTGCAGTATTAGTAATAATTCTTATTTCAATGTTTGTAACATCAAAGTTTGTATGGAATATAGAAATAGAGGGAACAGATAAAAAAGATGAAATTTTATCAGCATTAAACCAAAGTGGATTAAGTGTTGGAAAACTAAAATCAAGTATAAATACACAAGAAACTATAAATAAGATAAGGCTTGAACGAGATGATATAGCATGGATGAGCATTAATCTAGAAGGAACAAATGTAATCGTAAAAATAGTAGAAAGAGAAGAAAAACCAGAAATCATAGACGAAAACGAGTATTGCAACATAGTATCAAACAAAAAAGGACAAATAACAAAGATTACAGCAAAAACAGGCACTGCACTTGTCAAAGTAGGAGATATAGTTACAGAAAATACAATATTAATAGGTGGATGGATGGAAGGAAAATATACAGGAGTAAGATATGTTCATGCATCAGGTGAAGTAGAAGCAAAAGTATGGTATAGTAAAAAAGAAAAAATGGAGCTAGAACAAGTATCCCTAAGCAAAACAGGAAAAGAAGTAAAAAAATATAATATAAAATTAAATAATTTTCAAATAAATTTGTACAAAACTCTTCCAAATTTCGAAAAATATGATACAATAAATGAAGAGAAAAAAATAAAATTATTTTCTTCATTTTATTTACCAATAACCTTAGGGATTTCTACATATTATGAATTAGAAGAGAAAAAAATAAGCCTAACTTTTGAAGAAGCAAAAGAAATATTAGTAAAAAAGCTTGAAAGTGAATTATCCGAAGAAATAGAAAACAAAGACAATATAAAAGATATACAAATAAATACTAAAGAATATGACAATAGTATAGAAGTAGAAGTTGTATATGAAGTGCAAGAAAGTATTGGAACAGAAGAAAAAATAATATATTAATAAGGAGGAAACTATGGAAGAAAGAGGATTACGTGTAGCAAAAACAGATGGAGCATTTTTTTCAAAAATCTCTACAACAATAAGCAAATTATTAATACCAACTAAAATAGGCATAAATGGTATGCTAATAACAATAAAAAGAAATAGCGTACTAAAAAATTATGAAATATATACAAATAATAAAGAACAAGAAAAAGAAGAAGCACTTCAAAAGAAATATGAAGATGCTTTCATACTATACCTAGAATCAATAGACAAATATGTTATGGATTCAATATATAAGAAAGTAAGAACTAGAACTGCAACACAATTTGAAGAAGAGGCACTTTCAAAATATTACACAGTAATACACTTAAAGGAAACACAATATTTAGAATATAAATATAGAAAACAAAAATATCTATTAGATTTAGACTATTTATCATTGAAAAACGATAATAAAGAAAAAATATTAGCTAGATATAAGCCATTTTATTTATCAAAAATGGAAGGCATATACAAAGGAATACTAAAGAATTATTCTATACAGCTTGCAGATAAAATATCAGAAAATATAATAGATAAAGATGGAGTATATAATAGCATATTTGATACTCTTGAAGATTATATAGCAAACATATTACCTATAAAGATAGAATTAGATGGAAAAGAAAAATATAAAGATATATCAGAAGAGTATGAAAAATTTAGTGCATTTTTAGTAGGTAAGTTAGATGCAAGAGACCAAGTAGAGAAAAGAATGTATTTGCTTGCAATGAGTAGAAAACTATTTACTCATAGTATCCCATTAGTTGTAGCAGAACAATGCTATAACAAACTAATAAAAGAGGCAAGACATTTAATAATAAGCAGTAAAGTAGACAAAAAGAAAGATAAAGCTTATGAGACATTAATATCATTAATAGAAGACTATAATATAAGACTTTTATCTACAAAAATATATTGGGAGCAACCAAAAGAAAGAGAAAATTACAAGAAATTCTGGGAAGAATACAAAGCAATAGATAAAACTACAAAAGAAGGACAAATTAAAAAAGAAATATTATTCATAAAAGATGAATTAAAGAAGATAGAAAACAATGTACAAAATAAGCACATAATAAGATTTTATAAAGATAAATTAATAGAATATAAAGCAATAAGAAGCTTAAAAAATTCATTTAGTAAAGGAAAAAATTACACAAAAAAGGTAGTAAAAGTATGAGAAAATTAGCAGAAATTTCATATTTAGATTATGAAAAAGATGATAAATATGAAAAAATAGTAAATGATGTATATGAAATTTGCTTTAAAGAAGAAAACTTATATGACTCAAAAATTTATATTAGCGTAATTCTTACTAATGAAGAAAACATACAAAAAATAAATAAAGAGTATAGAAACATAGATAAAGTAACTGATGTATTATCATTCCCAATGTTTGAAAAAGACGAAATAGAAGAAGCTAAAGCAAGAGAAGAGGTACTAGGAGACATAGTAATATGCATTCCGGTTGTAAAAAGACAAGCTATAGAATATGAACATAGCGAAGATAGGGAATTTGCATATATGCTAGTACATGGATTTTATCACCTAATGGGTTATGACCATATAGAAGAAGAGGACAAAGTAAAGATGAGAGCAAAAGAAGAAAATATATTAAGCAAATTAGGTTTAAAAATGTAATAAAAAAAGGGGAAAGGTATATGAAAACTAAAGTTTTAGTAACATTATTATTTATAGTCATAATAGTTTGCGGAGTTCTATTAGGTATTAAGTTTATGCAAGAACAAACAAACCAAACATCAGGAAATGTTTCAGAAGATGGAAATAGTGTTATAAATGTAGTTCTAAAAGACGAAGAAGACAATAAACCTAAAAGCAAATATGCTGGAAATGAGAGAACAATAGCAGTAGTTATAGATAATGTTGGGGATGCAGTTCCACAAACTGGATTAAACGAAGCAATGCTAGTATATGAAGCATATGTTGAAGGAGGACTTACAAGATTTTTAGCAATATATAAAAATGTAAGCTTAGACACAATAGGACCTACAAGAAGTGCAAGACCTTGTTTCGTAGATTATGCACTAGAAAATGATAGCATATTTGTACATTATGGAGGAAGCGAAAGAGGATTAAATGATGTAAAGAACTACAAAATAGACAATGCAAATGGAATAGAATCACCAGCAAATGTATTTTGGAGAACATCAAAGAAAAAAGCACCACATAATGCACTAACAGGAACACCAAATATATTAGCTTATGCAGACAAGAAAGGATACAGAAAAACAACTACAGAAAGAAATGTATTAAATTATGTAACAGATCCTGTAAATTTAGAAGAAGGAATAGTTGCAAATACAGTAAATGTTCCTTATTCAACATCAAAAGTTAAGTTTGTATATAATGCAGAAACAGAAAAATATGAAAGATATGTAGGAGATAAAATAAGGAAAGATTGGTTAACAGGAGAAACAATAACTGCAAAAAATATAATAATAACATTTGCAGAAAATTATACAACAGATGAAGATAATGGATATGGAAGACAAGAAATAGAGAATATAGGAAGTAAAGATGGATATTATATAACAAATGGAAAAGCAATTAATATAAAATGTGATAAGTCATCAAGAGAAGCAAGAACAGTATATAAAGATTTAAATGGAAAAGAAATAGAAGTAAATGACGGAAATACATTTATACAGATAGTTCCACCATCTATGAAAGTAACAATAGAATAAATAAAAAATGCGATAAAGAAAAAACTCTTTGTCGCATTTTTAAAAAGGAATATATAAGATATTGACATTTTATCAATATTTTGATAGAATATGCATATAAAATATTAAGGAGTGATTGAAATGCCAATTATTAGACCAAGTTCAGATTTAAGAAATAATTATAATGAAATATCAACATTATGCCATAAAACTAAAAAGCCTGTTTATATAACAAAAAACGGAACGGGTGATTTAGCAGTAATGAGCATTGAACATTATGAGGTTTTAGCAGATAAATATGAACTTTATAAGAAAATAGAAGAAGGGATAAAATCTCTTGAAGAGGGGAAGACCTATTCATCTAAAGAGGTTTTTGATGAAATAAATAAAATTTTAGAGGAGGATGTGAACGGTTAATTGACCAAATATAAAGTTGAACTATCAAAAGAATCAAGAGAAGATTTAATAGATATTGCTAAATATATAAAATACAAATTAAAAGAGCCCAATATTTCTAAAAAATTAATAAATAAGTTACAAAAGAATATTAATAATCTTGAATATAATCCAGAAATTTATCCAATAATAAAAGAACAATATTTAGAAAAACTAAAACTGCGAAAGTTATTAATAGAAAATTATTTTATATTCTATAGAATTAAAGGACATACTGTGCAAATAGTAAGAGTAATGTATGCAAGAAGAAATTGGAACAATTTATTAAAATAAATTTAGAATCAAAAAATCATATTTTTCGTCAAAATCTTTTATCTAGACAATTAAATATCCATGTGATATAATCAAATATATTAAAATATAGAAAGAAGCAAGCTTTATGGAAAAATTCAAATCAGGTTTTGTTGCAATACTTGGAAGAACCAATGTTGGAAAATCAACATTATTAAATTCTTTAATAGGCGAAAAAATAGCAGCAGTAACTAATAAAGTCCAAACAACTAGAACGCAAATAAAAGGAATAGTAAATAGAGAAAATTCACAAATAATATTTTTAGACACACCAGGAATACACAAACCAAAAACAAAATTAAGTAATATAATGGTAGAAACAGCATTTACAACAGCAAAAGACGTTGACTTAATTTTATTTATAATAGAAGCAACAAGTAAAGAAATAGGAAAGGGCGATAGATTAATTCTAGAAAAAATAAAAGAATCAGGCAAAAAAACAATACTTGTAATAAACAAAATAGATTTAGTAAAAAAAGAAGAAATACTAAAACTAATAGAAATGTATTCAAAAGAATACAATTTTGAATCAGTAGTTCCAATATCAGCATTAAATAGTAAAGATAAAGAAACATTGTTAAAAGAAATAGAAAAAGTTTTAGATTATGGTCCAAAATATTATGATGAAGAAACATATACAGACCAAACAATAAAAATGATAGTAGAAGAAACAATAAGAGAAAAAGCATTGAAGCTATTAGATGATGAAGTCCCACATGGAATTTATGTAGAAGTACAAAAACTAAAAAAAGGCAAAACAATGGAAGGAAAAGCAATATTTAACATAGAGGCAACAATCTATTGCGAAAGAGAATCACACAAAGGAATCATTATTGGCAAAAAAGGAAGTATGCTCAAAAAAATTGGAACATATGCAAGAGAAGATATAGAAAAAACATTAGGAGAAAAAGTAAATCTTCAAACATGGGTGAAAGTAAGAAAAGATTGGCAAGACGAAGATGAAATTGTAAAAAAATTTAAAATTGATAATTAAATTTGAGTATAATTACTTGGAAAACAAGCAAAATAAAATTAGATAAAAAACAGCAGACAAAATGGAGATGAAAGCTTATGATAAGTGAAATGGCATGGAATGCTTTTAAGAAAACAGGAGATATAAATACATTCTTAGAATTCATCGAAACAAAAAATATAGAAGAAAATATAGATTTAGAGGAACAAAATGGGGATAATAAAGACGAAAGCTATTATATTAAGAGAAAGTAATATGGGAGACTTTGATAAAATGCTTACGATGCTAACTCCTGACCTTCGGAAAAATATCATGTTCAGCAAAAGGTGCAAGAAGGCCAAGTAGCAGTATGCTTGCTGGAACTCAGTTTTTGTGCTTTGGAGAATACGTTTTATATAAAGGAAGCGGAGAATCTTATCACATAAACTCAGTCCAGCCTATCGAAGTCTTTTATAATATAAGAACAGATTTAGAAAAACTAGAGTATGCAGTATATATTGCAAAAATAGTAGAAGACATAACAAATGAAAATGATACCTCATATAATATTTTGCAACTATTATTAAATACAATATATACAATATCAGAAACAGATTTAAATAAAGACTTAGTACTTTCGATATTCAAAATGAGATTAATGTCACTAATTCGGTTTTACACCAAATGTAATAGAATGCACAAACTGCGGATCTAAAGAAAGCCTAACACATTTTAGTATGAAATCAAATGGATTAAAATGTGAAAACTGTGCGAAATTAGATAAAAGCGTTATTAGAATATCAGAAGCAACGTTGTATGCAATAAAGTACATAATAATGGCACCAGCTAAAAAACTTTTTTCATTTAATGTACCAGAAAGCTCAATAGAAGAGCTAAAGCTAGTTTCAAAAGTTTATATGGAAGAAAAATTAGAGAAAACATATAAATTTGAAAAAATGTTTTAAAAACATGTTGATATTTATAATATTTATAAAATAAGAAAGTTTAATATATATTTTTTGAAAGAAAAGTTCGTTTAGCCTTCTGCTTACGGATTACCCTATAAACATGACGAATTTTCTTGAAAACAAATATATATTAAACTTTCTCTATATGTTAGAAAAAAGGAAATAAATATTATTTCGCAGTGTAAGTAGTTTCCATCTAGCAAAGACCCGCGAAGCTGTGGAACAAGAAATAATATTTATTTCCTTTTTCATTCGTTTTATTTATTTTTTAAAAATTTTTAGTTCTCAATTCAGACAAGCCCGCATATAATTAAGTAAAAGACAATAAAAAATTTTTACAATTTTTTTCTGAAATCCCTAATTCCCTAGAACACGAAGATTTCAAAAATATTACAAAAATTTGACAATTAAAGAAAAGAATAGTATAATTTCATTGTCTAAGAATTTCGAAAGAAATTTTGAAACGAAGGTTAATTCGCCTTGAACCATATGTATTTGTAAAACAAACTGAACATCTGGCGAAACCACTTTTATTATTTACTAACGAAAATAAGGAGGGCAGAATCTTATGATAAAAAGTGAACAAGCCTCACTGTCCGTAACAAGAATTGCAGTAATAACGATACTTACAATTTTTGCATTAAGCGTAGGAGTATTAGCAGCAAGTGTGGACGTGAGAAATGTTAAGATTGTTCTTTCAGATAACTGTGAGATAGAAGTTTTGACTACTAAAACAGTAGTGTCAGATATATTAGAAGAGAATCATATAGTAATTTTACCAGAAGAAAATGTAGTTCCAAACTTAGACTCAGAAATAACGGATAACTCTTCAAAAATAGTAATAACAGGTATAACACAAGATCCAGCGGTAGTTGCTGCACTTGCAAAAGAAGAAGATGGAATATACTTAGATCAATTATTAGGAGCATATAATACTGTAATAGAAAAAATAATTGTAGAAGAAGAAGAAATACCTTATGAAACAATAACAAAAGATGCTACAAATTCAGGTTCATCTAATTCAAGCAAAGTATTGCAAAATGGTAAAAATGGATTAAAGAGAATAACATATAAAGTAAAATATCAAAATGATATAGAAATAGAAAGAACTATAGTTAAAGAAGAAATACTAAAAGAAGCAAAAGATAAAATAATACAACTTACAAATGTCACATCAAGAAGTAGTTCAAATGCAAAAAAAGAAACCAATGTAAGTCCAAGCGGAACAACTTTAGCAAGTAGAGTAAAAGGAATAACACCAACCAAAAAAACTCTAAATGCATCAGCATATACGGCATCAACTTGTGGAAAAAGTCCAACATCTCCATCTTATGGAATAACATCAAGTGGAGCACGAGCAAAAGCATGGTACACAGTCGCAGCAGGAAAAGGATATGCAATTGGAACAATAATATATATACCATATTTTGCAAATGAACCAAACGGTGGATGGTTTGTTGTTCAAGATAGAGGAGGAGCAATAACTAATAATAAATTAGACGTATATATGAGCACTTATAATGAATGCATAAAATTTGGTAGAAGAAACTTAGAATGTTATATTTACGAATTTTAATAAATAGGAATCCCACATACATCTTAAGTTAAAAATTGTTTGCGGGTATACGGGAACCTTGTTGTTTCACAATAAGAGCAAGAAAATTTAATCTTGCTCTTTGTTTTAATTATAAAAAAAATAAAAAATGGTTTATAGGTAGATTCCATTAAAAACCTAAATATATTAAAAACAAGGAAAATAAAAAATGAAACTAATTTCATGGAATGTTAATGGGCTAAGAGCTGCAATAAACAAAGGATTTAAGGAATTTTTTAAAGAGATAGATGCAGATATATTTTGTATACAAGAAACAAAAATGCAAGAAGGTCAGCTAGAAATAGACTTTGCAGATGGATATAAAAGCTACTTTAATAGTGCAATAAAAAAAGGTTATTCAGGGACAGCAATATTCACAAAAATAGAACCAAAAAAAGTTACATATGGAATAGGAATAGAAGAGCACGATAAAGAAGGAAGAGTAATAACACTAGAATTTGAAAAATTTTATTTAGTAAATTGTTATACGCCTAACTCAAAA
Organism: uncultured Clostridia bacterium; assembly: GCA_947590905.1. GTDB lineage: Bacteria > Bacillota > Clostridia > TANB77 > CAG-508 > JAAWPK01. The sequence goes on along the minus strand of CANQCU010000002.1, from coordinate 11,908 downwards.
AGAGAGCTAGAAAGATTAGATTATAGAGTAATATGGGAAGATGAATTTAGAAAGTATCTATTAAAATTAAATGAAACAAAACCAGTTGTGATTTGTGGAGATTTAAATGTAGCACACAAAGAAATAGACTTAAAAAATCCAAAAACCAATAGAGGCAATGCAGGTTTTACAGATGAAGAAAGACAAAAAATGACGGAATTACTAGATGCAGGTTTTACAGATACATTCAGGTATCTATATCCAAATAAAGAAGATGCTTATACATGGTGGTCATATTTTGCTTCATCTAGAGAAAGAAATATTGGATGGAGAATAGACTATTTTTTAGTATCCAAATCGATTGAAAAAACTATACAAGAAGCATATATTTATGATAAGATATTAGGTAGTGATCATTGTCCAGTCGGAATAGATATAAACATAGAATAAAAAACAATTAAAAAAACACAAAACTCACTAATAATTAATATAAAAATAAGGAGGTTACATATGCAAAGAGATTCAATAGAATGGAAAAAATACATGTTAATATTTGTGTTATCACTAATTGCAATATGTGTATATAAGCTATTAGATAATTTCGGAGAAATAACAGATTGGATAGGAGAATTATTCAAAATATTAATGCCATTTATACTAGCACTAATACTTGCATATTTTTTCTATCTTCCATGCAAAAAGATTGAAACAATGTTTAAAAAATCAAAAGTGAAATTTTTAAATAAAAAGGCAAGATGGCTTTCAATTTTTATAGTATATGCCATAACAATATTGTTAATAGTACGGAATATTTAAATTTGTAATACCAAGTGTATATGATGGAATAACAGAACTTGCAGGTGCTCTTCCAGATTATTATAATGCAGCAATAGAAAAATTAAATGAACTTCCAGAAGATTCTGTAATTAACAAAGAAAGCTTAAAATCAATAGTAGCAGGACTACAAAATATAAAAATAGAAGATTATTTAAATTTAGAAACAATAACAGAATACGCAAAAGGAATATTAGGATTAGCAACAACAATATTTGATGTATTTGTAACAATAATAGTTTCAATATATTTACTTGCAGAAAGAACAGAAATACTAAAGTTTGCAAAGAAACTATGTAGTGCAATGTTCAATACAAATGCTTATCACGCAATAGGAAAATACTTTAAAGAGTCAAATGAAATTTTCTTTAAATTTATATCAAGCCAATTATTAGACGGAATAGTCGTTGGAATACTAACATCAATTGCTATGTCTATATTACACGTAAAATATGCTGTGCTATTAGGCTTTATGATAGGAATATTTAACTTAATACCATATTTTGGAGCAATAATTGCAGTAATAATTGCAGTAATAATAACACTTTTAACAGGTGGAATATCACAAGCAATTTGGATGGCAATAGTAGTAATAATATTACAACAAATAGATGCAAATATAATTAATCCAAAAATAACAGGAAGCTCATTAAAAATAAGTCCAATACTTATAATATTCTCAGTAACAGTATTTGGATCATATTTTGGAATAATAGGAATGTTCTTAGCAGTACCAATAGTTGCAATTATAAAATTACTAATATTAGACTATATAAAATATAAGGAAGAATTAAAAGAATAATTTTAAATAAAAGACTAAATTATTAATAACAAGATATTGTCAAATATAAAGTTAAAGTTAAAATTATAATTAAAGTTATAATTAAAATGATAATTATAAAATAGAAAAGTAATTGCTAAAATAGAAAAACAGGGAAAAAGAAATGCCAAAGAAATTATTAATAACAGAGAAACCATCAGTTGCAAGAGAATTTGCAAAGGTACTTCGGAATAGATGGAGCAAATAAAAATGGATATTTAGAATCAGAAGAATGGATAGTAACCTGGTGTGTAGGACACCTGGTTACTATGTCATACCCTGAAAAATATGATGAAAGATTAAAATTTTGGAGGCTAGATACACTTCCATTTTTACCAAAAGAATATAAATATGAAGTAATACCAAGTGTAGAAAAACAATTTAATATAATAAAAGGTCTTTTACTAAGAGAAGATGTAGATACGATATATGTATCTACCGACTCTGGACGTGAAGGAGAATACATATATAGACTTGTAGAACAAGAAGTTGGAGTAAAAGATAAAATAAGAAAAAGAGTCTGGATAGATTCGCAAACAGAAGAAGAAATAAAAAGAGGAATAAAGGAAGCAAAAGATTTAAGTGAATACAATAGTTTATCAGATTCAGCTTATTTAAGAGCAAAAGAAGACTATTTAATAGGAATAAATTTTTCAAGATTGCTTTCAATAATATATGGAAGAAGAGTTGCAAAGCAAATAAACGAAGATAAAATATCAATATCAGTAGGAAGAGTTATGACTTGCGTGCTAGGTATGGTAGTTTCAAGAGAAAGAGAAATAAGAAACTTTGTAAAAACACCATACTACAAAATAGTGGGAAAATTTGGGACAGAAAATATTTTCAAAGCAGAATGGAAAGTAACAGAAAAGTCAAAAAATTTCCAGTCTCCAAAGCTATATAACGACAGTGGTTTTAAAAAAGAAGAAGATGCAAAAGCATTTATAGAATCATTTGAAGGAAAAAATGCCAAGATCTCAGAAGTAAAAAAATCAAAAACGAAAGAAAATCCACCACTTTTATTTAATCTAGCAGAAATACAAAATGAATGTACCAAAAGATTTAAGATAAAGCCTGATGAAACCTTAGCTATAATACAAGAGTTATATGAGAAAAAATTAGTTACATATCCGAGAACAGATGCAAGAGTTCTTTCAAGTGCTGTTGCAAAAGTTATAACAAAAAATTTAAATGGAATAGCAAAAGGCTTTAAAGACGCAGAAGTACAAGGATACATTAAAAAAATGTCAGAAGAAAAATATTCAACAAATCTTGCAAAAACTAAATATGTAGATGACAGCAAGATAACAGACCACTATGCAATAATACCAACAGGTGAAGGCTATGAAAATTATGAAAAATTACAGGATTTACAAAAACAAGTATATAAAATAATAGTAAAAAGATTTTTAGCAATATTCTATCCTCAGGCAGAATTTAGTAAAGTAACAGTCACAGTACAGATAGAAAATGAAGAATTTACAACAAGTGGAAAAGTATGCACAAAGAAAGGATATTTAGAAATATTAAAACCAAAATCAGATAATAAAACAGAAAAGAAAAATACAGAAACAAATATAGACGAAAAAGAAGAAAGCAAATCTAAAAAAGAAAATCAAAATGAAATAGAAGAAGAAAGCGATAACTCAAATTTAGACATACTTTTATCATTAAAAAAAGGACAAAACATAGAAATAAATAATTTTGAAACAAAAATGGCAGAAACTTCGCCACCAACAAGATATAATTCAGGCTCAATGATACTTGCGATGGAAAATGCGGGGAAACTTATAGAAGACGAAGAATTAAGAGAGCAAATAAAAGGAGCAGGGATAGGAACAAGTGCAACAAGAGCAGAAATAATGAAAAAGTTAGAAAAGATACAGTATATTGCAATAAATAATAAGACACAGATAATAACTCCAACTGCAAAAGGAGAGTTAATATATGATGTTGTAAGAAATTCAATGCCAGACATGTTGAATCCAAAACTCACAGCAAGTTGGGAAAAGGGATTAGATATGGTTGCTAAAAAAGAAATAAAGGCAGAAGAATTTATGGAAAAATTAGAAACCTATGTAAAGTCAAAAATAAATAAATTAGTAATACAACAATAAATTATATGTTTACAAAAATATTTTTTCTACTAAATATATATAAGAAGAGTGATTAAGAATTTTAAATTATATTATGAATTATTCTATAAATCAAAGACGGATTCCAAAAGGAATCCGTCTTTGATTTGCTTGGAATTAGGCAAGCAAGGAACGAATCTCTTCCAGCCTCTCAGGGTCAAAGTCCTCAACCATCTGAAGGAAATACTTCTTGAACTCTTCACTTTCGAGCATGGATTTTCCTTCAAAACGATATACTTCCGGACGAGGTTCTGCTTCGCCGATGCTACGCGGTTTTTTGGCAAAGTAGCTCTTATCATGACTAGTGCTCTTGGGATTATCGAGAGAAAGCCAAAAGAGATACTGCTCTTTACCTAAGGGCTGAATGATGAAGGTGATGGGCCATGTGATCGGCATTACAGGGATAATTGTAAATTGCTGACCATTTGCTTCACCGTTTCTAAGGAGCTTATACCTATTATCGTCGAAGAAGCTCAGCTCACAGTTATAGTTGCAAAAAACAACCTTGCTTTCGCGAGGAAAAGTTTTTGCAAACGGAGACAGGCCTCTTGTAGAAAAATAGAATGTCACCTCCTCGTTTACTATTTCGTAAAAAATCTTACGAATTTTTACGAACCTTTGCCGTTCATCCATTTTTTACCTCCTTGTCAATAGACAGTTTTTGGGTAACGCATTTTGCAAAAAGTGAATCACCTATCTAGTGATCTTGTCTAATTATAACATAATATGTAAACATTTTCAACATACTGAAAATTCCTTTATGCAGAAGTCAATAGCAAGCATATTCACATTTTATGTAAATGTAACATAATATATAGCAAAAAACAAAAAGTGAAAGGATGACAAAAATGTTAAGCTACATAATAAAAGGTGGAACAAAGTTAGAAGGAGAAACTTATGTATCAGGTTCAAAAAATGCATCACTTCCAATAATCGCTGCAAGTATCTTAAATGGTGGTATTACAAAGCTATATAATGTACCAAACATTCATGATACACAAATGATGTTTGAAATACTTAAAAAATTAGGTTGCAAAATAAGTAAGAATAATGGTAAAATAGTAATTGATTCAAAAGGCATAAAAAATTATGAAATACCAGATGACTTAATGAGACAAATGAGATCATCAGTAATTATAGTTGGAGCAATGATTGGAAGAATGAAAAAAGCAAAATTTTCATATCCAGGAGGCTGTGACATAGGAGCGAGACCAATCGATTTACATCTAAAAGCTTTTAAAGCACTTGGAATAAACATTAAAGAAGAATCAGGAATAATAAAATGTAACACAGATAAAATAAATGAAGCAGAAATAAACCTTGATTTTCCAAGTGTTGGAGCAACAGAAAATATAATGCTAGTAACAGTACTTGCAGAAGGCACAACAGTAATCAAAAATGCGGCAATGGAACCAGAAATAGTTGATCTTCAAAACATGTTAAACAAAATGGGAGCCAAGATAACAGGTGCTCGGAAGTCATGAAATAAAAATAGTACGGAGTAAAAAAGCTTAAAGACGTAAGTTATAATGTAATGCCAGATAGAATAGAAGCAGGAACCATACTTTGTGCAGTAGCAAGCACAGGAGGAAAAGTAAAATTAAATAAGGCAGAACCTGAGCATTTAGTACCGATACTTCATAAATTAGAAGAAAGCGGTGCAACAATTAATACAGGGAAGAATTATATAATTTTAGAAGCACCAAAAAAATTAAAAAATATAGAAATAAAAACAATGCCATATCCAGGTTTCCCAACAGATATGCAATCAGTATTCGCAAGCATACTTACAACAGCAAAAGGAACTTCATTAATAATAGAAAATATATTTGAAAATAGATATAAATATGTAAATGAACTAAGAAAAATGGGAGCAAAAATTACAGTAGAAGGAAAAATCTGTGTCATAAAAGGAACCAGAAGACTATATGGAGCAAATGTTGAAGCAACAGATTTAAGAGGAGGAGCAAGTTTAATAATAGCAGGATTAAATGCAAAAGGAACAACAATTGTAAACAATGCAAAATATATATTAAGAGGTTATGAAAATTTAGATAAAAAACTAAACAGTTTAGGAGCAAACATAGAACTAAAGAATATTTAAAAACTGTAGAGGGCAGAACTTATGCCCTCTACTAAGAAAAAACAAGGAGGGAAAAAAGTGCCGAAAAAGAAAAAAACATATAATATGGATGAAGAAATAATAATAGGCTATAACACAAAAAACATAAAGGACAACCCTTCACAAAAAAATACTAAGAGTAATAATAACAAAAAGAAGAAAAAGAATAACAAGAACAAAAAAAGCAAATGGAACAAAGTAAAAAAAGTATTATTAACCATACTAAAAATAATATTATTAATTGCAGTAATCGCAGGAATAGGAATATTTCTATTTGTATCACCAGTATTTAACATAACAAATGTAAGAGTAGAAAATGCAGGAAAAATAAGTGAGAATACATATATTGTATTATCAGGAGTTGAACTTGGACAAAACATATTTAGAATAAGTAAGTCAAGAATACGAGAACAAATCAAAACAGAAAGCTATGTAGAAGATGTAGAAATAAAAAGGGAGTATCCAGGAACGATAATACTTACAGTTAAAGAGAGAGAAGCAGAGTACATGCTAGAATATAATGGCATGTATATATACATAGATAAAAATGGATATATATTAGAAAAAAGCATAGATCCAATAGATGCTCCAATAATAAAAGGAATATATACTAATCTAGATAACATAGAATTAGGACAAAGGTTAGTAGAAGATGATTTATCAAAATTTAATGATTTGATAAAAATAATAGATGGAATGAAAAATAACTCTATAGAAGCTAAAATTACAAGCATAGACATTTCAGATAATAGTAATTATATCATAGAATTTGAAGAAACAAAGAAAAAAGTTTTACTAGGAGATTCATCAAACTTAAGTACAAAAATGTTGTGGATAAAATATTTTGTAGAAAATAATGTAGATGGAAAAGGTATTATACATTTACAAAATATAGAAAATGTATATTTTGAACCAGAAAGAGATCAAAATTCATAGGAGGGAGGCTAAAAATGAAAAACAAAAAACAAATAGCAATAGCAATAGGTGCTATGTGTGCATTATTAACAACAGCAATAGTAATACAGTTAAATACAATAAAAGCAGCTACAACTATAGTTGGAAGTACTTATGCAGAACAAAGCTTAAAAGATGAAGTATTAAAATGGAAAGAAAACTACGAAGCACTATATAGAAACTTAGAAGAAGAAGAAGGAAATCTTGAAAAAGCAAGACAAGAAGTAACTCAGGAAAATGGAAGAGGAACAGAATTAGAAGAAAATCTTGCAACACTTAATAAATTGTTAGGACTTACAGAGCTTACAGGAAAAGGAGTAATAGTAACACTTTCGGACAATAAAAGTACCACAATATCAGAGCTTTCTCCAGCAATTGATATGAATGATTTAATAATTCATGATGATAACCTTATTTATACAGTAAACGAACTATTTAACGCTGGAGCAGAGGCAATATCAATAAATGGACAAAGGATAATATCAACAACTGCAATAACATGTAAAGGTACAGTTATATCAGTAAATGGAGTAAAGCTAAACTCACCATTTGTAATAAATGCAATAGGAAATCCAGAGAGCTTGTTTGCATTAGATAGGAATGGTGGAGAACTTGAATACATTAGAAATACAGGAGCACTTGCCGAAGTTAAAAAATCAGACAATGTAACTGTTGAAAAGTATACAGGAACATTGTCTCCTAAATATATACAAAATGCGGAATAGGAGGCGATAATCTTTGGATAAAAGAAAAATTTCAATTAATAAAAGTAAAATAGCAGTTTCAATAACAATAGGAATAATGAGCTTTATGATGATATATGTAATGCTGATACAAATAAACTTAGTAAATTATGATAAAAGAGGAGAAGTAGAATTTTTAAGAGAAACAGAACTTAAAGAATTACTTGCAAATTATAAAGAAAAATATAACGAAACTGAACAACAATTAATCGACACAAAAGCAAAAATTGAAGAATATAAAAGAGAAGACAAATCTGAAGAAGATGCAGTAGCCTTATTAGCAGAGGAAGTAAAGCAGGCAAATATGCTTCTTGGAAACACTAAAGTAAAAGGCGAAGGAATAGTCATCACAATGGAAAACAATATAAGATATGATGAAAGAGAATCATCTATAATCAAGAGTGCTGATATTATAAGCTTAATAAATGAATTAAAACTTGCTGGAGCAGAAGCAATTTCTGTTAACAACGAGAGAATAGTTGCAAAAAGTGATGTATTTGATGTCGGAAATTTTGTATGTATAAATGGACAAAGAACAAGTTCCCCATATGAAATAAAAGCAATAGGAGATAGGAAACATCTAGAAGCGGCTTTAACAATAAAAGAAGGATTTATAGATACATATACAAATAATGACTACATAATAAATATAGAATCTTATGAAGAAATAACTATAGATAAATATGAGGGAGAAATGACTCTAAATTATGCAAAAAATAATATTAATACAAAAAAATAAATATAATTCATTTATAATATAGGAGGTAAAAAATGATAATATTAGCTATAATAATAGGATGCCTAGTTGGTATAATTTTAGGAGCAAATGCTCCAGTAATTTCATATATATACTCAGATTATCTTGCAATATCAATTATTGCAGCACTAGATTCTGTATTTGGAGGAATAACTGCAACATTAAAAGAAAATTTTGATTTTAAAATATTTGTAACAGGATTCTTTGGAAATGCAATACTATCAATTTTACTTACATTTTTAGGAAATAAATTAAATGTTGATATATATTTAGCAGCAATAGTAGTATTTGTAGGAAGAATGTTTAATAACTTAACAATGATAAGAAGATTTTATTTAGACAAATGGTCTGAGTCAAAATTAAAAAAAGCACAAGAATTACTAAAGACAGAAGACAACGAAAAACAAGAAAATAATACAAAAAACGACTAGTAAAAATAGAAACAAAAGAATAAAAACAAGTTAAGAAAACGGCTAATGCCCATAAGTTTTAGGCATTAGCTGTTGCTTTTGACACTATAACAAAATTATTACAAAATTATTACAAAATTATTACAAATTCTATTGACTTTTTATTCAAAATATTATATTCTTAAATACAAGAAAAAATAAAAAAAATGGAGGAGTTAAGATTGGCAATAGGTGATATAATTGTTGGCTTAGATATAGGAACCTCTAAGGTATCTGCTATTGTTGGAGAGGTAAATAACTTCAACCAAATTGAAATAATATCTTCTACAAAATGCAAATGTAGAGGAATACAAAAAGGAAAAATAGTAGATGAAGACGATATAAGTTTATCAATAGCTAAAACAATTCAAGATGCTGAAGATGAAGCCAATTTGAAGATACACTCTGCTTATGTTACCGTTCCAGGAAAATATATTACTATAGTACAAAATAGTAGTATAAAAGAGGTAAAGGATAAATATGCAGGAATATCAGTAAAAGACGTTGGTGCAAGTATAATGCAAATCAAGGACATAGAGATACCAGAGGGTAAAACAATAATAGACATTGTCCCTGAATGCTTCATATTAGATAATGGTGAGAAGGTACAAGATCCAGTAGGATGCTTAAGTTCAAGTTTCACTCTGCAAGCAGAAGTAATATTAGTCGATAAAGACTATATGAAAAAGATTAATTCAATATTAAAAAAGGCAGGAATAGAACTTGATGGAATGGTTCCTACAACACTAGCAGAGAGAAATTTAGTCTTAGATAGAAATGAACTAAATGACAATATAATGCTTCTTGACATAGGAGCAGGAAACACCGAAATAGGAGTATTTGAAGGTAACAAATTTGTTTATACAAACACAATACCATTAGGTGGAGACTCCATAAAAAGAGATATAGAGATAGTATTAAATATATCTGAAGAAGAAGCAGACAAATTAAAAAGACAATATGGTTTAGCTCTAAAATCATTTATTGACAACGATAATGATATATTTTTAAATACATATAAAGGCGATACAAAAAATAAAACAATAAAGAGTTCTGAACTTATAGAAATAATAGAAGCAAGAATCGAAGAAATCTTTTCGTTAATAAATTTAGACATTATAAATCAAGGAATAAAACAAAGGATAAACAATGTAGTATTAACAGGACAGGGAATAACAAATATCAACAAAAGTGATGTTGCAGGAAAGATAATTTTAAATATTCCTGTTAAAATTTCAACAGGAAGACTAGTTAGTACTATAAAACCAAGTTTTAGGACAGCATATGCCTTGGTAAGATATGTTGCTTCAAAGCCTTTTGCAAAATCTGTATCAAGTACAATAGACGTAACAAGTGATGAAAGTATTTTAAAAACGATATTTGAAAGAATAAAAGAGTTTTTTTATAGTTAAAAAAGATTAAGGGAGGAACAAGAGTATGTTAGGGTTTGACGAAATGGAAAATAGTAAAAGCATGGATGAAAATGCAATAATTAAAGTTATAGGCGTTGGTGGAGCCGGAAATAATGCAGTAAATAGGATGATAGCAACTGGAATTAGAGGAGTAGAATTTATATCTGTTAATACAGATAGACAAGCTTTAAAAACTTCAAACGCAAGTACGAAGATCCAAATAGGAGAAAAAATAACTAGAGGATTAGGAGCAGGAGCTAATCCAGATATAGGAGCACAATCAGCAGAAGAAAACAAATCAGAAATAGCTGAAAGTTTAAGAGGAGCAGACATGGTATTTGTTACAGCTGGTATGGGCGGAGGAACTGGTACAGGAGCAGCTCCAATAGTAGCAAGTGCTGCAAAAGAAATGGGAATACTTACAATAGGAGTTGTAACAAAACCATTTACATTTGAAGGAAAGAAAAGACTAGCTCAAGCAGAAAGAGGAGTTGAAAGTTTAAAAGGAAAAGTAGATGCATTAGTTGTAATACCTAACGATAAATTGTTACAAATAATAGATAGAAAAACATCAATGATAGATGCATTTATTATGGCAGATGATGTATTAAGACAAGGCGTACAAGGAATATCAGACTTAATTGCAAACCCAGGACTTGTAAATCTAGATTTTGCAGATGTTAAAACTATAATGTTAAATACAGGAATGGCACACATGGGAATAGGAAGAGCAACAGGAGAAAATAGAGCAGAAGATGCTGCAAAACAAGCAATACAAAGCCCATTACTAGAAACATCAATAGAAGGTGCTAGAGGAGTTATTATTAACATTACAGGTTCAAGCAGTGTTGGATTACAAGAAATAAACACAGCTGCAGAATTAGTACAAAGAAGTGTAGACCCAGAAGCAAATATTATCTTTGGTACAGCAATAGATGAAAGCTTAGAAGACGAAATAGTTATTACAGTAATTGCAACTGGATTTGATAAAGATAGACCAAATTCTAATCTAGGGGTAGAACAAATAGTATCAAAAGCATGGGATAAAAAAATACCATCAGTTCCTACTTCAAGTGAAAGCACAAATACAGGTTCACAAGATTTAGACATACCATCTTTCCTAAGAAAAAATAAAGGATTAACAAAATAAGAATACATAAGAGACTCATTTTATTAAGTTAATAAAATGAGTCTTTTTGCATATAAATTTAACAGGTAATAAAATCCCAAAAAATTCCTTAAAAATTTTCAAAAAAAGTATTGACAGTGAAAACTAATTATGTTATTATAATAATACACTCAGCAAAACGAAAGAACATATTAAAAAGTGTATATAATAATAAATATACAAACTAGTAATATTCGAGTAAACAAAAAGTAAAGAACAGCAGTTAATTACTGGTTTTTATTTTGCCCTAAAAATGTTATTTTACATAAGAAAGACAAAATAAAAAATACTTTTTTAAGTTCAAAGTCAACATTGAAAAATATATAAAAAAATCATTATTAATTAGAAAAAAACATTAATATTAGAAGACTTAATATTCGAAAATTAATGAAGTAAATAATTAATAAAAAATTTTTAAAAATATTTTAAAAAAGTGTTGACAAACGTTTTGAAAAAGAGTATAATAAAAAAGCTCTGTGACGAAGAAGAGCAAAAGTACATTGAAAAGTAAACAAAAAATCCTTTAAGAGACCAA
>CANQCU010000001.1 GCA_947590905.1 uncultured Clostridia bacterium | reverse complement strand
AAACGGATTAAGTAATTATACATATTATTATTGGAGAGTAGATGTATCAGATGGAACAGTAACAACAAAAGGAACCGTGCAAACAAAAGTTAGAACGTTCTGCCCTGGAGGAACTCAATGTAATGAAGCATATACGTGCTATCCTCCTACGTGTCCGGGAAATACATATACTTGCAATGATGGATACTCTACAGGCTCTGAATGTTCTACATGTTACGGCTATGGTGAAATAGTTACGAGGTGTAAGAGCACTAGAGTTCAAGTGACTTATGGTGGTGTGTGGGATCCGCCTATTAATACGCATGTGACCTGTCCTAGTCGGTCATACAGATCAATGGGGCACCTATAATGTTAATTGTGATTCCTGTGGTGCTTATAGACGGATATCAGATACTCTGTAGGGTATGTGGACACGATGCTTGGACAAACGACACTTTCAAGGGTGGCATATGCGATAACGTCTTATCACGTGATAAATGTCCAACTTGTGGTGGTACGGGCGGGGACTATACAGAGCATAGATGTACACACGGTTATACATATTCGCACTCGTACTGCGAGCATGGAAACACGTCGTCTCATGTAATAGGAAACTGCCCACATGGTAATTCATATTCTCATGTTGTTAAATGCAGTCATAATCAGTCTGGAAGCCATGTAGTAAATTGTTCACATGGAAAAGCAAGTCAACATGATGACTAGCAAAGATAGTGTATAATATGGTGTGTGGAATTAAAAATCCGCACATCATATTTTTATGTAGAGGAAGAAGTAAAATCATTAGTATATTTTTTTCTAATCTAATTTTTCTTATTATAAAAACATAACTAATAGAATACTTGATTTAACAAAAAAATTAAGTTATACTAAAAAAGAAACCAAAAAGAAAAAGGTGATTAATACGAATAATTTAGGAAAAAACATCATAATACTTGAAGAGGTAGCATCAACACAAGAATATATAAAACAGATGCCAGATGAAATAAAAAAAGATGGTTTAGTTGTTATTGCAAAAAATCAAACAGCAGGAATTGGAACAAATGGAAGGACTTGGTACACAAAAAAAGATAAAAATTTAACATTTTCTTTTGTTTTAAAACCAGAATGTAATATAAAAAAGATAGAGAATCTTACACTAACAATAGCAAAAACAATTGTAAAAGTTATAAAAGAGTTGTATGGCTATGAGTTAGACATAAAATATCCAAATGATATAATACTTAATTCTAAAAAAATCGGAGGAATTTTAACAGAAGCTACTACTTATAAGAAAATAGTAAAACAAATTATAATAGGAATAGGCTTAAATATAAATCAAGAAGAATTTGAAGGAGAAATAAAAGATACAGCGACATCTCTAAAAAAAGAATTCGGAAAAGATTTTGATAAAGAAAAAATATTTATGGAATTTTTAAAAGAGTTTGAAAAAGAATATTTGAATATGATTAAATAATAGCAATTTATTTTATAAAAATAGATATAATTATTTATTATATTATCTGCGTAAGCGATCAAACGTAGCAAAGCGAAGTGCGATATGGAGCAACTTACATATAAAAATTATTTTAGTAAGTTGCGACAGCAAAGATAATATAATAAATAATTATATCTATATAGAATAATCATATAAATATTAAACTAAAACTTTTTAAAACATCTTGTAAAATTCAATTATAATTGATATACTATATATATGATTTTTTTAAATCAAGGAGGAAAAAAATATGGAAAATGAGGAAAATAATGAGAAATTAGAAGAAATTAATGTTACATCAGATAGCAGTGTAGTAATATCAGAAGATGTAGTTTCAGTGATTGCTGGAATAGCAGTTTCAGAAGTACCTGGAGTTGTAGATACAGCAGGAGGATTTGCAGGAGGAATATCAGAAGTATTAAGTGGTAAGAAAAAACTATCAAAAGGAATAAAAGTAGAAGTTGGAGAAAAAGAAACAAAAATTGATGTAAACATAATAGTAGAATATGGAACGAGAATACCAGATGTTGCTTTTGAAATTCAAAACAGAGTAAAGAAATCAGTTAAAGAAATGACAGGATTAGACGTTCTTGAAGTAAATGTACATGTACAAGGAGTAAGAACACCAATAGAAACAGAAGAAAAAGAAGAAAATTAAGAAGTTATAAAAGGAAATGATAGAAATGAAAATATTAGATAAAATAACCTTAGTGCTATTTTCAATAGTAATATTAATAATTGCAGTAGTTATGGAACTACTAATGTTTGGCTTTCTAAGCTTTACGACTATAACAGCTTTATACGCACAAATTGCTACAATACCAGTAGCAACTAATATTACAATATGGACTTCAATAGTATGTGCAATACTTGCAATTAGAGCAATATTTTTTGGAACAAGCACAGGAAAACAAAAACAAGGAACAAATGAAGGAATATTACTTGAAAATGAATCAGGAAGATTATTAATATCAAAAGAAACAATAGAAAATTTAGTAAACGGAGTTGCTAAAGACTTTGAAAATACTAAAGAAGTAACAACAAAAGTTATAATAGACAATCAAAACACTTTAAAAGTAGCTGTTACTTTACTAGTATTACCAAATACGGTAATTAATGAACTTTCTATGAATTTACAGAAAAAAATAAAAGAAGTTGTAAAGAAGGTTACAGACCTAGAAATTAAATCAATAGATATCAAAATTAAAAATATTACAACTCCTGAAGAAATTAAAGAAATTTAAAGGAAGTAGAATAATATGAATGATTTAAAAAGCTTTATTCACGAATATAGAGGAGCAATAATTGGTGGAATTATTGCAATTATAGTTTTATGTACAGGACTTTTAAAATTAGTACTTGGAATACTTATACTTTGTATTGGAGTATTTTTAGGAAATTATGTGCAACAAAATAAATATGAAGTAAAACAAAAATTATTAGACTTCATTAACAGAATTTAATTAGAAAAGGACAAGTTATGAATAGAACAAGAGCAAGAGAATTAGCATTTAAACTAATATATGAAAGAGAAATTCAAAAAGAAATAGAAGATGATAGCTTACAAATATTTTTTGAAGCTAATGAAATTAATGAAGATGATGTAAAAGAATATCTTAAAGATATTCTTTTTGGCATATCTAAAAACGAAGAGAGAATAAATGAACTTATTAAGAAAAACCTAAAAGAAAACTGGACAATTGATAGAGTTTCAAAAATAAATATAAGCTTACTTAAAATTGCAATTTACGAAATGATATATAGCAAACTTCCATATAAAGTTGCAATAAATGAAGTAGTAGAACTTGCTAAGAAATATTCTGATGAACAAGCGGGATTTTTTATAAATGGAATACTTGCAAGTATAGTTAAAGAAGAAAATTTAGCATAGATAAAGATTTTATATAAATTACATATAAAAATAAAAAAAGACTATTAAAAATAAGAAAACTATGGAGGGTTAAATGGAAATTACTCCAATAACTATTACGGAATTAAATAAATATATAAAGGACAAAGTTGCAGAAGATGAATTTCTACAAAATGTATATGTAAAGGGAGAAATATCAAATTTTAAGAATCATTATACAGGACATATGTATTTTACATTGAAAGATGAAAATTCTTTGATAAAATGTATAATGTTTAAAGGTTATGCAGAAAGACTTAAATTTATGCCAAGAGATGGAATGAAGGTCGTAGTATTTGGAACAGTATCGGTTTTTGAAAGAGATGGAGTATATCAAATATACTGCAAAGCAATGAAAGAAGACGGAATAGGAGACCTTTATACAGCATATAACGAATTAAAACAAAAATTAGAAAAGGAAGGACTTTTTGATCAAAAATATAAAAAGAAAATTCCATTTTTACCAAAAAGAATAGGAGTTCTTACATCAAAAACGGGAGCAGTAATACGAGATATTATAAATGTAAGTACAAGAAGAAATCCTAATGTATACATAAGGCTACTACCAGTTCCAGTACAAGGAGAAGGAGCTGGAGAAAAAATTGCAGATGCAATAAAACTAATGAATGAAAAAGATTTAGCAGATGTAATAATTGTGGCAAGAGGAGGAGGTTCCTTA
This sequence comes from uncultured Clostridia bacterium, assembly GCA_947590905.1. Taxonomy (GTDB): domain Bacteria; phylum Bacillota; class Clostridia; order TANB77; family CAG-508; genus JAAWPK01. The sequence continues at coordinate 142,550 of CANQCU010000001.1, read as the reverse complement.
GAAGATCTTTGGCCTTTTAATGAAGAAGTAGTTGCAAGAGCAATTTTTGAGTCTAGAATTCCTGTGATTTCAGCGGTAGGACATGAAACAGATTTTACAATAGCAGATTTTGTGGCAGATTTAAGAGCACCTACACCATCTGCCGCAGCAGAACTTGCAGTTCCAGAGATAAGCAAGGTAGAAGAGATGATAAGAAACTACCAAAACAGATATAGATTAGCTCTAAAAAAGAATATTGATTATATGAAATTAAGATATGAAAAATGTATGCAATCTAAGGCATATAAAGAGCCAACTCAAAGAATAAATGAAAGCTATATTACGATTGATAATCTTATAAAAAATATGATTAACAATATGAACAATAAGATGGTAATAGCTAGAACAAAATTTATTAATAATGTTTCAAAACTTGATGCTTTAAGTCCATTAAAAACTTTATCAAGAGGATATAGCATAGCAAGTAAAGAAAATAAAATTGTAAAAAGTGTTAAGGATTTAAATACTGGGGACAAAATTAGCATAAGATTTAGTGACGGAGAAAAACAAGCAGAAGTAATTTAAAATAAAATATATCATAATTTGCATATGCTAAATGAAGGAAACAATGAGAGAAGTAACTTATAGTTAATTTGAGGAGAATAGATATGGAAGAAAAAAAAGAAGAAATGAAATTTGAAGAAGCAATGAATAAATTAGAAGAAATCGCAAAAGAATTAGAAAACGGAGAACTTACTTTAGATGAAAGTGTAAGTAAGTTTGAAGAGGGAATGAAGCTTTCAAAAAAATGCAATAAAATATTAAATGAAGCCGAGAAAAAAATAAATTTACTTATAGATAATGGAGAAGAAATTGTAGAGGAGAACTTTACACCAGAAGAATAGATAAAGAGGAATGAAATGAACGAGATATTAAAAATATGTACTAATAAATATATATATATCCCAATATTAGTGTGGTTTGCAATACAAAGCTTTAAAGTAATATGGGATTTAGTTGAAACAAAGAAATTTAATTTTAAAAGAATATTAGGCGCTGGAGGAATGCCAAGCTCTCATTCAGCAGTAGTAATGTGCCTAGCAGTAATGATAGGAAAAGAGTATGGATTTGACTCATCTATATTTGCATTGGCATTAATTTTTGGAGTTGTTGTAATGTATGATGCAGCAGGAGTTAGAAGAGCAGCAGGGAAACAAGCAGCACTTCTTAACAAAATTATAAATACACCAGGACTTTCTATACCACAAGTACAAGAAAGACTAGTGGAAGTCTTAGGACACACACCAATTCAAGTATTTGTTGGAGCAGTAATACGGAATAATTGTTGGAATTTTTGCGTAAGTGAGTTTTAAATTAAGTGTTATCTATATGATATGCTAAGAAAAAAATACTTTACATAAATACATATATTTTATGCTTGACAATAAAGTTATGAATATGATAAAATTTTAACATAAAGTAAATTGCTGGCGGATGCATGAATTAACATGAAGGCAATTTACTAATATATAAGCCGACCGCCTGGGCAATTCTTTAAAGAAAATAGAATTGTCTTTTTTTATTTATTCGGCAAAATGGAGGTTCAAAATGAGCGATATTGAAATTGCAAGAAATGCAAAATTAAGAGACATAAGAGATGTAGCAAAGGATTTAGGATTAAGTGAGGAAGAAATCGAAACTTATGGAAAATACAAAGCAAAAATAACAGAAGAAGCATTTAAAAGAAATAATGGAAAAAAAGATGGTAAATTAATTCTTGTTACTGCAATAAATCCAACACCATTAGGAGAAGGAAAAACAACAATGTCAATCGGACTTGCAGATGGATTAAGAAAAATAGGAAAGAAATCAATACTAGCTTTAAGAGAACCTTCACTTCGGACCAGTATTTGGTATAAAAGGTGGAGCAGCAGGAGGAGGATATGCACAAGTAGCACCAATGGAAGATATAAACTTACATTTTACTGGTGATATACATGCAATGACAGCAGCAAATAACCTACTTGCAGCTTTGATAGATAATCATATATTCTTTGGAAACGAATTAGGATTTAAAAGAGTAGTATGGAAAAGATGTCTAGATTTAAATGATAGACAATTAAGAAAAATAAGATGCGGTTTATCACATGAAAAAGGTATGGTAGAAAGAGATGATGGTTTTGATATAACAGTTGCATCAGAAATAATGGCAATACTTTGCTTATCAAAAGACTTAGAAGACTTAAAAGCAAGAATTGGAAGAATAATAGTAGGATACAACGAAAAAGATGAGCCAATAACAGCAAAAGATTTAAAAGCAGAAGGAAGTTTAACAGTACTTTTAAAAGATGCAATAAACCCTAATTTAGTACAAACACTAGAAAATACACCAGCAATTGTACATGGTGGACCATTCGCAAATATAGCTCATGGTTGCAATAGTATAAGAGCAACTCGTTTAGGATTAAAACTTGCAGATTATTGTGTAACAGAGGCAGGATTTGGAGCAGACTTAGGAGCAGAAAAATTCTTAGATATAAAATGTAGAGAAGCTAATTTAAAACCAGATGCAGTAGTATGCGTTGCTACAATGAGAGCATTAAAATATCATGGAGGAGCTTCAAAAGAAGAAGTACAACAAGAAAATATGGAAGCTCTAGAAAAAGGAATGCACAATCTTTTAAGACATATTGATAACTTGAAAAATAAATTTGGACTAAATGTAATAGTTGCAATCAACAGATTTTTAACAGATACAGACAAAGAAATAGAATTTTTACAAAACAAATTAAAAGAAAATGGAATAGAAATGAGCTTAGTAGAAGCTTGGGCTAAAGGTGGAAATGGAGCAAGAGATTTAGCAGAAAAAGTAGTAAAATTATGCGAAAAAGAAGAAAACTTCAAATTCACATATGAACTTGATGAAGAGGTTGAAGAAAAAATAAGAAAAATTGCAACTAAAATATATGGGGCAGAAGATGTTGAATTTTCAGAAGAAGCAATGGAAAGCATTAAACAAATTAAAAAACTTGGATATGGAAATTTACCTGTATGTATTGCTAAAACACAATATTCATTCTCAGATGATCCTAAGAACTTAGAATGTAAAGAAAAATTCAATATTCATGCACAAGAAGTAATACTAAAATCAGGTGCAGGATTTATTGTAGTAATCACAGGAAAAATGATGACAATGCCAGGACTTCCAAAAGTTCCAGCAGCAGAGTCAATAGATATTGATGAAAATGGAAATATTGTAGGAATATTTTAATATATATAAAAGATATAATTAAAAGAGATATTAAAAGAGATAATGTTTTATTTGAAAGAGCTGCGTAAGCGACCAAACGGAGCGAAGCGAAGTGCGATATGGAGCAATTTACATATAATATTTAATTTGTAAATTGCGACAGCAAAGCTCTAGAAAATAAAACATTATCTCTTTTTACAATTAATAATTACCAAAAAATGAATAATATAAAAAAATATGGAAATAATTTTAATATAAATTTTATGTAAGGAGACAAACATGAAAAAAGCTATTATATTAATAATTTCCATATTTTTATTATTATGTGGATATATATTTTATTTTAATTTAACAAATGAGAGTATAGAGGTATTATCAAGGTTTGGATCATCAGGAGAAGAAGTAAAACAAATACAAACAAAGCTTAAAAATTGGGGATACTATAAAGGAAATGTAGATGGAGTTTACGGAAGCAAAACTCAATCGGCAGTTAAATCTTTTCAAAAGTCAAATGGTTTAACGGCTGATGGAATTGCAGGACAAAAAACATTAGAAGCAATGGGAATAAATTCATCAAGTGGTTCAAGTTCTAATAAAAATACAGCAAGCAATTCATCAGATTTAAATTTACTTAGTAGATTAGTATATGGGGAAGCAAGAGGTGAAAGCTACACAGGACAAGTTGCTGTCGCGGCAGTAGTACTAAACAGAGTAGACAGTCCAAATTTTCCAAATTCTGTTGCCGGAGTAATATATCAGGCAGGAGCATTTGACGCCGTAGGTGATGGACAGATAAATTTAACACCAAATAAAACAGCAATTAGCGCAGCACAAGATGCACTAAATGGTTGGGATCCTACAAATCGGAGCACTATACTATTTTAATCCAAATACTGCTACAAGCTCTTGGATATGGTCTAGAAAAATAACTCTTAAATTAGGTAGACATTATTTCTGTGTATAGTATGCATTTCAATGAAAAAATATCTAAAATACAAAAAATATTAATTTATTGAAATAAATATTTTTAACGAAAAATTATAAGGTTAAGTTTTTATGCCTTATAATTTTTTTTCTTTTATTACAGTTTCTTTACAAATATATAAAACCAATTGACTAAAATCGACAATAAATGTTATACTATAATTACGAAAATTATAGCACAATAAGATAAAAGGGGTTAAATTTTATACAAAAATGGTAAAGAGGTATAACAAATGAGACATATAGTTTTTTTTGTCAAAAAAATGTTAATTATAGAATTAATTTTAGTTATAATTTTATCAATATTTTTTAATATAGTCATAAAATATGAGGTTCATGCAGCTACATATACTCAAGAGAAAAAATTAGGAATTGAATCTTTTCCAGAAAGCTATCAAGAATATCTAAAAAAGCTTAAAGAATTACATCCAAACTGGAATTTTACAGCCTTTTATACAGGTATGACTTGGAACGATTTTATTTCAAATGAAACTGGAAGTCACCTTAGAAATACAGTACATAAATCTTCAGAAGCATCTTGGAAAGACAGTTGTAATAAAGTAGCAAGTGGATATGCTTGTGCCTCAAAAGATATAGTAATGTATTTTGCAGATCCAAGAAATTTCTTAACGGAATCAGGAATTTTTCAATTTATAGAAATGTCATATAATTCATCAATACATACAAAAGCAGGTGTAGAAAGTATAATAAAAGGTTCATTTATGGACAAAACAATAAATGTAGCAGAAGGACAAACAGTTGAGACGCCTGTTAAAGCAAAGCAAAATGGACAATTTATAATGGTAACACCAGGAACAACTAATAGTGAAGTTGCAAGTACACTAGGAATAAAAAAATATAAAGTAACAGATTCAAATGGAAAAACAATTGATAATTCATCAAAGTCTGCAACAGGGTATAAATTTACTAATACTGAATATGATACATCATATACAATGATAGTCTTAGGAGATGTAAATGGTGATAGTGAAATTGAAGCATTAGACTATATTAGAGTAAGAAATTACATAGCTGGTAGAACAACAATGTCAGTAACTGCAAAGTTAGCAGCAGATGTAAATAATGATGGAGAAATCGAAGCATTAGATTATATTAGATTAAGAAATCATATAGCAGGTAGAACTAGCATTAGTGTAATTGGAACAAGCAAACAAAATAAAGAAGTTATGTCTTATGCAGATATTATAATAAAAGCAGCAGAAGAAAGTGGAATAAGTCCATATAGTATTGCAATAAAAATATTCCAAGAAGTAGGAAGAAATGGAAGTAATTCAGTTACTGGAACTTATCCAGGATATGAAGGATATTATAACTTCTTCAATTTTGGAGCTTATGATGGTGGAAATGCAATTGAAAACGGATTAAAATATGCAAAAGAAAAAGGATGGAATAGTCAATATAGATCTATTGTAGAAGGTGCTAAGCTTATGGCTGATTCATACATAAGTGTTGGACAAAATACGGCATATTTCTATAAATTTGATGTTATAGATGAAGGAAAGAATGGAACTTTCTGGCATCAATATATGACAAATATTCAAGATCCATCAAGTCAAGCTACAACTTTATATAATACATACGCAAAAAATAATATGTTAGACTTATCATTAAACTTTGTAATACCAGTATATAACGATATGCCTGGTATATGTGGAAAACCAAATGGGATTGATTCAAATGCTCCAAATTCATACTATGTAAATGGAACAGGAGTAAATTTAAGAAGTGAACCTACAACATCTTCAAGTTCAATTGGAACTTTATCTATAAATGAAATTGTGACTGTAGAAGAACTTAATGCAGGAGAAGCAAATGGCTATACTTGGGCAAAAATAAAAAGAGCTAACGGGACAATAGGATATATTGCAAATAAATATTTAACAAAGTGCAATTAAGAGGAAAGGTGTGTATAAAAAATGAAAAAACTACGTAAGATTATCTTCATCATTGTTTTAGCATTACTATTTATTAGTGTTTTAAATACTAATCAAGTAAAAGCAATGACAGGAAGTGTAGATGCTTCTATTGGAAAAACAAGTTTATCAATAGGAGAAAGCATAAAACTTACTGTAACAGCAACTAATAGTGCTGTATGGTATAATGTAAAAACGTCAGATGCAAGCATTGTAAGTGTATCACCTACTTCTGGAGACATTGACTCTGGATATGAAAAAACTGATAGTGCAACACATACTTTGACTGCAAAAAAAGCAGGAAAAGTAACAATAACTGTTCAAAGCTCTTCTGCTCGTGCATATGACGAAAAAAAATTAACATTATCAAAAACTTTTACAATAACAGTTACAGATCCTACACCAACTAATCCTCCACCTACAAATCCAGGAGGAAATAGTAACAATAATGGAGGAGGAAACACTCCATCAAAATCATCAGATAATAGTTTAAAATCATTAACAGTAGGCAGTAAGAATTATTCTAAGCCAAATAAGGATATAACAGTACCTAGTGTTAGTTCAGGAACAACTAGCATAGAATTAAAAGCAGAGGCCAATGATTCAAAAGCGAAAGTTACAGGAACAGGAACAAAGGAGTTAACAACAGGAACAAATAAATTTACAATAACAGTAACAGCAGAAAATGGCACAAAAGCAAACTATGTTGTAAGAATAACAAGACTTGCAGAAGAAACAAATAAGCCAAATGTTGTAGATAATTCTGTACCAGAACGACCTACAGAAAATGAATACGAAACTCCTACAGAAGAACCAGAACCAGAATTAAGACTTACATCATTAGAAATACCAGAAGTAGAGTTAACGCCAATATTTAATAGTGAAGTATTTGAATATACAATATATTTAGTTGATGAAGAAGAAATAAATATAACAGCTGTACCAAATTTAGAAGGAGCAACAGTAGAAATAACAGGGAATACAGGATTAGTTGAAGGCGAAAACACAATAGTAATAAAACTTACAAAAGATGATAAAACAGCGGAATACAAAATAGTAGCAAATAAATGGTCGAAAAAAGAAATTGAAGAAGAAATAAAACAAGAAATACAAAATAATGATGATGACAAAAAAGGCTTCTTGGGAATAATAACAGACTGGTGGAATAGATCAGGACCTATGTCAGTTATATTCACAGTGGTATTAGCTTTACTTGGAGCTTCAATAATATTTGCAATAATTTCATACAAATATAGTAATACTGTAAATAAAGTTTCTAAACATTCAAGAGAAAATTTTATTACAAATGATGATTTATTTAGCGAAAAAAAATAGATTTAAAGATTAAAAAAATCGTCTAAGAAATTAAAATATATTGAGTTTTATTGCTTTAGAAATTTTAATATGCAAACTAAGAAAAAAATTGTAAAAATTTGAAAAAACTATTGCAAAAATTTTAAATATATAGTATAAATATATATATAATTCATAATAATATAATTAAAGGAGAGTCATATGAAAAAAGTAAGTGTAAAAAGAATAGTATTATTAGTAGCAATGTTCGCATTAATTTGTTGTGCGTCAACTGTAAGCCGTGCAGGAAATCCTAGCGATTTATTACCACCAGATGATGGCAATACAATAGAAAATATACAATCATTACCAGATAATAATCAAAGTGTAAGTGTACCTACTTCATCAAGTGCACCATCAAATCTAATGCCACTTAACACAAATACAGGAAAAACAAATACAACTTTACCAAAAACAGGTGTTGATGATACAATTATGTGGGTACTTATAGCGGTAAGTGCTATAGCAGCTATCTATACTTATAAAAAAGTTAGAGATTATGATGTAAAATAATTGTTTATAATAAAATAAAAAATGAACAACTTTATTTGGGTTGTTCATTTTTTATTGCATAGGAAATTTCCGGAGCAAAAAGGTTAAGCTACCTTTATTCGTGTGGTTTGCAAAGCAAATTCGCACATATGGCGAATTCAATTTTCTTTTTAATTAATAATAAATATTAGAATTCTTTAGCTTTAATAATAGTTCTATAATGATTATCTATTGAATCACAAGTTATTAAAGTTATAATTTTTTCACCATTTGTATCTTGATTTATTGAGCTAATATCATCAGCGTTGGAAACATAAAAATCATATACAATATAATCAAGACTAATTCCGTTTTTATCATAAATTGTTATAATATCACCATTTTTTAAAAGAGAAAGATTACTAAAAAAAGTACCATTTTTATAATTATGAGCAGCAATACAAAGATTGCCGAGTTTGATTTGGATTAGGACCATAAAATTTACATGGTGAAATTTTTAGAAGATTCTTATCTAAATCAGATAAAATCGGATAAACTATATTTAACTTTTTTATTTCTATAACTCCAATTACATCAGCTTTTGAAGATTTAGAAACAAATAACTCTTGACTTATAGGAGTAGCAGAATAATTTGCATTATTAGAATAAATAGAGGTAATACTAAAATTATCTAAAAGCTTTTTAGATAATCTTTCAGAAACATATAAATCATATCTAAAATGCATGTAATAGAAACAAAGAAAAATTAAAATAAAAACAAAAATAAAAAATTGTATTTTAAATAAATTTTTTTTATTATGAATATAATAAGATTTTCTCATATCAGTAATCTTTGAACTAAGTAAACCAGAAGATTCATTATATTCTTTTGTATTTTTAGAAGATAAAACTTCGGAGGTTAAATCGGGTGTAAATATAATTTGATTCATATTTCTACTCCATTCGATTATTTTCTTTAAATATTGTGCTCTATTATTGATAAAAAAATTCATTTATGTTAAAATAATTAATATTAAATTAAGTATAAAAGAGAAGAGGGGTAAATATATGAAAAATTTTACAACTTATTTATTTGTAATGTTTATGGCTATGTTTTGGGTATTTAGAATAATAGTAGCTTTTTGTTACAATATAGGAGTAGAGTTTATAACCGTACCATTAGATTTAAACTTAGAAATAACATTACTATTTTTAGCTTTTATTTGCATGATACTTATTATAAAAAGAAGTATGCTTGGAGCTATAATATATTTTATTGGATATGGATTATATTTTGGAACAATTTTATACAATACAGTAACGGGTGTTACAGTAGTTTCTGGAGTATATTTTTACACAGAGATATTGTTTGCATTAATTGGTATAATATTACCAATGGCTATACTAATTGATATGCTATTAGATAGAAATAGAAAAGCAAATCCAACTGATAAAAAGACTGATTGGTTTTATAAAGGAAAAGAATATGATAGACAATTTGACGAAAGAGCAGATAGAAATGAATATAAATTTTAAAAAATATGTAAAAGAATAGGAAGAGAAAATGAAAAGAAAATCAGTAGAAATATCTTTAGAATTAGCAATGCTTATACTAGTATTTATTATAGGCTTTTTTATGCTACAAGAAAACTTTATATACATGCTTAAATACTGGGGAGCATTGTTAATAATAGGAGTAATCTTCTTTCCGATTACTTCATTAATTCTAAACAAATTTGATGATAAAGGTTGGATATTTTCTAAGATTTTAGGATTAGGAATATCTGGATTAGTTTTATGGAATTTATCATATTTAAAAATTTTGAAATTTACACAGCTAAATTGTTATATAGTTATTGGAATTATAGCAGTAATTAACTTAATAGTACTAATTAAAAAAAGAGAAAAATTTAAAAATATAAAAGAAGATATTAGTAGTATACTAACATCAGAAATAATTTTTTTAATTGCATTTATGATATGGGTATATATAAGAAGTTTTATACCTAGCATAAATAGTGCTACAGAGCATTTTATGAATTATGGATTTATAAATAAATTAATGAATTCAGATTATTTACCAGTAGAAGATATATGGCTTTCGGGAAATACAATTAATTATTACTATTTCGGACAATATATTTCAGCATTCTTAAGTAAAGTGTCTAATACGGGAGTACAAGAAACATATAACTTAATGATTGCATTATTAGCTGCATTTACATTTGTTTTACCATATTTAATAGGAGAAAATTTAGGAAGAAATTTAATAAAAAAAGACTCAAGGAGATTCTCAAATCTAGTACCTAAAATAATTGCAGTATTGACAGGACTTGCAGTATGCCTTGGAGGAACAACATATTTTACAATATATAAAATGATATTAAAAGAACCAGATTATTATTATGCTAATCCTTGTTATTATATAGGATATAAAACAGGGGAACCTGATAAAGCAATAACGGCATTCCCATCATATATGAACTTAGAAGGTGATTTACATGCACATTATATAGATATAATGTTTGCATTTACTATGCTAGCATTGTTACTTCAATATATGCTTTCTGATAAAGAAGAAAATGAGGGGAAAAAGAAAAACCTGTTAAGCCCAAATATATTTATAATAGGAATTTTACTAGCCATTCAAAAAATGACAAATTATTGGGACTTCCCGATTTACTTAGTCATTATAGGAGCTGTTATTGGAGTAAAGAATTTTATCAAATGTAAAGACATAAAACAAAAATTTTTGATAACAATAGCGCAACTTTTTGAAATAGTAGTTATAGAAGAAATTAGCTCTTTATTATTTTCAATAGGTCTATATATAAGTGCTACAAAAGTATATTTTACACATGTAATGACTCCATTTTACCAGTTAGCAGTACTTTGGGCATTACCTGTAGTTTGTATACTTATTAATATTGGAATTCTTTTATATAGATTCTTCAAAGACAAAAAAGCAAATAAAGTAAAAATATTTGAATATATAAAAAATATGGATTTATCAGATATATATATAATAATTCTAGGTATATGTGCAATAGGTCTAGTGATATTACCAGAGTTAATATATTTAAAAGACATATATGGAGAGTCTTACAAAAGAGCAAATACAGTTTTTAAACTTACATTTAATGCAATTAGTTTGTTCCATATTTGTACAAGTTATATTTTAGTTAAATATTTATATGAAAAAATACCAAAAATTAGTAAAGTATTAATCTTAGCTATTCTTGTAGTATTTATAACAACATTAGGATACGGAATAGAGGCTACAAAATATGTTACTAATGATTTTAAGAAGGAAAGTGTAGATATAAAAGAAAATGCTGAGAGCTATATTAAAAAAGAATTACCAGATGATTATGAAGCAATTCAATGGATAAAAGAAAATATAGATAGAGACTCTGTCATACTAGAAGAAACTAATGCTTCTAGTAGTTATAAACCAGATACAAGAATATCTGTATTTACTGCGAATCCAACAGTATTGGGATGGTATGCACATGAATGGGTGTGGAGAGCAGATGAAAATTATCAACCAACAGAAGAAATGAAAACAAGGTTAAAAGATATATCTACTATATATGAGTCAAATAACGAAAATGCAGTAAAAGAATTAATCGAAAAATATAATATATCATATATATATGTCGGAAATATAGAATTTAAACAGTATAAAAAACTAAATATAGATATGTTGCTAAACTTAGGAGAAGTAGTATATAGTCAAGAGAATGATTATAAAAAAACGCCAGTATATATAATAAAGGTAAAATAACATATAGGATGGTAACTAGGCTTTTCTAATAAATATTATTGACTTTTTTACTTAGTTATTATAATTATAATACTATAAGTAGGAAAAACAAAATAAAAAATAAAATTCAAAAGATATAAAATAGGAAACAAAAGGGGGAAAAAAATTTGACTTCAAGTAATAAGGAAAAAGTAAGAACAAGAATAGATAAAAACATTAAACAGAAAGCTAAAAATATTAAAAGAGGAAATTTAATTATTCTTATAGTAACAATTATTACTGCAATTGCTATTTATTTTTCATACCAAATATTTTCAGCACTTCTTACTGATAAAATTGTTGAAATTTCTATTGCTAATATGAGAGAAATATGCAAGCATGACGAAAAATCAATTATTTCTGGATTAGAGCATAGATGGTCACACATTGAAGGAATAGCAAAAGAAATAAGACAAAATAAATTTACTGATACAAATGATATGTTAAAACAATTGAATATAAAAAAAGAAGGAACAGAAAGCTTAGAAATTATTCTAATATCAGAAGAAGGCAAGATATTTAGTAGTAACTATTCAGTAAAAGAAGAACAAGATTTATTAGAACTTTGTAAGAGTTCATCTAATGATAGATTTGTATATAGAAGAGACAATAGTGACAATTTTGCGGCAGATACACGAAAAGAAAAACTAATTTTGGGATCAAAAATAGAACCTTTTACAGTAGCAGGAAATCGTTTTATATATGTAGCAGGATATTTTGAGATTGGAAACTTAACAGAAGAATTGAAAATTGAAAGCTATGGAGGACAAGGATACAGTAGTGTTATTGACAAAGACGGAATTTATTTAGTATCAATATATCAGGATAGAAACTTATTTGAAAGAGAAAATTTTTATACAGTAATAAGTAGAGAAGGGCTTGGCGGAGGAATGACACTAGATGATGTACATAAAAAAATCGAAGCAAGAGAAAGCTTTTCACTTGAATATGTATTAGAAGGTCAAGAACGTATAATGGTATGTACACCAATGACTGAAGTTGATTGGTATTGCATTATGTCTTTACCACTTTCAATATATCAGGCACAAAGTAGTGATATGTTACACATGCTTACCGTATTAATTTTTACAGTATTAATTACAATTGGTGTAGTTATTATTTTAGTATTTAGAAATCGTTCTCAAAAGAATTCTATGAAGTTTGAAATAAAACATAGAGACGAACTAGAATCAGCTCTTGTTTTAGCAGAACAGGCAAATAGAGCTAAGACGACTTTCTTAAATAACATGTCACATGATATTCGTACTCCAATGAATGCGATTATTGGATATACTTCACTTGCAAAAAATAATTTAAATAATAAAGAACGTATAGAGGATTATTTAGATAAAATTACACAATCATCAAACCACTTGCTTTCATTGATAAATGATGTACTAGACATGAGTAGAATTGAATCTGGAAAAGTAAGTATTGAAGAAAAAGAAGAAAATCTTGCAGAAATACTTCATAGCATTAGAAATATAGTACAAGCAGATGTAAAAGCAAAGCAGATGGAATTTGTAATAGATACAGTAAATGTAACAGATGAAAATATTTATTGTGATAAATTAAGAATTAATCAGATACTAATTAATCTTTTATCAAATGCAATAAAGTTCACAGAACCAGGAGGAACAATATCAATCCGTATTACCCAAAAGCCAATATCTAAAAAAGGTTATGGACTTTATGAATTTAGAATCAAAGATAATGGTATAGGAATAAGTAAAGAATTTTTAAAAGAAATATTTGAACCATTTGCAAGAGAACGTAATTCAACAGTAAGTGGAATCCAGGGAACAGGACTTCGGAATGTCAATTACTAAAAATATTGTAGATATGATGGGTGGAGACATTAAAGTAGAAAGTGAAGTAGGAAAGGGAACAGAATTTATAGTTACATTAGAGTTAAAATTGCAAAAGGAACATAAAGAAATACAAGAAATCGAAAAAATAAAAGGAATGCATGCTTTAGTTGTTGATGATGATTTAGATTCTTGTCAAAGTATTGCATATATGTTAAGACAGCTAGGACTAAAATCAGAATGGTCAATGCATGGAAAAGAAGCAGTAGTTCGTGCAAAAGAAGCACTTCAAATGGATGATGAATATAAAATCTATATAATAGATTGGTTAATGCCAGAAATGAATGGTGTTGAAACAACAAGACGTATTCGCAAAATAGTAGGAAAAGAACCAAAAATAATAATGCTTTCAGCTTATGATTGGGGAGAGATTGAAGAAGAAGCGAAGGAAGCAGGAGTTACAGAATTTATTAGTAAACCACTATTCCCATCAGATTTAACACGAGTTTTATTAAAAGTTTTTGAAATTGAAGAGCAAAAGAATGAAGAAGAACAAGAAAATGTAGATTTTTCTGGTAAGAGAATACTTCTCGTAGAAGACAATATGATGAATAGAGAAATAGCTACTGAATATTTGCAAGATTTTGGCTTTTTAGTTGAAAATGCAGAAAATGGTAAAGTTGCATGTGAAATGCTAGAAAAGTCTGAACCTGGATATTTTGACATAGTATTAATGGATATTCAAATGCCTATAATGAACGGTTATGAGGCAACAAGAACAATTCGTAATTTTAAGAACAAACAAATTGCCAATATCCCTATATTAGCAATGACAGCAAACGCTTTTGAAGAAGACAAAAAAGCAGCAAAAGATGCAGGAATGAATGGACATCTAGCAAAACCAATAGATGTTCCAAAACTAGTAGAAGCACTAAAGGAAATATTAAAATAAGAGGAGGAAAACAAATGAATAAAAAAACTATTATTATTCTAGCTTGTTTTGTAGTATTAGTGTTGGGAGTATGCTTCGTAGTAAGAAACAATAATTTGAAAAAGTTGCAACAACAAGATCAGAAAGAAAAACCAGAGATTTCATTAATAATAAAAACACCAGTATTACAAATATCATCATTTAAGGATAAAGACATAATTGATTCATATACACTTATGAAAATAATGGCAAAAAAATTTGAGGAAGAATACAAGGATGCAAATGTAAAAGTTAATGTTATACAATTTGCAAAAGCAGAAGAAGATGACAAAATAATAGGTTGTTTTGGCACAGAACAGGCAACAGATATTTTATATGAAGAATACTTCAATATGTCAACATATATTCATACAGGAAATGTTGCACCATTGGATGATATTATTTCAGATGAAATTAGAAATGATATTGCAGATAGTTATTGGGATATTAGCAAAATAAATGGTAAAACATATATGATGCCATTTACAGGAATGCAAAATGTATTATGCTATAACAAAGACTTATTTAGACAAGTTGGACTTGATAGATATGTAACAGATAAAGATGTTATTCAAAATTGGTCATTAGATGATTTTGAGACAATACTTTCAACTTTGCAAAAAAAGTTGCCTGAAAATACATATCCAATGCTAATGTATGGAAAAAACGAAATGGGAGATACACATGTAATTACACTTCTTCGTAGTAGAGGAAGTACATTCTTTGATGAAAATGGAAGAGTAAAATTAACTACACCAGAGGGAATAAAAGCTGTACAATGGTTAATGGACTCAAATAAAAAAGGATACTTTCCAGCTAATGCTGAAAGCTTAGAGATAAATGATTGCTATAATTTATTTATGAATGGACAGTTAGCTATTTATATAAATAATGCTGTACTTGATGTATCACTTAGAAAATCAGGTATTAATTATGGACATGTAAATTTCCCTTCTATAGATGGAAAAGGTTTCAATACAACATTCCTTACAGGATTTGAAGTATTCGATAACGGAGATGAGGAAAGATTAAAAGTAGCAAAGGATTTTGTTAAATTTGTTTACGAAAATGAGGAATGTTTAGAGTATTCTGCAGGTTCAATTCCAGCAAGTAATAAGATTGCTCTTAAATATGCAGAAGAACTAAAAGATGTACAAAAATATATAGATAATAATGAAAACAACTGGAATTTTACAGGAAATGCTCCTGCATGGAGAAAAGTAAGAGAAGTATTTTACAAAGATATAAGAGACTTATTGTATGGAGAAAAAACTGCTGAGGAAATGGCAAAGCAAATAGAGGACGACTGTAATAAGGCTATAGAAGAGGGATATAGAACAAGTAAACTACATGAATAAAAGCTTTTAAAGAGCGATAGGAGTATTGAAATGGATATTAGCCATTTAGGAAAAACATTTGATCAAATAGAACAGGAAGTACAGAAAATCGAAATTGAAATAAAGTTATATCAAGCTAAAATAATAAAATTGAGTGAAAAAAATTGGTATGAAGAATGTAAAAAAATAGATGCAATCCGAGCTGCAAATATAACAAATAAAGTTAAAGATGAATTTAGAAAGATCTACAATCCATCCACTATTTTAAAAAATATTTCGATTTTTAAAGGCTATAGAATTTCATACTTTTGTTCTGCAATTTTAACAAGAAATGAAATGATAAAAAAAGGAGATACAAACTTAGTTTATTCTTATCTATTTTTGGTAAGTCATTATATTGAATTAATAATAAAAGCGGTTCTTTTAAATAAAAATGAAGGAATTAAAGCTACTCACAATATTGCAGATATATTTCAGAAAAATAAGGAGTATTTATTAGAAATTGGACTACAATCAAACTATTTCTTCTATTGCTTAGAACAAATTCGCAAATTAGAAAAATATGCAAAAACAGAAGATTTTTCAATGTGCTTTAGATATCCGTTAGATAATAATTTTAAGAAAAGAATAATAACAGAAAATCTGATAAATATAACTATTGACGAATTAAAGCAAATAGCCGAAGAACATAAATATTTAATGATAATTCTAGAATTGCTAATTGGGCTAAGTGAAAAAAATTTTTATGAGAAAGTTTATAATTTTATAACTAATTTTTTTAATGAATGTGAAATATATTAATAAATAGAAACATAGTGTATTTGAAATAAAGGATTATATATATCAAAAAAAACAAAAAGGTGGCATAGAAAAAGTAGGTGAAAAGATGAGCGAAAACAAAACAAACATCAACTGGTATAGTACGAATCATCTAAACACTAGCCAAAACTATTGAAAAATCAACATTCTTTCGATTTCTTATCTTTCGTAATTTGATAAAAATGGAGATGAATATATGTCAAATAAAATAATAGAAGTTCAAAATATTAAAGTAAATATCACAAATATAGATGATAATGATTATATATGTATTTCTGATTTTACAAAGATTAAAGAAGGTAAATCTACATCAGATGATATTATAAGAAATTGGTTAAGAAATAGAATTACTTTGGAATTTTTAGGAACTTGGGAGTCGATTTATAATCCAAATTTTAATTCCGTCGAATTCGACGGGTTTAGAAAAAATGCTGGACTTCATACTTTCACATTAAGTGTTACTGAGTGGTGTGAAAAAACAAATGCTATTGGTATATATTCAAAACGTGGAAAATATGGTGGAACATATGCACATAAAGATATTGCATTTGAATTTGCATCTGCAATAAGTCCAGTTTTTAAATTATATTTAATAAAAGAATTTGAAAGATTAAAAGAGTTAGAAAATCAAAACAGAGAATGGGATATAAAAAGAATATTAACAAAAAATAATTACTTAATACATACTGATGCAATTAAAAACTATATATTACCAGATAATGATTTCTATAAAAATAAAGAATGGCTAAAATATGCAGAAGAAGCAGATATTTTAAATGTAATTATTTTCAAAACAACTGCAAAAAAATGGAGAGAACTTAATCCCGATTTAGCTAAAAATTCTAATGTTAGAGATTATGCAACAATTAATGAATTAACAGTATTATCTAATTTAGAATCACATAATGCTGAATTAATTAAAGAAGGAAAAAGTAAAGAAGAAAGATTTGAAATATTAAGTCAAATTGCGAAATATCAATTAGATATACTTAACAATGCTGAGAAAATAAAATTATTAGGAGAGAAAAGATGAGCGAAAATAAAACAAACATCAACTGGTATCCAGGACATATGGCAAAAGCTAAAAGAGAGATAATAGAAGACTTAAAACTAATAGATGTAGTAATAGAAATGCTAGATGCTAGAATACCTGTATCAAGTAGAAATCCAGACATTAGAAATATTATAGATAAAAAGAAAAAAATAATACTTTTGAATAAATGTGACTTAGCAGATGAAACAGAGACAAAAAAATGGCAAGAATATTTTAAAAAACAGCAAATAGAAACAGTTTTAGTTAATTCAAATGACGGAAAAGGAACAAGAGAGGTTATCTCTAAAATAGAGGATTTGATGAAAGAAGAACTAGAGGAAAGTGCTAAAAAGGGAAGAACTGGAAAAATTATTAGAGTTTTGGTTCTAGGAATACCAAATGTAGGAAAGTCATCTTTTATAAATAGAGTATCAAAAAAAACAACAGCTAAAGTCCGGAAATAAACCAGGTGTTACAGTAAAAAAACAATGGATAAGAATTGCAAAAAATATAGAATTATTAGATACTCCTGGAGTACTTTGGCCTAAGTTTGAAAATGAAGAAGTTGGACTTAATCTAGCATATACAGGAACTATCAAAGATGAAATCTTAGATAAAGAAGAAATTGCTTTTTACTTAATTAAATACTTAGCAAATAATTATTTATCAATGTTAGCTCAAAAATATGGATTAGATGAAGAGAAAATAAAAGAAGAGCTAAGAAATAGTGAAGAAAATGAAGTAATCCTTGAAATTATGGAGCAAATAGGTAAAAAAAGAGGAGCATTAGTTTCAGGAGGCAAGGTAGATAACAAAAAAGTAGCAAACATAATACTTCAAGATTTTAGAGATGCAAAAATTGGAAGAATTACTTTAGAAAAAGTAGCAAAATAAAAAAATAAATGTAATAATTGAATCAAAATAGATATAAAAAGTAAATAGAAATAGAGAAAGGAAATATAATATTGGACGAGCTAGAGAGAAGAATAAATGAGCTATCACCACTTACATGGGCATATATAGGAGATGCTGTATACGAGCTATACATAAGAGAAAATTTAGTAAATCAAACAAGATTAAAACCACATAAGCTTCATTTAGAAAGTATAAAATATGTTAAAGCATCTGCACAAGCAAATATATTAAAAAATCTAGAAGAAGAATTAACAGAAAGAGAAAAAGAGATAGTTAAAAGAGCAAGAAATACAAAAAATCACCATTTACCAAAAAATGCAGAAGTAGAAGAATACATGTATTCAACAGCTTTTGAAGGACTCATTGGCTACCTTTATATGACCAAACAAGAAGAAAGATTAAAAGAGATTTTGAATAATTGTATGAAATATATAGGAGAATATTAGAATGAAAATTAAAAATAATGCAAAAAAGTAAGGAAAATAGTGTTATTAAAAATAACACTATTTTTTCTTTTTGGTAAACAAATACTTTACATTTTATGTAAATGATGTTAAAATAATTATGTAAATATAAAAATAAGAGAGGGACCAAAAGATGTATAAGATGCTAGTAACAGACCTTGATGGAACATTACTTGATGATTATAAAGAAATACCACAAATAAATATAGATGTGATCACTAAATTACATGAAAAATTTGGAATAATTCCAGTAATAGCCACAGCTAGACCACTAGAAGTTGCAAAATATATTGCAGATAAAGGAGGACCTAGTTTTCAAAGTTATATTATTGCAACAAATGGAGCTATAGTAATGGACCTTATTAAGGGAGAATGCCTAGTAAATAGATCTTTATCTAAGGAGCAAATTGAGTCATTAGTAGCTATATGTAAAAGAATGTCATTAGAATATGAATTTATGACTACAAAATGTGAAGTTGCAGATGCAAAGTATTCATATAGACGTGTTGTAGATCCAATGTATGATAATATGGGAGTACCTTTTAATTACCAGAATGATTTAGAAGAATATATAAAGACATTACAAGAACCAATTCCGTTATTTGCAGTAAATGGAACAGAAGAAGAATTAAAAGCATGTTATAGCGGACTTGCTAGTATTAAAGGCTTGCAAATATCAAAACCATGCATAAGAACAACTCCAGAAATATGTGGAAAGGTTGAAAAATTAGCATATTATGATATAATGAGAGAAGGAGTTACAAAGGCAAGTGCAATTGAAATATTAGCACGATATTTAGGAATAAAAAAAGAGGAAATTATTGCTATCGGAGATGGAGGAAACGACGTAGAAATGCTAGGAGCAGCTGGACTTAAAGTCGCAATGAAAAATGCAACAGAATCATTAAAAGAAGTTGCTGATTTTATTACTCTTGAAGACAATAATGCAGGAGGAGTAGGAAGTTTTTTAGATACATTATATAAGCAACTAGAAGATAGAGAAAATAAAGAAAAAGAAGCAAATAAAATAGCAAGTGTTGATAATGAAGTGTTAAGTCTATAAAAGATATAAAGATTATAAATATTGATAAATTTTATTTGTAGTAAATTGAAAGGAATGAAATTAGTAATGAAAGAACCAATAATAGTAGGAATTGCAGGAGGTACTGCTTCTGGAAAGACAACATTAGCTAAAAAAATAAAAGAAGAATTTAAAGATGATGTAATAATTTTATCACATGATTTTTATTATAAAAGCTATAGTGAATTTACAAAGGCAGAAAGAGAAAAAATGAATTATGATTGTCCAGATGCATATGAAACAGATTTATTAATTGAGCAGATTAATTCTTTAAGAGAAGGAAAAACAATCGAGAGACCTATATATTCATATGTAGAACGCCTTAGAGAAGAAGAAACGGTAACTGTAAAACCAGCTCCAATAATTATTATTGAAGGATTGCTAGTACTTGAAAATCAAAAACTTTTAAACCTAATGGACCTTAAAGTCTTTGTAGATACAGATGCTGATTTAAGGCTAATAAGATTACTTAATAGAGATACAAAAGAAAGAGGAACAACAGTAGAATATATTACGGAAAAATATAAAAGCACATTAAAACCAATGCACGAAAAATATATAGAACCATGCAAAGAAAAAGCTGATATAATCATTAATGGAAATGATAGTAAAGAAATAGATAAGGTTATTGAAAAGATTAAAGAATTAAAAAATTAATGCAATAAAAAAACACTATTTTGAGAATATTTAAAATAGTGCTTTTTTTATTTGTTTTGGTGACCCCTACGGGAATCGAACCCATGATTCCACCTTGAGAGGGTGGCGTCTTGACCGCTTGACCAAGGGGCCAATTTTTTCATCTTTTTTATTTTAGCATAGCAAGTACATAAAAGTCAAGCAAAATTGCTTTATTATAAGTAAAAAAAGGAAGTTTAAGTTGCGTAAGCGATCAAATGTAGCAAAGCGTAGTGCAAAATGGAGCAACTTACATGTAAAATTTATGCGACAGCAAAGCTATAAAAATAAAACATTAAACTTCATTTATAATCATATACAAAAATTTATATAAAATTAGCAAAAACTATTGACAACTGCTAAAAAAAGTTATATTATATTAGCAGTCCGAGATATTGAGTGCTAATAAAGGCAAGATAAGCTAATGGAGGCGTAATATATGTTAGATGAGCGTAAGAAAAAAATACTAAAAGAAATAGTAGACGAATATATAGACACAGCAGAACCAGTAAGTTCAGCTGCCATAGTAGAAAAATATGAAAGTAATATAAGCTCTGCAACAGTAAGAAATGATATGGCAGAATTAGAAAAATTAGGCTATCTTGAAAAAACACATATTTCGAGTGGTCGTGTTCCATCTGCTAAGGGATATAGGCTTTATGTAGATGAACTTTTAAAATACGATAATATAAGCTTAGAAGAAATAAAATATATACAAGAAAAATTGGAAAACAAGGCAAATGGAATAGAAGAACTTACAAAAATTGCAACAACAACACTCTCAGAAATTACACATTATACAACAGTAAGTATAGGACCAAAAGCATCACAACAATTGATAGAAGAAATAAAATTTGTTTTATTAGGCAGTAGAATGCTTATGGGAATAATAGTAACAGATACAGGGCTAGTTAAAGAAACAATTATAAAATTTGATGAAGATATAGAAGAAGAACAAGTTGAAACATTAAATTACTTCTTTAATAACAAATTAAAAGGAGAACCTATTGAAAAAATAGATACATCTTTGGAAAAATACATTATTAGAGAACTTAAATACAGTATAAACATAATTAGACCAATCATTGAACAAATGAAAAAATTAATAGAAGAAGAAAAAATATATCTAGAAGGAGCCAATAAATCTTTTGAACTTCCTGAATTTAAAAGCCTAGAACTTGCAAAAAACTTTGTAAATATTCTAGATACAAAAGAACTCATGAGAGATATTTTAAATACAGGATTTGCAGAAGACATACAAATATATATAGGTGATGAAAACGAAAATAAAGAATTAAAAGATTTTAGTATTGTTACATTTAAACATTCAGTTGGAGATAAAGAGTTAGGAACAATAGGAATAATCGGACCAAAGAGAATGAATTATTCGAAGGTAATTTCAGTAATGAAATATATAAGTAAAAAACTTGATGATAATTTTAAAGAAGATAATAAATAATTTATAGAAAATGGAGGGAAACTATGGAAGAAAACAAAAACGACTTGAAAGATAATGTAGAAGATAAAAAAGAGGAAAACAATCCAGAACAAGTAGAAAATACAAATCAAGAAGAAATAGCAAAAAGTCCCGAAGTTCAAAAATTAACAGAAGACCTAGAAAATACTACAGATAGATTAAAAAGGTTAATGGCAGAATTTGATAATTTCAAAAAAAGAACTTCTAAGGAACGAGAAATGCTATATTCATCAATACTTGGTGATGTAGTTTGTAAACTCTTACCAGTTTTAGACAATCTAGAAAAAGCAGAAAGTGCAGAAACTCAAGATACAAACTATAAACAAGGAATAGATTTAGTATTAAAACAGTATTTAGATGTTTTAAAGTCACTTGGAGTAGAACAAATAGAAAGCGTTGGAAAAACCTTTGATCCAGAACTACATGAAGCAGTAAGCACAGTGCAAGACGAAACATTAGGAGAAAAAGAAATAAAAGAAGAATTTAGAAAAGGTTACAAATTAGGTGATAAAGTAATCAGACATGCAATGGTAATAGTTGCAAACTAGTAAAAATAAAACTTTAGTAAAAATTACTTTAAACTATAAATTTTAGTTAATAATAAAATTATTATAAATTTATACAAAAGATGATAGAAATAAAAAATATAATATAATAAAATCAATTAAAAGTGAGTAATACTAGGAATTAAGCTAAAAATTTTTTAAAATACTTTTTGATACAAAAAATTTTAGTAATAACTTACAAAGTAAAACGAAACTTTCCATTGATTTTAAATTTAAGGAGGAAAAAGAAATGGGAAAAATTATAGGTATTGACTTAGGAACAACAAACTCATGTGTAGCAGTTATGGAAGGAGGAGAACCAGTAGTTATAGCTAATGCAGAAGGAAATAGAACAACTCCATCAGTTGTAGCTTTTACAAAGAATGGTGAAAGATTAGTTGGACAAATAGCAAAACGTCAAGCTGTTACAAATCCAGATAATACAGTAATTTCAATAAAGAGAGACATGGGAACAGACAAAAAAGTAAAAATAGAAGGAGACGAATTTACTCCACAAGAAATATCAGCAATGATACTTCAAAAATTAAAAACAGATGCTGAAAACTATTTAGGACAAAAAGTAACTCAAGCAGTTATAACAGTTCCAGCATATTTTAGTGATAGCCAAAGACAAGCAACAAAAGATGCAGGAAAAATAGCAGGACTAGAAGTTTTAAGAATAATTAACGAACCTACAGCAGCAGCACTTGCATATGGAATGGATAAAGAAGATACAGATAAAAAGATAATGGTATATGACTTAGGTGGAGGAACATTTGATGTATCTATACTAGATATTGGTGATGGTGTATTTGAAGTTTTAGCAACTAGTGGAAATAACAGACTAGGTGGAGATGACTTTGATGAAAGAATAATTAAATACTTAGTAGAAGAATTCAAAAAACAAGAAGGAATAGATTTAAGTCAAGACAAAATGGCAATGCAAAGACTAAAAGAAGCAGCAGAAAAAGCTAAGATAGAATTATCAGGTGTAGGACAAACAAATATTAACTTACCATTTATCACAGCTGATAGTACAGGACCTAAACACTTAGATATAACATTAACAAGAGCTAAATTTGAAGAATTAATAAGAGACTTAGTAGACTCAACAATAGGACCAGTTAACCAAGCACTTAAAGATGCTGGAATTAGTGCTTCAGACTTACACAAAGTATTATTAGTTGGTGGATCTACAAGAGTACCATGTGTACAAGAAGCAGTTAAGAAAATAACAGGAAAAGAAGCAGATAAAGGAATAAACCCAGATGAATGCGTTGCAATTGGAGCTGCAATTCAAGGTGGAGTATTATCAGGAGACGTTCAAGACCTACTATTACTAGATGTTACACCACTTTCACTTGGAATTGAAACTTATGGTGGAGTATTCACAAAATTAATTGAAAGAAATACAACAATACCAACAAAGAAATCACAAATATTCTCAACAGCAGCAGATGGTCAAACAAGTGTAGAAGTTCACGTATTACAAGGAGAACGTGAAATGGCTGCATATAACAAAACACTTGGAAGATTCCAATTAACAGGAATACCAGCAGCACCAAGAGGAATACCACAAATTGAAGTTACATTCGATATAGATGCAAACGGTATAGTTCATGTATCTGCAAAAGATATGGCAACAGGAAATGAGCAAAATGTTTCAATAACAGCAAGTTCTAACCTTTCAGAAGAAGATATTGAGAAGGCTGTAAAAGATGCAGAAGCTCATGCTAGTGAAGACAAGAAGAGAAAAGAAGAAATAGAGATAAGAAATAATGCAGAAAGTTTAGTATATAACTGTGAAAAAACTATGAACGAACTTGGAGACAAAATAAGTGGAGAAGAAAAAGCAAAAGTTGAAACAGAAATAGATAGCGTAAAGAAAGCACTAGAAGGAACAGATAATGAAGCTATTAAACAAGCAACAGAAAAACTAACACAAGTATTTTATGAATTATCAGAAAAACTATATAAACAAGCTAATCCAAATGCAGGAGCAGAAGGAACAGCTGGAGCAGGTGCAGGAAGTACAGGACCAACTCAAGATGAAAATGGTAATGTATATGATGCAGACTATAATGTAGAAGATAATGATAATAAATAGGAGTAAGCTATAATGGCGGAAAAAAAAGATTTTTATGAAGTTTTAGGAGTAAGTAAAACTGCTACCGATGAAGAAATAAAAAAAGCATATAGAAGACTTGCCAAAAAGTATCATCCTGATGCAAACCCAGATAATAAAAAAGAAGCAGAAGCTAAATTTAAAGAAATAAACGAAGCATATGAAACATTATCAGATAAACAAAAAAGAGCTATGTATGACCAATTTGGCGCAAGTGGACCAGGTGCCGGAAGTGGCTTTGGAGGTGGAAATGGATATTATTCATATTCTACCTCTGGGTTTGACGGATTCGATATAGATTTAGACGATATTGTTTCTTCAATTTTTGGAGGAGGCAGAAGAAGGTCTTCAAAAGCAAGTTATAATGGACCAAGTAAAGGGGCCGATTTAAGACATGATATAGAAATTACTTTTGAAGAATCATTTTTAGGTGTAAGAAAACAAATAAATATATCAAGAGAAGATACTTGTGATATTTGCCATGGAAGTGGAGCAAAACCAGGAACAAGTCCAGAAAAGTGTCCTGTTTGTGGTGGAACAGGTCAAATAAGACAAGTACAAACTACATTTTTAGGACAAATGCAAACAATGAGAACGTGTACAACTTGTGGTGGAACGGGTAAAGTTATAAAAGAAGTTTGCGAAAAGTGTAGAGGAAAAGGAAAGATTAGAAAACAAGCAAAAATAAATGTTAGTATACCTGCTGGAATAGATGATAATCAAACAGTAGTATTAAAAGGAGAAGGAGCACCTGGAACAAATGGTGGACCAAAAGGTGATTTATATATTGTAGTACATATAAAACATCATCCAGTTTACATTAGAAAAAATAATGATGTACTTTGCGATATACCTGTAACAGTGACTCAGGCAACTTTAGGTGCAGAACTTGATATTCCTATGGTAGATGGCACTAACGAAAAATTTAAGATACCAGAAGGAACACAGACAGGTGCCAAATTTAAAATAAAGCAAAAAGGATTTACAACTATCAATGGAAGCTACAAAGGTGATTTTGTATTTAATGTAATAGTTCAAGTACCAAAGAGACTTACAAAAGAGCAAAGAGATTTATTCGAAAAACTTGCAATCACAATGAACGAGCAACCACCAGTTAGAAAAAAAGGAATATTTGGATAGGCGCTTTGTTCATATGAAGTTGCACATTTACATAAGATATGATATAATATACTTCTCAGTGGTAAGTTAGCCACTAGCAGAATTAATGGGAATTCCCAGAAAGGACAATTTTTTATGGAACAAAATGGTAAAGAAGGTCCCAAGCGGGAAAGACTCCTCGTTCATAACGAGGAGTGGTTTCGCAAGGTTCTGTCAGAAAACATAGCGATAGCTATATTTATTGACGAACTTTTATACGTCATGGAGGAATTAGACGAAGACGAGGATGGAAAGTACGACTTGGCAGAGCTTGATGCCCATATGGAAAAGATGCCTGAGATTGAGTATGAGAGCGCAATTAAAGAGATGCTTATGAAGGGCGTAGAAGAGCTTCATGAGCATGGTGTAGAATCATTTGATGATTTTTACGCTGATCTTAAGCATCTTTTGGACGATTTGGGCGATGCTGAGACGCTTTTCACAAACGAAACCATGGAGAGATGTGGCGAAACCGACGAGGATATGTTTCACAAAAAATAACAACTAAGAAACAAAAATAGCAAGTAAGAAACAATTCTAAATCTAAAAGGTGAACTCTTTTTTGGAGTTCACCTTTTAGATTGACAATAAATTAAACTTATGATATTTTTTAAATAAATAAAAATTTGAAAAACCTTTAATAAGTTATTATAACGAAAGAAGGGAAATCTAATGGGAAAAATATTTTGTAGCACAGACAAAACATTCAAAAATCCAGTAGGACCAGTAAAACCAAATGATAAGATATGCTTTCGGGTTAAAATAAACGTTAGTTTAAATCCAAGTGATCTATATTTGATTTTCGATAGGTACTGGATGCAAGGATCAATCATCTGCAAAATGGAGAAAATAGCAAAAGAAGGAGAGGAAATAGTTTTTGAGGCTAATATCAGAATACAGGAAATAAATATTTACAAGTATCATTTCGAATTTTATTCGAATGGTCAAAAGAAAGTAATCACCAAAGAACATATGTGTTTTGATGGCAAAATTCAAGATTGGCATTGGAATATGGAAAAGGAGGATTGGCAACTTACAGTATATAAACCGACACCTACAAGCAAAACTATGTCAGACGGAATTATGTACCAAATCTTTCCAGATAGATTTTATAAATTTGGAAAAATAGAAGATCTTCCAAAAGATAGAATCTATCGGGAATGGGGAGAAAAACCGTTTTTCAGTGATGATTTAATTGGAATGGACTATTTTGGAGGAAACCTGCAGGGAATTAAAAATAGGCTTGAATACTTAAAAAAATTAGGAGTCACAGTACTGTATTTAAATCCTATTTGGCTTGCAAATAGTAATCATAGGTACAATACCTCTGATTACAAAGAAGTAGACCCAGTTCTTGGCAAAAAACAAGATTTAATCGAGTTTATTGATGAAGCACATAGGCGAGGAATGATAATAATATTAGATACCGTGCTAAATCATACAGGATCTGATAGCAAATATTTCAACAAAGAAGGACGCTTCCAAAGCAATGGCGCATATAATTCAAGAAACAGCGAATATTACGATTGGTACTATTTCTCCAATTATCCGTATCAGTACGAATCATGGTGGGGATTTACAACACTTCCTAAAATTAATCAAGAGTCTATAAGTTTTCAAAAGTTTGCTTTCGCAGAAGGAGGACTTCTGGATTATTGGTATAGTTTAGGAATTGATGGAATCCGATTAGATGTGGCTGATGAGCTCCCAAACCACACTTTAAAGAAAATCTATGATGTTTCTAAAAGAAACAAAAAAGAGATTATAATAGTAGGAGAGGTTTGGGAAGATGCAAGCAATAAAACAAACTATGGACACAGGATGGAATACTTTTTAGGCAATGAGCTTACATCAGTGATGAATTATCCTGTAAAAGAAGCAATACTTGCTTATATAAGGTATGGCGGAGAATACTGGGCAAGTAATTTAGTTGAAGTGCTCACAAGAATATTCGTAGAAAATTACCCAAGAGAAATAGCGTATTCTTTAATGAATTTCTTGTCGAGTCATGATACTGTAAGAGCAATAACAAAGCTTGCCGGACCAGAAGTAAATGACCAAGATAAAATTTGGCAAAACACACATGATGAACTATCAAGAGAAGAATATATATTAGGAAGAGAAAGACTAAAAATCAGCTATTTACTCTTATATTTCTTACCAGGAATACCATCAATTTTTTATGGCGACGAAGTAGGAGTGTCTGGACAAAAAGACCCATTTTGCCGGAAATGCTATCCATGGAATAGAAAAGACAAAAAACTTCTTAGATTTTTTAAAGAAATAGGTAAATTTAGAAAAAAGGAAAAAGAATTTTTTGGCATAGCAGATTTTGAAGTAAAATGGGCTGATGATGAAGGATGTATAATAAAAAGAATGTCAGAAGATAGAAGTATGATTCTCGTATTAAACAGAACCAATCAAGTGTTGGACCTTCCTTCAGATATTTATGAAGGGAAAAGCGCAAAAATAATATTCAATACGAAAGAAACTTTAGAAAACAAAATTGCCCCATATAGTGGTATGATACTTGAACTAATGTAAGTATTATACAGAAACGGAAAGTATCCAATTTTTAGATTACCGATAACTATCTAGGAATTTTCTAGATAGTTATCTTTTTATCTAATAGGAATTTCTTCGAAATTTTCGGAACAAAAAAGTCACATTTTAATCGTAAAAAAAAGTAAAAATATTGAAAAATTAAATAAAAAGTGCTAAAATAAAATTATACTTCTTTTTAGGAAGAAGCAAATTTTTTCAAACAGGAAGGAGCCCTGGTTAAATGGATTTAAAAAACAGAGCCCGGCAAGTGCTAAGCCAAATCAAGCTGGCACAAGCTAAGCAATCTCTAGAAGGCGCAAAAGCCGAAGAAAGAGAAATCGAGAGGACGCCCGAGAGGTATATGATATCTATGATATTGGATATCGTGGAGGCATCTTCTCTCGAAAAACCCATTTGCAAGGTCAAGATTAATGAGACTACCTTTCCGAATCAGTTGGATTGCTATGTTATGCTTTCCGGAAATGAAGGAAGGTATTTCTCCGCACATAACTGCTATGGCCCATACCTTTACAACAGCAGTTTTGGAAATTGCTGTGCCGGCGTGGATGCTGAATACAAATGTCCTGAAACTGCGAAAGCAATTTCAAAGTTTGAGGAAGTGCTGTTCCCTCAGCGTATTCTGCCCAAGGTATGTGAAGAGTTCAAATCGATGAACATCTCTGGCTATGGCATAAGTTTAAACCCAGCGAGAAGTCAGCTCGAAATCGTAATCCTGTAAATAATTTGCTAAAACGCCAGGGGCCTATTTATTAGGCCCCTGGCGTTTTTTAACATAAAATTATTAAAAAAACTTGTAATTATATAAATTATTGATATAATAATACTATGCAAAAAAACATAAGAAAGGAAGGAATAAATATGAAAAAAGTTGCAATTTTAGCAAATGGAGGAGATGTTTCAGGATTTAATGCAGTTATAAGAGGAATTGTAAAAACAGCAGAAAATAATGGAGTAAAATGTTATGGAGTAATAGAAGGATATAAAGGATTACTTGAAAATAATTATATAGAACTTGATTCATATTCAAACGCTTCAGGAATTATATATAAAGGTGGGTCAATAATAGGTTCTTCAACAAATGCTAATGTATTTAATTATAAAGTAGAGGAAAACGGAGAGATAGTATATAAAGACTTATCAGATAAATGTGTAGAAAATGTAAAAAAAGATAAATTCGATTGTATATTTACACTTGGAGGAGATGGAACGCAAAAATCTGCAAGAGATTTATATTTAAAAGGATTAAATATAATAGGTGTTCCTAAAACAATAGATAATGATGTAGCTTGTACAGATGTCACATTCGGATATAACACAGCAGTATCAGTAGCAACAGAAGCATTAGACAGACTACACTCAACAGGAGAAACACATCACAGAATAATGGTATTAGAGGTAATGGGAAGATATGCAGGATGGATTGCACTAGAATCTGCAATAGCAGGTGGTGGAGATGTTGCATTAATTCCAGAAATACCTTTTGATTTAAAAAAGGTAGCAGCAAAGATAAAAGAAAGAATAAAAAAAGGAAAAAGATTTAGTTTAGTAGTTGTTGCAGAAGGAGCTATGCCAAAAGATGGAGAAATAAGTGTAAAGTCTGTAAGAGACAATGGAACAGGAGTAGACAATACAAAACTTGGTGGAATAGGAGAAAAAGTTGCTATAGAACTTCAAAAGTTAACAGGTTTAGAGGCAAGAAATACAACATTAGGATATATGCAAAGAGGAGGAACTCCAACAGCTTATGATAGAGTACTTTCAACAAAATACGGAGCAAAGGCAATGGAACTTGCATTAGAAGGAAAATTCGGAGTACTTACAGTATTAAAAAATGGAAAATTAGATTCAGTTCCATTAGAAAAAGTAGTTGGAAAAAATAAAAAAATAGGTGCTGTTTCAGGAAATACAAAAGAAAGCAATTTAAGAAGAGTAACAATGGATGATGACTTAGTAAAAACAGCAAGAGATATTGGAATTGCATTAGGAGACTAAAATAGTAAGTAATAATAGTTTAAATAGTTAAGTTATTATAAGATAATATTAAAGATTATTACCTGATAAAGTCTAATGTAAAAATTATGTGTATTTTGTTGATTTTTGTAAAAAGGTAGTATATAATTTAATAATAGATGTTATAAGGGAAAATAGAGGAGGCTATCAATGAGTGATAAACGAATGAAAGAAGAAGATTTAGAAGCAAAAAGAAATAAAAAAAGTAAAAAAAAGAAAAAGAAAAAACATATATTTTTAAAAATAGTAATAATACTTATTACTCTTATTGTTATTTTAGCTGGAATAATTGTAGGATATGCATATAGCAAATATTCACTTTTAAATATTGATAAAATGGATAAAAATGAGATTGAAATAAATGAAGAAGTAAAACAAAGAAATGCTCACCGGTTATTTTAATATCGCTCTATTTGGAGTTGATTCTAGAAAAAATAGTTATGAAAATACATTGAGCGATAGTATAATGATAGTTAGCATAAACCAAGATACTAAAAAAGTAAAAATAGCTTCCGTATATAGAGATACTTACTTAAAAATAGGAAGTAGTTTTGATAAAATAACACATGCTTTTTCTAAAGGAGGAGCAAAACTTTCATTAAGTGCACTTAATACTAATTTAGATTTAAGCATTACTGATTATGTTGCAGTAAACTTTAATGTTGTTGTAGATGTTGTAGATGCAGTTGGTGGAGTAGATATAGATGTTGATTCAGCAGAAAAAAAATGGATAAATCAATATATAGATGAAGTAAACAAAGTTACAGGACATAAATCTAGTCATATAGACAAAACAGGAGTACAACATTTAGACGGAGTACAAGCAGTATCCTATTCAAGAATAAGATATACATCAGGTGGTGACTGGGAGAGAACTGATAGACAAAGAGAAGTCCTTGGAAAAGCTTTTGAAAAAGTTAAAAAAATGAATATAGCACAATTAAATAAATTAGCAGATACTGTACTTAGAGAGATATCAACAAACATAGAGTCAGGACAATTATTATCACTATTATCACAAGTAGGTTCATACGAAGTAGATATAGAGAATGATACTATGGGATGGCCAGAAACTAAGGGATGGCAACCAGGAGATGTTTGGTATGGAGTTCCAAAAAATCTAGAAGAACAGGTACAAGCTTTACATGCATTTTTATTTAATGATGAAGAATACGAAGTATCAAGTACTGTAAAGAATATAAGCAATACTCTTATTAACAAAACAGGCATTAAATAAAACGATCTTTTAATCGGAGTAAAAGACTTAAAAAAATAAAATAATAATAAAAATAAAAATTTAAGAAAATCTCACAATAAAATGTGAGATTTTTTATTGACTTTTTTCCCATTTTAATAGATAATAAATATATTGATTACAAAAGATTTTTTTAATATACAAGGGAGGAAAATTTTATGTATTTGTTCAATAAAATTACAGTAAATCCACAATTACCAAAAAGGATAGAAAAGCTTTCAGTTATTGCAAATAATCTTTGGTGGTCGTGGAATTCTGATTTTCTTAAATTGTTTAAAATGATAGATATAGATTTATGGGAAAATATTGGAAAAAACCCAGTTAAATTCTTAAAATTAGTACCACAAGAAAAATTAGAAGAATATGCAAAAAATCCTGATTTCTTAAAAGAATATGATAGAATAGTGGGAAATTTTAATGCATATATGGATAGTAAAACTACATATTTTTCTAAAAAACATCCAGAAAATAAAAATGATTTAATTGCATACTTCTCTGCTGAATATGGTTTAGATGAAATAATGCAAATATATTCAGGAGGACTTGGAATACTTTCAGGAGATCATTTAAAATCTGCAAGTGACTTAGGTATTCCTCTTGTTGGCGTAGGACTTTTATATAAAAAAGGATATTTCCATCAAGTAATAAATGGTGCTGGAAGACAAGAAAATGTATACAGAGATATAGAATTAGATGATCTTCCTATACACACAGTAAAAGATGAAATGGGAAATGATTTAATAATAGAATCAAGAATACAAAGAAAAAGACTATATTTAAAAGTATGGCAAGTAAACGTAGGAAGAGTAAAATTATACTTATTAGATTCTGATATAGATGAAAATGTAGATCAAGACTTTAGAGAGATAACAAAATATTTATATGGTGGAGATCAAGAGACAAGAATAAGACAAGAGATTGTACTTGGTATGGCAGGAACACACCTTTTAAATAGTTTAAATTTAACTCCTACAATTTATCATATGAATGAGGGACACTCAGCATTTTTAATACTTGAACTTGCCAGAGCTTTAGTAGAAGAAAAGAAAGTTTCATTTAGAAATGCAATGACAATAGTAAGCTCAAAAACAGTATTTACAACACATACACCAGTACCAGCAGGAAATGATATTTTCCCAGTAGAACTTATGGAAAAATACTTCAAAAACTTCTGGCCAAGACTTGGAATAGAAAGAGAAGAATTTTTAAGACTTGGAATGAATCCAAAAGAAGAGATGGAATCAGGTTTCAATATGGGTATATTTGCACTTAAATTCTCAGGAAAGAAAAATGGAGTTAGTAAACTACATGGAGGAGTTTCAAGAGAGTTATTTAGTGATGTATGGCCAAATATTTCTGCAAATGAATCTCCAATAACATATGTAACAAACGGAATACATACTTGCTCATGGCTTGCACCTTCAATAAAAGAATTATATAATAAATATTTAGCACCATATTGGCAAGATAATATATACTTAGATAGCACTTGGAATAGAATAAACAATATTCCAGATAAAGAACTATGGGAAGCACATTATCAAAGAAAAGTTAAATTAATGAAACTTGTTAGAGAAAATACAATAAATAGACTTAGAAGAAATGGAATGAGATATGACGATATTATGGATATAGTATCTCAATTAAGCCCAGATAAATTGACAATAGGATTTGCAAGAAGATTTGCAACTTATAAAAGAGGAACATTAATATTTAGAGACTTAGAAAGAATAACAGAAATATTAAATAATACAAATAGACCAGTGCAAATTATATTTGCAGGTAAGGCACATCCAAGAGATATAGAAGGACAAGATTTAATTAGACAAATACATGAAATATCAATGAAACCACAATTTAAAGGAAAAATATTCTTCTTAGAAGATTACGACATAGCAATGTCAAGATACTTAATAAGTGGTGTTGATGTATGGTTAAACAACCCAAGAAGACCAATGGAAGCATCAGGAACTAGTGGACAAAAGGCTTCTGTAAACGGAGTTATAAACTTCTCAATACTTGACGGATGGTGGGTAGAAGGATATAACAAGGAAAATGGTTGGATAATCGGAAAAAATAAAGATTATGATTCATATGAAATACAGGACAATGAAGATTGTGAAAGTATTTATGATACACTAGAAAATAAAATTATACCAGCTTATTATGACAAAGCAGAAGAAGAAAATTTCTCAAAGACATGGATTAAAATAATGAAAAACTCTATAATATCAACAGGTGGAAAATATAGTACAGCAAGAATGCTTGTAGATTATTTAGAAAACCTCTATTTACCATTATGCAATCTATATAACAAATATTATACGGACTTGGAAAATGTTATAAGATACAATGAATGGCTTGATGAGTTAAAAAATAGATGGGATGGAATAAAAATAGTACAATTAAATAATCTTAATAATGTTACAATAGATGCAGGAAATAACATAGAAGTAAGATGCAAAGTAGATCTTCAAAATATAGATGAGAAATACATTTCTGTTCAAGCATACTCAGGAAAGGTACTAGATAATGGAAGACTAGAAGATATAAAAGTAACAGAGATGGAAAAAGTAGCAAAAGATAGTAATGAATACAAAGCTAAAATTGCTTTATCAACAGGAGGAAACTACGGATATACATTTAGAATAATGCCAAAGCATGAAATGATACTAGATAATCAAAATCTAAATCTAGTTAAATGGATAACTTCTGAGATGCAAGAAGAAGCAAAAGCAGAGCAAGAAAAAATAGAAAAAATAGAAAAACAAGAAGCACAAGCAGAAGAAGAAGAACAACAAGCTGAAAAACAAGAAGAAAATATTGTTAATAATTAGAAATAGAATGATTTTAAAAAAATAATAAAAATCATATAAAACTATTGCAAAATATATGGTAAAAAATATATAATATAGACTAGGATTAAGAAAATAAATACATAAATTAAAGCAACAAAAGAAAAGGGAGGTGTAAGTTATGCCTGTAATAAATTTAACACAACCACTAGTAGCTACTTTATGCTTAACAGCTATAATTTGTGCAATATTTTTAGGACATGAATTAAAAAGAGCTATTATTCCAGCGATAGCCTTAATATTATGTATAATACTACTTGTAATGCATACAGTACAATTATTCGGATTTGCAGATGTTTATGGACAATATAAACAAGTGCTTTCAACTTCAATGATATTGGACTTTGGATTTGTTCTTATAACATATATAGCATATCTATGGATAGATGATATAGAAGCAAAACATAGAAATAAGAAAAGCATAGACAATAGCCTAGATTGGTTTTGGAGCAAAATATAATCATTTTTATTTAAGAAGGGATTTTATACATGAACAAAGAGACATTTTATATTACAACACCAATTTATTATCCAAGTGGAAAATTCCATATTGGAACAGCATATACGACAGTTCTTGCTGATACAATCAAAAGATACAAAAAATTAAGAGGATATGATGTAAGATTTCTTACAGGACTTGATGAACATGGACAAAAAATTGAAGAAATAGCAAAAAAGCTAGGGAAAACTCCTCAAGATTATGTTGACGAAATGTCAGAGTATGCAAAAAAAGTTTGGAAACTAATGGATATACAGTATGACGATTTTATTCGTACAACAGAAAAAAGACATACAGATATAGCAGAAAAAATATTTGATAGATTGATGGAGCAAGGAGACATTTACAAAGGCGAATATGAAGGTTGGTATTGTGTCCCATGTGAGACATACTTTACGGAAACTCAACTTGTTGATGGAAAATGTCCAGATTGTAACAGAGAAGTAAAGAAAATGAAAGAAGAAGCATATTTCTTCAACATGAAAAAATATGCTGATAGATTAATTAAGTTCTATGAAGAGAATCCAAATTTTATAGAACCAGAATCAAGAAGGAACGAACTATTTAATAACTTTTTGAAACCAGGACTCGAAGATTTATGTATTACTAGGACAAGCTTCGATTGGGGAATAAAAGTAAAAAAAGATCCAAAACATGTAATATATGTTTGGCTAGATGCATTAGTTAATTATATAACTGCATTAGGATATATGTCAGATGACGATAGTTTATTTAAGAAATATTGGCCTGCTGATTTACAAATCGTAGGAAAAGATATAATAAGATTTCATGGAATATATTGGCCTATATTTTTAATGGCATTAGATATACCATTGCCAAAGAAAATATATGCACATGGATTTATAATGATGAAAGATGGCAAAATGTCTAAGTCAAAAGGAAATGTTGTTTATCCAGATATGTTAGTAGAAAGATATGGATTGGATGCAACAAGATACTTCCTACTTAGAGAATTTGCTTTTGGGCAAGATGCAATATTTTCACCAGAGGGATTTGTAGAAAGATTTAATTTTGATTTATGTAATGATTTAGGAAATTTATTAAACAGAACAATAGGAATGATAAATAAATACTTTGGAGGAATCATTCCAAAATATAAAGGGCATGTAACAGATTTTGATGAAAGCCTAGAAAAAGAAACTTTAGAACATATAAATAAAGTTACAGAAAATATGGAAAGTTACCATATAAATATCGCATTAGAAGAAATTTGGAAGACAATTTCTATTACAAATAAATATATAGATGAAACAATGCCTTGGGCTTTAGCAAAAGAAGAAAAAACAAAAGAACTTTCTTCGGTAATGTATCATTTAGTAGAAAATTTAAGAAAAGTCGCTATAATGCTAAAACCTATACTTACAAATACTTCTAATGAAATTGTAAAACAACTTGGAATAGATGATGAAACTGTAATGTCATGGGATAGTTTAGATAAGTTTAATTTATTACAAAAAGATTTTAAAGTTATAGAAAAAGGAAATCCACTTTTTGTAAGACTTGACAAAGAAGTAGAAATCGAGTATATAAAAGAAAAAATGAAAAATGTAAAAGCTTAGGATAGTATTATGCAGTACATATACATTGTTTACAAAATGATGTATATGTACTGTATTTGGTAATAGAGGAAGATAAAAAATAAAATTAATCTCTGAAGATTTAGTAAATAATATACGAATTATATTTATTTTAAATTATATTAAAAGGAAGGATAAAATATGGGAAAATTAATAGTAATAGATGGAACTGATGGAAGTGGAAAACAAACACAAATGGAATTATTAGAAAATAAACTAAAAGAGGAAAACATAGATTATAGGAAAGTAAGTTTCCCAAATTATGATTCTGAATCATCAAGTTTAGTAAAAATGTATTTGTCAGGAGAGTTTGGAAATGATGCACAAGAAATAAGTCCATATATTGCATCAACATTTTATGCAGCAGATAGATATGCAACCTATAAAAAAGATTTAGAAGAATACTATGAAAATGGAGGACTAATACTTGCAGATAGATATACAACAGCCAACATGGTACACCAAGCAGGAAAAATAAAAGATGAAGAAGAAAGAAAAAAATTTTTAAACTGGCTTTATGATCTAGAATTTAATATATATAAAATTCCTATGCCAACAAAAGTATTCTTCTTAAATATGCCACCAGAATATGCTTTAAAATTAATAGAACATAGAAAAAATAAATTTAGTGGAGAAGAAAAGAAAGATATACATGAAAGAAGTAAAAATCACATCCAAGATAGTTATAATGCAGCATGCAAAGTAGCAAAAGATTATAACTGGTGTGAAATAAACTGTATAAATAATGGAGAAATAAGAACAAGAGAAGAAATATCAGAGGAAATTTTTAAAGTAGTAAAGGAAATATTATGAATATAGGTTTTTTTGGAGGTTCATTTAGTCCACCAACAATAGCACATATAAATCTTGCAAAAAAAGCATTAAAAGAATGTAAACTAGATAAAGTAATATTTGTTCCAATAGGAGATTTTTACGAAAAAAAAGATCTTTTACCTTTTAAAGATAGGTTCAATATGCTAAAAATTGCAAGTACAGGAGAAGAACGAATAGAAATATCCGATTTAGAAAAAAATATCAAAGAAAAAGTATATGCTATTGATATATTTAGAATAATAGAGAAAAAATATCCTAACGATAATATATATTTTATAATGGGAGCAGACAATTTTGTAAAAATTACAAGTTGGAAGGAATATAAAACACTTACAAAAAAATACAAATACATAATTTTAGATAGAGAAAATATCAATATAAATAAATATATTAAAGAAATGGACTTAGATTGCAATAATATTGCAATTATAAAAAACAAAGAGCACAATACAAGTAGTTCTAGTAAATTTAGAAAAAATTTAAAGGAGAAAAATACAGACTTTAAGAACTTAGTTTTAGAAGAAGTATATGAGTATATAATGGAAAATAAACTGTTTAGCTAGAATAACTAAAACCCAAATATATTTTTTATTTTTATATCTTTGCTGTCGCAATTTCCAATAAAAATATATATGTAAATTGCTCCATTTCGCACTTCGCTTCGCTACGTTTGGTCGCTTACGCAGATAAAAAAATAAAAAATATATTTGGGTCTATAGAAAAATAACATAAATTTTAATATAAATTTCAAAAAAATTGACAAAACATAGGTAAAATGTGGTACAATAATAAAGGTTTAATTTAAAATTTGGAGACTTAAAAAAGTATCCTGAACGGAGGTTAAAATGAGCGAGGTAAAATACAAACGTATTTTATTAAAATTAAGTGGAGAAGCACTTGCAGGAGACAACAAAACAGGAGTATATGCAGATGTAAT
Source organism: uncultured Clostridia bacterium (assembly GCA_947590905.1). GTDB lineage: Bacteria > Bacillota > Clostridia > TANB77 > CAG-508 > JAAWPK01. The sequence continues at coordinate 103,814 of CANQCU010000001.1, read as the reverse complement.
AGGAAAAATATGTGATGAGATAAAAAAAGTAGTAGATTTAGGAGTACAAGTTGGAATAGTAGTTGGTGGAGGAAACTTCTGGAGAGGAAGATATGGTCACCAAATGGAAAGAACAACTTCTGACTATATGGGAATGCTTGCAACAGCAATGAATGGTTTAGCACTTCAAGACACACTTGAAGCAAGAGGAGTAAAAACAAGACTTCAAACAGCAATCGAAATGAGACAGATTGCAGAACCATACATAAAAAGAAAAGCAATTAAACATTTAGAACATGGAAGAGTAGTAATATTTTCTTGTGGAACAGGAAACCCATATTTTACAACAGATACAGCTGCAGCACTTAGAGCAGCAGAAATTGATGCAGAGGTAATATTACTTGCAAAAACAATAGATGGAGTATATTCTGCAGATCCAAAAGTTGATAAAAATGCTATTAAATATGATAAAATATCATATTTAGATATATTAAATAAAGATTTAAAAGTAATGGATTCAACAGCAACATCATTATGTATGGATAATAATATTCCACTAAGAGTATTTGCAATAGCACAACCTGAGAACATCGTAAAAGTTGTTAAAGGTGAAGATATTGGAACAATAGTTGAATAAAGAAAGGAATGTGATTATATGGATTTTAGTAATATAGAAGAAAGAATGGATAAAACAATAAGTGTTTTACAAGAAAATTTTGCAGAAGTTAGAGCAGGAAGAGCAAATCCTGCAATACTTAATAAAGTAAAAGTAGACTATTATGGAGTTTCAACTCCAATAAGCCAAGTCGCAGGAATATCAGTACCTGAGGCAAGATTAATTGTTATACAACCATGGGATATGAGTGTACTAAAAGAAATAGAAAAAGCAATACTTGCATCAGACATTGGAATAACACCAAACAATGATGGAAAAGTAATAAGATTAGCTTTCCCAGAATTAAATGAAGAAAGAAGAAAAGAATTAGTAAAAGATATCAGAAAAACAGCAGAAGAAGCAAAAGTATCAATTCGTTCTATAAGAAGAGATGGATTAGATGACGCTAAAAAGGCTCAAAAAGATGGAGATATGACAGAAGATGATTTAAGAAATGCAGAAACAGAAATCCAAAAATTAACAGATAAAAAAGTAGAGCAAATTGATAATATACTTTCAGTAAAAGAAAAAGAAATTATGAGCGTATAATGAAGAGCTTAGGTAAATTTAATATAATCCATAAATTATAAAGGAAACATAATTTAAATATTCTAGAACTGATATTTAATAAAATATCAAAATAATAGTCTTGGAGTTGAATTATAAATGAATTTTAAAGAAGAACTAAAAGAATATGTGAATATAGTAAATAATGAACTAGAAAAATATTTAAGAAAAGAAAAATGTCCAGAAGAAAGACTAAATGCATCTATGGAATATAGTTTAATTAGTTCTGCTAAAAGACTAAGACCTATACTTATGATATCTTCATATAAACTATTTAAAAGTGACTTTGAAAAAGTATTTCCATTCGCAGTAGCAATGGAAATGATACACAATTTTTCACTTATACATGATGATCTTCCAGGAATAGATAATGATGACTTTAGACATGGAAAACCTACAAACCATAAAGCATTTAATGAAGCAACTGCAATACTTGCAGGAGATGGATTATTAAATAATGCGTATATGGTAATAAGCATGGAACTTGCAAAAGAAAAGGATACTAAAGAGCTAAATAATAAGCTAAGAGCATTCAAAGAATTAGCTTTTGGTGTAGATAGAATGATAGCAGGAGAATATGTTGATACAGAATTTGAAGGAAAAGAAATATCAAACGAATACTTAGAATACATGCATAACAATAAAACAGGAGCCTTAATAAAAACAAGTGTTAGAATAGGTGCAATACTTGCAGAAGCAGAAGAAAAAGAATTAGAATCTTTAAGTAAATATGCAGATAAAATAGGACTTGCATTTCAAATAAAAGATGATATATTATCAGAAATCGGAGATGAAAAAGTTTTAGGAAAACCTGTTGGAAATGATAGAGAAAGAGGAAAGGTAACATTTGTTACAAAATATGGATTAGAAAAAGCACAAGAAATGCTAGAAGAAGTAACAAATGAAGCTTTAGAAGAAATAAAAACATATGGTAACAAAGGCGAATTCTTAAAAGAGCTTGCATTATACATAAAAAATAGAGAAAAATAAGGAGAATAAGAAAATGAATGCTATGCCAGAGCATATTGCGATAATAATGGATGGAAATAGAAGATGGGCAAAAGAACACTCATTAAGTACAAATCTTGGGCATAAAGAAGGAGCAGAAAATTTAAAAAAGTTAGTAAGATATGCAAATAAAATAGGATTAAAATATCTTACAGTATATGCATTTTCAACAGAAAATTGGAAAAGAAGTGAAGAAGAAGTCGGAGGCTTAATGTTGCTTTTCAAAAATTATTTAGATGATTTAGTAAAAGCAGCAGATACAGAAAATATAAGAATAAAATTATTTGGACATATAGAAAGCTTATCTTTAGGTTTACAAAAAAGTATAGCAAAAGCAGAAGAAAAAACAAAAAATAACACAGGAACAACACTATGTATAGCATTTAATTATGGAGGACGTGACGAAATTACAAAAGCTGTAAGAGAAATTGCAAAAGATGTAAAAGAAGATAAAATAAAAATAGAAGATATAAACGAAAAATTAGTTTCAAGTTACCTATATACAAAAGATGAACCAGACCCAGACTTATTAATAAGAACAAGTGGAGAAATAAGGCTAAGTAATTTCTTGCCTTGGCAGTTAGTTTATTCAGAATTTATTTTTGTTGATAAATATTGGCCAGACTTTTCAGAGAAAGACTTAGACGAAGCAATTGAAACATACGAAAAAAGAAATAGAAAATTCGGAGGTAAATAATTTCTATGGATATAAAAAGAGTTTTAACATCAATACTAGGCTTGCCACTTATTGCAGTGATACTCGTATTTGGAAATAGTACTGTAGTAGACATATTTTTTGCAATTGTTGCGTTAATTGCAATAAGAGAATATTTTGGAGCCTTTGAAAAAGGAAGAAGAGCAAAACCAATTAAGTGGATAGGATACTTAGTAGCAATTAGTATATCTGTATTAAGACTATTTCATATGCAATCAACATTGCTTGAAGTTGATGCAGACATGATAAATATGATGTTTGCTCTAGTAATATTTTCAATATTCGTTGTATTTTTCCATATATTAAATTCTGGAATGAAAACAAATATAGTAGATGGTGCAGTTACACTATTTGGAATAATATATGTACCAGTACTTATAATGTTTTTACCTATCATATATAGCCAAGATGGCGGAAAAATATTAATTTGGTATGTAATAATTTGCGGATGGGGAACAGATATATTTGCATATCTTGCTGGAAAATTATTGAACACAAAAAAACATAAATTTAGCAAAATAAGTCCAAATAAATCAATTGAAGGTTGCATAAGTGGAGCTATAGGAGCTATGATACTTGCACTTATATATACAATAGTATGCAATACATATTTCTTTACTAATATATCATATATATATATTATACTTATATCATTACTACTAAGTATAATAGGTCAAGTAGGAGACTTCGCAGCATCAAGCATAAAAAGATATAATGAAATAAAAGATTATAGTAATTTAATTCCAGGACATGGAGGAATACTAGATAGAATAGATAGTCTTTTGTTTATAGCACCAGTTGCATATGTATTATTAATGAATATATGGTAATATGGTAATATAGTAATATAGTAATATAGTAATATGGTAATATAGTCAAATAATAATTATTTATTTTTCAAGAACTTTGCAGTCGCAACTTACGAAATTAAAATTATATGTAAGTTGCTCCATTTCGCACTTCGCTTTGCTCCGTTTGGTCGCTTACGCAGTTCTTTTAAATAAATAATTATTATTTGAATGAAAATATAAATTAAGGAGGCATTCTTAAGCTAAATGAGCATAATATTAGGTATTATAAAAACTCTTGTATTACTTGGAGTACTAATAATAATCCATGAAGGTGGACATTTCTTAGTTGCAAAACTTTGTAAAATAAAAGTAAACGAATTTTCAATAGGCTTTGGAAAATTATTATGGAGTAAGCAAGGAAAAGATACTAAATATTCTTTAAGATTAGTTCCACTTCGGCGGATATGTAAATATGGAAGGAGAAGAAGAACCTTCAGATGCAGAAGGCTCTTTTAGTAATGCAGGAATACTTAAGAAGATTGCAATAGTTTGTGCAGGACCACTTGTAAACATAGTATTTGGATTACTCGTATATTTTATTTTAATCACAATACATTATGGAGTAAGTGTAGCAGTATCAAGCACAATAAATTTTTCGGGAGCATTATTAGATAGTATAAAAATGTTGTTCACAGGAGGAGCTACAATAGACGATTTATCAGGACCAGTAGGAATAGCTAGCATAGTAACACAGACATCAGGAATTACCGACTTTGTATATCTTTTATCAGTAATTTCTCTATCACTTGGAATAACTAATCTTTTACCAATTCCACCATTAGATGGAGGAAAACTACTAATATATATAATAGAGTGCATAAAGAGAAAACCATTAAAAGAAGAAACTTCTTTTAAAATACAAATGTTAGGTTTTGCATTTATATTAGGACTCTCGATATTTGTAATGTATAATGATATATTAAGAATCATATAAAATTTTAGCAAAAATGCCAATAAAGCATTTTTGCTTTAAATATATAAAGCAATATTAAACGAAGATATATAGAAGAATGCTAGATATATAAGTTATATTAAATGTTAGTATATAAATATGGATACTTATGAAGAAATATTAGAATAATAAATATTAGAATTATAAAGGTGAAGTGAAAATGAGTAAAAAAATAGGAGTATTTTTATCTAGAATGCAACCATTACATATTGGACATCTTGGAATAATAGAAAAAATACTAGAAGAAAATGAAGAAGTAATAATATTAATTGGTAGTAAAAACAAAAAAGGAACTTTAAGAAATCCGTTAGATATACATTTAAGAAGGCAAATTTTAGAAGAAGCATTAGAAGAAAAATTTAAAAAAGATATGAATAGAATTATCATAAAAGAACTTCCAGATTGGTCGATGGAAACTGATATTTCTTCTAATCTAGAATGGGGAAGATATCTTTACTATAATATTGTATCACTTGCAGGACAAAAAACATTTTCAATGTATTTTTCAGATGAAAAAGAAATAATAGAAGCGTGGTTTGAAGAAATTTTAAGGAAAAGAATAAATTTAAGGTTATTTGAAAGACAAGCTATGTTTGAAGCGGTATCTTCAACAAAAATTAGAGAAGCATTTTTAAACGATAATAAAGAATACATAAAGAAAAGTACACCAAATGCAGTTGTAAAAAGATATGACGAAATAAAGGCAATATTAGAAAAAGTACAAAATAGTCCTAAGGACGATTACAGAATGGAGGAATAACATTGAAAGTAGAAGACTTTAACTACGAATTACCAGAAGAATTAATAGCACAAACACCAATTAAAAAAAGAGATATGTCAAGACTAATGGTTGTAAATAGAAAAAATGAAACAATAGAAACAAACAAAATATTTTCTGATGTAATAGATTATCTAGAAGAAGGAGATTGTCTAGTTATAAATAATACAAAAGTAATACCAGCAAGACTTTATGGAAAAAAAGAGACAGGTGCAAATATTGAATTTTTGCTTTTAAAACAGATAGAGGGAGACATTTGGGAGAGTATAGTTAGACCAGGAAATAAATTAAAAGTAGGTACAAAAGTAATATTTGGAGATGGCATTTTAACAGCAGAAATATTAGAGATTATGCCAGGGGGAACTAGAAAAGTTAAATTTACATATGAAGGAATTTTTAATGAAATATTAGACAAAATAGGTCTTATGCCACTTCCACCATATATACATGAAGAATTAAAAGAAAGAGATAGATATCAAACAATATATGCAAAATATGAGGGCTCAGCTGCAGCACCAACAGCAGGACTTCACTTTACAGAAGAACTTTTAGAAAAGATAGAGAAAAAAGGAATAAAGATTGCAAAAGTAACATTACATGTGGGGATTGGAACATTTAGACCAGTAAAAGAAGAAAATGTAGAAGAACATGAGATGCATTCAGAGCATTTCTACATAAAAGAAGAAGATGTTAAAAAAATAAATGAAACAAAGAAAAATGGTAAAAGAGTAATTGCAGTTGGGACAACATCTTGCAGGGTACTTGAAAGCATAGCAGATGAAAATGGATTAGTACATGAAACCGAAGAAGATACAAGTATATACATATATCCAGGTTATAAGTTTAAATGTATAGATGCTTTAATTACAAACTTTCACCTTCCTAAGTCAACACTTCTAATGCTTGTTTCTGCACTAGCAGGAAGAGAATTTATACTTAAAGCATATGAAACAGCAGTAAAAGAAAAATATAGATTTTTCAGTTTTGGAGATGCAATGATTATATTGTAATTAAATAATAAATTACCATTATTCGTGCGGTTTGTAAAGCAAATCCGCACATGTGGTAAAACCGCTTTTTCTTATATAAATCACAAATTATACAATCAGAGCAAATCTCGCATCTATTACCAAAAATAAGTTTTAGAGTATTTATAAACTCATCTTCTTTGCTATCAATCATGTGAATAATAAGCTTTTTTGGAATTAAATTAAGTATAGTATTTAGCACATAATCATTATTAGAAAAGGAAATATCGGGTAAATATTTATCTGAAAAAATTTTATCATCAGTTCTAATTACTTTTTTATTATTATCTAACAAAATACTTTCGTTTTTGTAATAAACAAGATGTATAAGAGAAATCTGAAAAGGCGTAATTGACACATAAAACTTCAATATATCAACAAATTCATTATATTCTTTTTCAATGAGAAATTTATTAACAGAAATATCTATAATATAATCTAGATTTTTCATATAATTTTGTAATCTAAAATTAATAAAACCATCTAAAATTAGTGATTTATTTTGCTTTATATAATCCATAACAGAATAATATATAGAAAAATAATTATCCTCTTTGGAAATAGTATCTTCTTCTATAAAATCTTTTGCAGATGACAAAATTTGTTTCTTTTCATCAGAAGAAAAATAGAAATAATTATACTCTAAAATTCTTCTTAAAAGTTTGACTTCATAAAAATAAATAATACATTCAGTTAAAATAGAAGAAATTTTATCATAAAAAAAATCTATGTCAGTACCTTTATAATGAACTATAACATTTTTATATATTTTAAATTTTTGTTCTGAAAAGTATAGATTTTCTATATTTGAAGAAGATAATTTTTCTAGCAAATAAGATACGATTTCTTTGTTATTATTCTTAATGCATAATGACTTCATTATAAAAAATCTCCTTTCAAATAAGACAATATATATTATTTGCTAAAAATAATTACATATACATTATCTTATTCAAAAAAGAGATTTTTGAAACTTGTATAAATTACATATATATTTTATAATCAATGTCAGGGAAGATAGCATCTTTTTCAATGATATCTTCTAGAAATTTTTCATCAATATTATCATCTTTAATTTGTTGATATAATTTATTGAATCTACCAACATGATCCTTCGTACGTTTCTTCGCATAATCAACCATAGTACCATTTGTTATAATAAAGTTCCAATCACTACTTTGAGCAAGTAAAAGTTCACGAGCAGTTTGATTTAGAGCTTTAATTTTTATAGGATCTTTTTCTTCCTTAAAAGTATTTGCAAGTTCAACCATTCTGTCACCACATTTATGAAGATGTCTTATAGAATAATCATTAAGTTCATTAATCCAAACTTCACTATATCCATTTGCGCCCCAGCTAGAACGACAAGGAGTAGACTCTTGAATTTCTGGATATTTATCAATAAATTCTCCTGGAGTTATTAATTTAAAATCAGATTTATCATAATATATTTTTTTAAATAAAATATATAGCCAATAAGGACCTTCATACCACCAATGTCCAAAAAGTTCAGCATCATAAGGACAAAGAATAATTGGTGGAGTTTGCATAAAGTTTGCAAGATTAGTTATTTGGGCTTGCCTTGAATCAAAGAAATGTCCTGCTTGTTTCTCAGCAGAATCCATTGCCCATCTGACATCATATATATCTTTATTATCAGTATTGCCAGTAATTCTATGATATTTTATACCAGTATTAACCCTTACGCCATCATAAGTAATGTATGGTTTTATATATTCATAATCTGCGTCATAACCAATATCTCTATAAAATTCACGATAATTAAAATCTCCTGGGTATCCACAAATAGAACTCCAAACCTGCTTAGAAGCTTCCATATCACGTCCAAAAGCAACTATTCCTGTTGGAGAGACAATTGGGGCAAAAGTACCATATACTGGTGTTGGATCAGCATAAAGAATACCATGAGATTCAGTTATAATATATTCTATTCCAAATTCTTTTAAATATTTATCAGCTTCTGGAACATAACCACATTCAGGAAGCCAAATACCACGAGGTTTTCTTCCAAAATATTTTTCATAAGTCTGCACACCGACTGCAATTTGCGCACGTACAGTCTTTTCATTAACATATAAAATAGGAAAATATCCATGAGTTGCACCACAAGTGATAATTTCAAGAACTCCAATATCTTGAAAATGCTTAAATCCTTGAATTATATTACAGTCATAGACATCTCTAAAAATATGTAAGTCAGAAGTATATCTATCTAAATAATATTTAGATAGTTTATTCATTTTTTCATTAAACTTAGTTCTTACAACTTCTTTTTTACATAGTTCTATATGTTTCTCTAAATAGTGTATATATCTTGCTTGAAGTAATTTGTTATCTAACATAGAAAGAAGAGGGGGAGTAAGTGACATAGTTATTCTAAAATCAACTTTTTCCTCCTCTAACTTTTTAAAATTAGTAAGTAAAGGTATATATGTTTCAGAAATGGCCTCAAAAAGCCATTCTTCTTCCAAATAATTTGTGCTTTCAGGGTGATGCACAAAAGGTAAGTGTGCATGTAGAACAAAACTTACATAACCTTTTGGATTATTAGTCATTTGTAATTCCTCTTTCTATTTTCTAATAAACTCGCCTGAAGATGGGTTCTCAAGCTTATTTAAAGTTTCATCATTATATAATCTACTGTAAACATCATAAAGATTACCATATAACTTATCAATATCATTTATAAATCTTAAACTTCCAAAATCTTTTGAAGAAAGAACATTAGTCTTAACATTCCTAAATAGGACATTACCTAAATTAGCCTTCTCAAATAAAATATGATCATTAGGAGAGACAATCTTATTTGAAGAATCTATGTAAATATATTCCTCAGGTTTGTTAATAGCTTTTCTTCCAAGCTCTATAACATAATCACAGTTTGGCTCTTGAGTCCTAATATACCAACTATTTGCAAAATCGTTTATCTCAAGTTCAAAAGAATAATTTTTAGTTATATTATGTATTATCAAAATAGGTTTAGTTTCATAAAAGAAATTTTCACCATGAGTATTTATTAAAGAACTTCTATCATTATCCGAAATATCCCAATAAACAAAAAGAGTAGTCGGAGTTTGAGCAAGTATCTTTACAACTGTTTCATTATACCTATATGGTAAATCATAATATTCTGCAAGCATAGGCTTAGCAGACCATTTTTCAGTTTCTTTAACTTTTGTTACTTTAGAAGAAGTAGATTTTTTATCAGTTTTTGATGCTACAACTTTATTTCCAGTCTTAGACTTAGTGCTAGTTTTTTTAGATACCTTTTTTACAGCAACATCTTTTTGTGATTTAGAAGCATTTTTTCTTACTGCTTCAGATTTTTTAGAAACACTTTTAGAGCTAGTTCTTTTAGGAGAATCACTTTTAGAGCTAGTCCTTTTAGAAGAAGCACTTTTAGAGCCAGTCTTTTTAGGAGAAGCATCTTTTTTAGAAGTTACTTTTTTTCCTGACTCAGCAGTTTTAGTAACTTTTTTTACTTTTTTATCCTTTTCTACAGTATCTTTAGTCTTTATAGCAGTAGTGTTTTTCTTGCTAGCAGTTTTAGAGTCATCTTTAACTTTTTTAGTTGCCATAAAACTTCCTCCTTAGTAAATTATATACTCTATTATAATATATCAAAAATAAAATAAATTCAATATAAATATTTAAAAACTTTGTAAAAAAATGCAATTTTGTAATATACAATTTAAAAACAGAAAAAAGACTTGTTCTTTTTATATTTTTTATATATAATAAGTGTAGTTTTAAATAGAAAAAAAGGAGTTTAATAGAAATGGATAAAAAAACGAAGATCAAATTTAATATAATTGCAATAATTTGTATAGCAATATTTGCGTTTGCAATTGCACCTAAAACATTACAAAATGACACATATTATACAATAGCAACAGGTCAGCATATAGTAGAACATGGAATAGATGGAAAAGATCCGTTTGCATGGTCTGACTTAAAATATACATATCCACACTGGTTATATGATGTAGGAATGTATCTAATATATTCTGTTCGGAGGAATGACAGGAATATATATTTCAACAGTAGTATTGAGCATAATTTTAGGAATAACTCTATATGCAACCAATAATAAAATAAATGGAAAAAATTTATTTTCTTTTATCCTAACTTTTGGAATATTATTTTTACTTCAAGATTATATAGCGGCACGTGCTCAGCTTGTAACTTTCATATTATTTGTACTTGAAATATTATTTATAGAATGCTTCTTAGATACGAAGAAAAAAAGATATGCTGTAGGGCTTGTATTAATTGCAACATTAATTGCTAATCTACATGCAGCAGTATTCTATTTCTTCTTTATATTAATGATGCCATATATAGGAGAATACCTAATTATAAAACTTAGAGATTCAAATTTAATATACAAAATTAGAATAGCTAGACTAAAAAAGAAAATATCAAAACCATCTAAGAAAGATAAAGAAAAATTAGAAGAATTACAAGCAAAACTAGTAGAGCTTGAAGAACAATTTATAAAATATAAACAAACATCAGAAAAAAGAGAACAAAATCCATATAAGGTAAGACTTGTTAGAAGAGATGCAGTCAAGTGGCTTATACTAATAATGGTTATATGCTTTGCAGCAGGACTTTTAACACCTATTGGTGATGAACCATATACACATATCTTTAAGTTAATGCAAGGAACTACAACAGAGAGTATTTCAGAGCATCAACCACTAATACTTGCACAGCATGATGGTGCAATAATGATAATAGTAGTATTGTTAATATTACTTGTATTTACAGACACTAAGATCTCACTTAAAGATTTATTTATGATAGGTGGATTACTTGTATTAACATTTATGGCAAGAAGACAATTTTCAATGTTACTAATAATAGGAGTAATGTCATTTACAAAAATTATTTGTGACTTTACCGAAAAATATGATAAAAATGGAATAGAAGACTTTACTAAACTAGTAGTTACTTGGAAAGGATATGCTTTAGCAATATTCATAACACTTATAGCTTCATTTGGAGTATATGTTTCAAAATTTGATGACGAATATATAAGTAAATCTTCATACCCAGTAGAAGCATCAGATTATATATTAGAGCAAAGAGATAATGAAAATCTTAACTTTAATACAATGAAAATATTTAATGACTATAACTATGGAAGCTATTTACTATTTAGAGGAATACCAGTATTCATAGATTCTCGTGCAGATTTGTATTCACCGGAATTTAATGAAGGAGTCGAAATATTTAACGATTATATAAATGTTTCAAATATAGGAATATACTATGAAGACATTTTCAAAAAGTATGAAATAACACATGTAATGACATATGTACACTCAAAACTAAACTTATTCTTATCAAGAGATGATAACTACAAAGAATTGTATAAAGATGATAATTTTGTATTATATGAAAGGTTAAATGTAAACGAATCAGTAGATGATGAAGAATAAAAAAGAATATGAAATAGATGAAAAATTAGCCAAAACGAGACTAGATAAGGCAATTGCAGTTTTAGATAGTGATATATCAAGAATGACAGTTCAAAGGTTAATAGATGAAGGAAATATATTAGTAAATTCAAAAAAAGAAAAAGCTTCATATAAGGTAAATATTGGAGATAAGATAGAAGTAGAAATACCGGAAGTAAAGGAAAGCAAAATTGAATCAGAAGAAATACCAATAGACGTGCTTTATGAAGATGATGATATAATAGTTGTAAATAAGCCTAAAGGAATGGTAGTGCATCCTGCAAATGGAAATCCAAATGGAACATTAGTAAATGCAGTTATGAACATTTGCAAGGGAAGCCTATCAGGGATAGGAGGAGAAATTAGACCTGGAATTGTACATAGGCTAGATAAAGACACTTCAGGAGTTTTAATTGTCGCCAAAAATGATAAATCACATATTAATATAAGTGAACAAATAAAAAATAGAAAAGTGAGAAAAATATATATTGCATTAGTTAGAGGTAATGTAAAAGCAAATGAAGCAACAATAGATATGCCAATTGGAAGAAGCGAAAAAGACAGAAAGAAAATGCAAGTAACAAGGAAGCGGAAAGAATGCAGTTACTCATTTTAAAGTATTAAAAAGATATGGAGATTTTACACTTCTAGAAGTAAAAATAGATACAGGAAGAACACATCAAATAAGAGTGCATTTATCAGAAATTGGTTATCCAGTAGTTGGAGATGCAGTATATTCAAATGGTAAAAATCCATTTGGAGTAGAGGGGCAAATGTTACATGCAAAAGAAATAGAATTTACTCATCCAACAACGAATAAAAAAATGAAAATAGAAGCACCTATACCAAAGTATTTTGAAGAGGTGCTTGAGCAATTAGAGAATCAAAAATAAAAAACTAAAATATAAAAAAGACATTGGAGGAACCCTAGAAAGTGGAAGAAATGAGATTACAAAAATTTTTGGCAAGCTCTGGAATTGCATCAAGAAGAAAATGTGAGGAATATATATTACAAGGAAAAGTAAAAGTAAATCGGAGAAACGGTTTATGAACTTGGGACTAAGGTAAACCCTGAATTAGATATTGTATACTTTAAGGATAAAGAAGTAAAAGCAAATAGCAAAAATGTATATATATTACTTAACAAACCGATAGGTTATGTAACGACTGTGAGAGATCAATTTAATCGAGATACAGTACTTGACTTAGTAAAAGTAAATAAGAGAATAGTACCTGTACGGAAGACTTGACATGTATACATCTGGTGCATTAATACTTACAAATGATGGGGACTTTGTATATAAGGTAACACATCCAAAGCATGAAATAACAAAAACGTATACAGTTACGATAATAGGAGAAATTAAGGAAGAAGAAGTAGAGACTCTAAGAAAAGGCGTAGCAATTGATGATTATGTAACTAAACCAGCAGAAATTAAAATATTAAAAATAGATAAAGAAAAAAACATATCAAGACTAGAAATAACAATACACGAAGGCAAGAATAGAGAAGTTAGAAAAATGTGTGAAGCAATTGGAAAAAAAGTAAAGGCATTGCATAGAACTAAAATTGGAAACATAGATGTAAAATCACTAAAAATAGGAGAATGGAGATATTTAAAAGAAGAAGAAGTAGAAGAATTATTAGAAAAATTTGCAAAATAGAGGAAATAATAGTATAATTATAAATGTACAAAAGATAAAGGAGATATATAAGATGAAATATCAAAAATTTAATATATCTGAAAGCAATTTAGATAAAGGAATGATAGTAAAGGGAAAAGTAAAACAAATAAAACCATATGGAGCATTTATTGAAATAGAAAATCGGAATAAGTGGACTTTTATATATAGAAGATATGTCAGTATCTAGAATAAAAAGCCCATATGATAGATTTAATATAGGCCAAGAAATAGATGTAATGGTAAAAGACATAGACAAAGAAAAAAATAGAATATCCTTTACATATAAAGAACTACTTGGAACTTGGGAAGAAAATATCAAAGAATTTGAACAAGGAACAGTAGTAAAAGGAATTGCAAGAGAAACAGAAAAATCAAAAAATGGAATATTTATAGAATTAAAACCAAATCTTGTTGGACTTGCAGAATATAAAGAAAATATAGAATATGGACAAGATGTTAAAGTTTATATAAAGAAAATAATTCCAGAAAAGAAGAAAGTAAAACTTTTGATATATGATTAAACTAGTAAAGTTTAGGTAAAAATATCCTAAATGTATTATACAAGGAGGAGATAAAAATGGTAGATGATAATGAAATAGAGGCTCAAAAATCACCGTTTGCACTAAGACCAGGAGAAATCAAGACTTTTGATGGAAAAGATGGATATGTGTCAATGAATCAAATAGTACATAAGATTAATTTAGGCCATATAAATGATTTGCACTTTGCAATACTTGACCTAGTTAATGAATTTGAATTTATAACTTCTAGACAACTATGCCAAATGCTTGAATATAAGGGAATAGATTATAAATCACAAGACAAGTTAAACAATAAACTAGAGCAACTTGTAAAATCAAAGATATTAACAAGATACTATTTCACATCAGAAGATGGAAAAGGAATATATAGAATATACTGTCTAGAAAAAATGGGGAAATATCTTCTTACATCAAGAGGAACAGAATGCAAATGGCAACAATCAGATAATACAAAGCCAGTTGCCATGATAAAAAAGAGATTAGCAGGAAACCAAGTAATAATTGCATATTTAAGAAAAGTAAAAGCATTTGATGAATACATTGTAAAACCTACATTAAATGCAAAGACACTAGGAAAAGTATTTAAAGCAACAGGTGGAGGAGTAAGACTTACAAAAAATTCAAAGTCAATAACATTCCTATTTGAAGTAATAAGAAGAGAAGAAGATTGGCAGAAGAAATTAGTAGACAAAATGAAAATGTATAAAGACTTTTATGATAATTTTGTACCAGGAGACTCAGGATTTAGCACAATTCCACAATTAATAATTGTATGTGAAGATGATAGACATGCAGCCGAATGTTTTAAAGAAATTGTTACAAACAAAATAGAAATAGACAAGATAAAATTATTATTTACAACAGATTTGAAACAAATTCAAGAAAATCTTACAAAAACTTTAATGGAATTTAAACTAGATGAAGTTACTAATAAATATAAAGTAGAAGAAGTAGAACTTAAACTATTAGACTAGTATTTTTATAGTATTAAACGAGGTACATTAATTATTTTTTAATCTTTGCAGTCGCAATCTACAAATTTTAAAATTATATGTAGATTGCTCCATATCGCACTTCGCTTCGCTACGTTTGGTCGCTTACGCAGATTAAAAAATAATTAATGTACCTCGTTTTTAACTAATATATCATATGATTATTATTTTTTGCCTAGTTAAATAAATTATGAATTTTTAGAAGCTCGGATGATTGTACACTAGACAATTAAAATTAAATATTATATAATAGCACCATGAAAAGAGGTGCTATTATTGTGAAAAATGCTTTTTCACAATAATAATTATAAATGCCTTTGAGGTTTTGCTCGTATTACTCGCAAACCTCAAATTGGCAATAAAAACCTCTCTCATTCTCGCAATTTATTTAAGAATGTTTAATAAAAATAACTTGATTGAGCAATTAAAAATTGCTCGAATGGAGGTTTTTATGTCAGAATTTGTACATTTACATGTCCATAGTGAATTTAGTTTGTTAGATGGAGCAAATAGAATAAAAGATTTGCCAGTAAGAGCAAAAGAACTTGGAATGAATGCTATTGCAATAACAGACCATGGAGTTATGTATGGCGTAATAGACTTTTATAAAGCATGTAAAAAAGAAGGGATAAAGCCAATAATAGGCTGTGAAGTATATGTAGCGCCTAGAAGTAGATTTGATAAAGATGGACAACAAGATAAAGAATATAACCACTTGATACTACTTGCAAAAGATAACCAAGGTTACAAAAATTTAAGTAAGTTAGTATCAATAGGTTTTCTAGAAGGATATTATTATAAACCACGTATAGATTTAGAGGTATTAGAAAAATATCACGAAGGACTAATTGCACTTAGTGCATGCTTAGCAGGAAGCATAAACCAAGCAATACTTGCAAACGATATGCCAAAAGCAGAGAGCATTGCTAAATGGTTTAAAAATGTATTCAAAGATGACTATTATTTAGAACTTCAAAATAACGGAATAAAAGAGCAGGTATTAGTAAATCAAAAATTAGTAGAAATAGGAAGAAAACTAGATATACCACTAGTTGCAACAAATGATGCGCATTACCTAAAAAAAGAAGATGCACATAATCACGAAATACTCTTATGTATTCAAACTGGAAAAAGAATGTCAGACGAAGATAGAATGAGATTTGATACAGATGAACTTTATATAAAAAGCCCTGAGGAAATGTCAGATTATTTTTCAAACCTTCCTGATGCAATAGAAAACACTGTAAAAATAGCAGAAAAATGTAATGTAGAATTTGAATTTGGACACACAATACTTCCAAACTATGAAGTTCCAGAAGGATATGCAACACACTATGATTATTTAAGAAAATTATGTGAAGATGGAATAAAAAATAGATATGGAGAAAATCCATCAAAAGAAATATTAGATAGAATGGAATTTGAAATATCAGTAATAAAAAAGATGGGATATGTAGACTATTTCCTTATAGTTTGGGACTTTATTCATTATGCAAAATCACATGGAATACCAGTTGGACCAGGACGTGGCTCAGGAGCAGGATCAATCGTTGCATATGCAATAGAAATTACAGATATAGACCCAATAAAATATAATTTGCTTTTTGAAAGATTCCTAAATCCAGAAAGAATAAGTATGCCAGACTTTGACGTTGATTTTTGCTATGAAAGAAGACAAGAAGTAATAGACTATGTTGGCGAAAAATATGGAAAAGACCATGTATCCCAGATAATAACATTCGGAACAATGTCAGCAAGAATGGTAATACGTGACGTAGGAAGAGTTTTAGACTATCCTTATGCACAAACAGATAAACTTGCAAAAATGATACCAAACGAAATACATATAACGATAAAAAAAGCAATGGAGCAAAATAGAGAACTAAGAGAGTTATATGAAGATGATGAAGAAATACGAAACATACTAAATATATCTATGGCATTAGAAGGGATGCCAAGACAGGCTTCAACACATGCCTGCGGAATAGTTATAACAAAAGATCCAGTAGATACATATGTTCCTCTTTATGTAAGAGACCGGAAATATCTCAACACAATATATAATGACAACACTAGAAGAACTAGGATTATTGAAAATGGACTTTTTAGGATTAAGAACGCTTACAGTAATATCAGATGCAATAAAAATGGTAAAAGAATCAAAAGGAATAGATGTAGAATTTGACAAAGAAATGAAAGACCCAAAAGTATATAAATTATGGGCAGAAGGAAAAACAGTTCGGAATATTCCAATTCGAAAGTGCTGGAATGACAAAATTTATGAAAGAACTAAAACCAGATAGTCTAGAAGACATAATAGCAGGAGTATCACTATATAGACCTGGACCAATGGACCAGATACCAAGATATATACAGAACAAATTAAACCCAGAACATGCTGTATATACACATCCAAGGCTAGAGCCAATTTTAAAGGTAACCTATGGCTGTATGGTATATCAAGAACAAGTAATGCAGATAGTTAGAGACTTAGCAGGATATTCACTTCGGAAGAGCAGACTTGGTTCGTCGTGCTATGGGAAAGAAAAAATTAGATGTAATGGCAAAAGAAAGAGAAATTTTCATAAATGGAGAAGTAGACGAAAATGGGAAAGTAATTGTACCAGGTTGTGTTAGAAACGGAATAACAGCACAGGATGCAAACGTTATATTTGATGAGATGGCAGAATTTGCAAAGTATGCATTTAATAAGTCACATGCAGCTGCATATGCAGTTGTATCATATAGAACAGCATATATAAAAGCATATTATCCAGAAGCCTTGCTTGCAGCAACATTAAATAGTTTCTTAGGAAACCTAGATAAAATTCCAATGTATATAGACGAGTGTAAAAATTTAAACATACAAATTTTAAAACCAGATATAAACAAAAGTGATGTTAAATTTACAATAGAAGATGGAAAAATAAGATTCGGACTTGGAAGTATAAAAAATGTTGGAATATCTGCAATTGAAAGCATTGTAGAAGATAGAAAGAAAAATGGAGATTTTAAAAGTTTTACAGATTTTTGCGAAAGAATACAGGATAATAGTGTAAATAAAAAATGCGTTGAGAGCCTTATAAAAGCAGGAGTATTTGATGAATTTGAACAAACAAGAAAAACACTTCTAGAATCTTTTGAAGATATACTAGATGCAATACAAGACCAAACAAGAAAATCATACACAGGACAAGTAAGTATGTTTGACATAGGAGAGAACAAAGAAGAAAACCAAAAACATAAATATACATTTAAAATTTGTGAAGAATATTCGGACAAAGAACTTCTATCAATGGAAAAAGAAATGCTTGGAATATATATATCAGGACATCCATTAGAAAAATTAAAAACGGAAATTTTAAAACAAACTAATATAGATACAATGAAAATGAAGGAAATAATGGAAGCATCAGAAAATGGAGGAAGAACAGAATTTAAAGATGGACAAATAGTTAAATATGCAGGAATTGTAACAAGTGTTAAGAAAAAATATACAAAAAATAATACAGTAATGGCATTTGTTACAATAGAAGATTTATATGGACCGGCAGAAATCATAGTGTTTGAAAACTGCTACTTAGGAGCGCAAGATAAACTTATTGAAGAAAATATTGTATTAGTTACAGGAAGACTTAGTATAAGAGAAGAAGAGGAACCAACAATAATAGCAAGCAGTATAGAAAATTTAAGTGAAAAAAAGGAGAAAAAATTAGTGCTTGATATACGTGGAATAGACGAAGAGACAAAAGAAAAACTAAGAGGAACTTTAAGATTTTTTATGGGAGATAGAAATAATATAAAAGTAGAAATAATTGATGAAGAAGGAACAAAGCCTTGCGGAGCAATATTTATGATAAAAGATACGGTAGAACAGTTTAAGGAAATTTTAGGAGAAGAAAGAGTAAGTGTATAAATTTTCTATGTAAATGTAAATCTAAAAGTTAAATTTTTATATATCTATAGCAAAAAAATAGAAAAATGCTATCATAATAGATAGCATTTTTCTATTTCCACATTACTACTAGAGTAGGAGCAATCAAAGCAAAAACAGCCATAACGCCAATAATAATACCAGATACTTTATTAGATTTATCTTGATACTCATAAAGAGCATATCCAAGAGTTTTAACAAAAGCAAGAATACTAAAAATTATAACAATAAAAAACATGAAAACCTCCAAATAATAAAAGTCTATTCATAATAGCTCTAATAATATTATTAAATTCTAAATTTTACTTCTATGAAATCAAATAACTTGAAATTACATTAACATTCACATTAACTTTAAAAAACGCATTAGCATAGTTATCAAGCCAATCATAAGCAGTCCATTCATTCCAAGTAGGAAAATACTTAACAGCATGTTTTCCTAGAAGGGCAATATCAGAATTAAAATCCTTAGAGGTCTTGTAAAAATATTTTTCAATCTCGCTTTTTACATATGAATTAGCATAATTCTCAATTAAATCAATATTACCCTCTTTCAGATAATTTGAATTTTTATTTGCAGACAAAACTCTTGCATCTAAATTAATATCACAAGTTATATATGGAGAACCATCTATAATTTTAACATCATTTTTTGTGTCCTTTCCAAGTTTAACATACAAATCTATTGAATTATCCTCTTCAAAAGGATTAGGAATAGAAATAATACATTCTTCTAGTTTATTAGTAACCATTAAATGTGCAATAGTTTCAGCAGCAGTTAATTCACCAACAAGTATGTCACTTTTAAAAACTGCAAGACCAACAACATCAATATTAGAAGAAGGCTTTGCTTTATCACTAGAACTTGAAGTGGTTTCACCTGCGATTGTATCAGTATCTGGTGCAGAATTTACATTTGAATTACTACTAGAAGTTATCGAACCTAAAATTGCCGAAGCCTCTCCAAAAGTATCTGTAAAAGCATTGAACATATCTGCAATAGTAATATCAGAAGTATATCCAGTATAACGACTTGAAGTTGCAATTATTTCATAATTTTTAGCAGTAATACTCTCAATTTCTGATTTAGAATTAGCCAAAAAATCATATGCAGGACATCTAGATATTATTACATTGCAGTCAGGTCTAACCTCAGGATTATTAATTAATGTATATATAGTGTCAGCTATACCAATACTTGCAACTTCTTCTGATATAACCACAACCTTGCAGTGTGATAAATTTAATCTTTTACTTATATATCCGTTTGCAAGGCTAATACCAGATTCTAACGAAGGACATTCTATTGTATCAATTACAGTATCTGATGAATCAGAACTAGATCCGGAGGAAGATGATTCAGAAGAATTTGAACTAGAAGGGACAGAAAGCTGAAAACTTATCTTTAAATCGCTATTTTCGCTAACATCAATACCGAATTCCAACAACATAAGACATATCATTGATATCTTGTCTAGTATTATAGCCACTTATAGTTAAAATAACTAAAATTAAAGCAATTAGCAACGTACCATAGCGTTTTTTCAAGTTTTAACATCTCCCTTCCTTAATTCATGCTTTTTCTTTATATATCCACTTATCAAAACAGCCATACTTATGAGAAATACAAATATTATAGAGGCATATCTATAAAATACATTTTCAAAGAAATTAAAATCTTTAAAATTCTTTGAAAGCATACTAATTACAAAGATAATACTTGCAAAACTGTAACACATAGGTTTAGTGTGCTCAATATTAAAAGTTTTCTTAAAGCATTTTAAAGCAAAATACATAACAATCGCTAAATAACTAAATATAGACATTATCCATATTAAAATAAAAATTGCATCAATTCTTTGAATAAAATCACCAAAGTTTATAGATCTAGAAAGTATATATATAGATAAAGTGCTATCCATGTTAGTTACAGAAGGAAAAGCAAAAAGTAGTGCAATAACACCAACTACTAGATATACAGTATAAATTATAATTGAGATAATTCCAATTTTTTTAAATCTTTTGCCGGTCTCCTATAAGGGGCATCATAAGTGAAAGAATAAAAGCACTACTAAAAGCAAAAATATTTCCGAAGCCCAGAGATGAACGTATTTTGAATACCATAACCCCAAAAAGGAAGTGCCCTTTCAGGAGTAAAATCATTTGCAGAAAATAGGAAAATTATAATCATACTAATTAAAATAATAGGAAGAGTTATAAGTGTAACTCTTGATATTGATTTAAAACCATATAAATTTAGAATTGTTGTAATTACAATAAAAAATAAAATAACTAATTCTACATCAATATTTGGAAAATATATAAGGACAAGACTCTCAGCAAATATTCTAATGACAAATGAAGAAATTATAAAAAGATATGTTAAAATTAGTATGCTAAACACATTTTTTAATTTTTTGCCACCTGAATATTCACATATATCAATTATGTCATAGTTAGGGAAAAGTTCAAAAATTTTACTAGCAAAGTAGAAAATAATAAGAGCAATTCCAAATACATATACAAGGTTTAGGAGCGTTGCTGAGCCGAGTAGTTGTAATTAAGTGATTTGGCATGTTAAGAATAATATGCGAAATCATAACAGTTACAACTATTGCAATAGCTTGATAAGTGCTAATTTTAGTTTCATTCATAAGGTGATTACCAATCCTTTCCTTTTTAATTTTTCCACTTTAAACTTATTTCTTCTTCCTTTTTTTGCCTTTTAGTATTTAAAAAGCTTCTTCTATTTTCTCTTTTCCATATATTATTTATAAAATAGCCAGAATTGTCGTCAGTTGAAACAGGAGAATATGGGCTTAAATAAGAAACACCAAATGAATTTATACTTGCAAGTGTTGCCATGTGCAAAACAAATCCAAAGGCTATACCTAAAAATCCTGCTAGATATCCAAGAACAATATACATAAACCTCATTAAACGCACATGAAAACTAAGAGAATAGTCAGGCACTGCAAAAGCAGTAATACCAGTAATAGCAACGATTATTACAAGTATAGGACTTACTATATTTGCAGAAACGGCAGCTTCACCTAAAATAAGTGCACCGAACTATTCCGAATAGTTTGACCGAGAGGAGAAGGAACTCTAACTCCTGATTCTCTAATTAATTCCAAAGAAATTTCCATTATTAAAATTTCGAAAATAACAGGGAATGGAACATTGCTTCTAGAGGCAACTATTGCAAAAAGCAGTTCAGTAGGTACGAGCTCTTGGTGAAAAGTTGTTACAGCAACATATAGCCCAGGAAGTAGTAAAGTAAAGAATATAGCAAGAAGTCTTATTCCTTTTAAAAGATCCACAAATTGGGACTTTAAATTTCTATCTTCCTGTGTGCTAAGAAAATCTATCAAAACAGCTGGGGCAACTAAAGCATAAGGAGTACCGATTTACTAAAATTGCGACTCTTCCTTCTAAAATGTATGAAGCAATTCTATCAGGTCTTTCAGAAGCTATAAGCTGAGGAAGACTATAAGGAGTATCTTCAATAAGCTGTTCTAATTGTCCAGAAGATATAATATAATCAACACCTAAGTTATTTATTCTATATTTTACTTCTGCAACTAAATCATCATTTGCAACATTTTTTAAGTAACATACACCGATTTTAGTTGCACTTATAGTACCGACACTCATATCTTCAATAATCAAATTTTCGTTATTTACAAGTCGTCTTATTAAACTTGTATTAGTACGTATAGATTCAATGAATCCCTCTTGAGAGCCACGAATAATAATTTCATTATCAGGAGGAGAAACACTACGTTTATCAAATCCTTTTGCATCTATTAAAAAAACAGTATTAATTGTATCTACAAAAAGAGCAGAAATTCCAACATTTACGCTTGAAATAATCTCTTTAAATTTAGTTGCAGTTTTTACATCATTTTGAGGAATAAGAGATTCTGATATATAACTTGTGAGGTCAAATTTTTTTAGTCTTCTCACAGTTACATTATTAGAAATTGCTGTGCTTATAATGTCAGAATCATTATCAGAATTGTTAAACATAAGAGGCTCTATTACAAATCGATTAATAGCCTCGCTATTAATCATACCATCAATATATAGTAAGAAAGCCTTATATTGTTTATTTTTTACTTTAATAGAAAACTCTCTAATTTTAATATCGCTGTTTATTAGAACATTATATTTGACCTTGATGTATTCCAAATTTACACTGAGAGATGGATATACATCTTGATCAAGAGATTCCAATGGCTTAAGAGTTTTATCTTTTTCATTTGAGATTTGACTATCGAGTGATGAATCAGCATCAGGTAAGACAAAAGAATATTCACTTTTTGCATTGTATTTTATTAAATTTATAAAATTATTTAAAATCTTCATAGTAAAAAATATTATTTCACAAAAATTAATAAATATGTATGAATTTTACAAAAAAAGCAAAAGGTTACACAGCTTTTTAGCTATGTAACCTTTGCTTTTTGAAACTCAGATATTTAGTCTTCCTTTTTTACCCAAGTGAACTTCGACTTCTGGAAGAAGGTATCGAGGAGGGCGTCTTGACTGCCCCAATATGCTCTCGGATCATCTGAGCGAGGAAGGCATACTTTTAATACCTTCGCCTGTTGCTGTAGTTTCTTATTACAGTCGTCAAAACTGGAATAAGTCTGAGTTGTCTGATAAGTTATTTTGGCTTTCCAGTCAGTAAGTTCAAGCCTGCTAGTAGGTGCATAACTTACTACACAGAATTCAAACCTTGTGCAGAAGTTTACCTTCAGCATTGCGGGTTCGGCAATTGTGTGAGAATCAGGATTGAGTTCAGAATAGATATAGGTGATGGTGCCACGCCGATAGCCGTTTTGATTATATAAGTTGTAGAGCTTATGGTGTGTTGAGCTTGTGTCGATAACTGCCGTCCAACCAGTTGGAAGATGGAGCACCGCTCCAATTGGGAAACCGCCAGACGATACTTTGTTATAAGCAAGCTGGAAATTAAGATCCCTAGCTAACTTATAATCAGAATAGTCTGGAAAGTTGTTACCTGCCGGTATTTCCGTGTAGGTAATCTGCCCTTCTTTCATGAGTTTCATCTCCTTAAAAAAATTTTAATAGGATTTAACATAAAAAGTTTGTACTTGACAACTTAATATGTACACTAATTATATAAGAATTATGCAATAAAATCAAGAAAATAAGTAGATTTTTAATATACTTTGTGATATAATCAAAAAATAATAAAATGAAAAGAGGAATTTAAATGGAAAGAATAAGAGGATTTGAAATAGCAAAAGGATTTGAAAATGCAGGAATCAATTTGCCAGTAAGAAAAACAAAATATTCAGCAGGATATGACATAGAAGCTGCAGAAGATATAGTAGTACCATCATTTAAGAAGGGAATGAACCCAACACTTGTAAAGACAGGATTAAAGGCATATATGCAAGGTGACGAATATTTAAAACTATGCAATAGAAGCTCAAATCCTAAGAAAAAAGGATTAATACTTTCAAACAGTATAGGAGTTGTAGATAGTGATTATTATGGAAATCCAGATAATGACGGACATATAATGTTTGCGTTTTTTAATATAAAAGATGAAGATACATTTATTAAAAAAGGCGAATGTATACGGACAAGCAATATTTGAAAAATTCTTAGTAGCAGATGGAGATACAGCAGAAGGACAAAGACTTGGAGGCTTCGGCTCAACAAATCAAAACTAAAAAATTATGTTGATTTAGAACATATAATTAATAGTAAAAAACAGAAAATTAGCTTAGTAAAACTTATATAAGCTGAAATGAAGGAGATAACAAGAATGAACGCATTAGAAATAAGAAATAAATTTTTAAACTATTTTAAAAATCATGACCATAAAATAATACCAAGTGCACCACTAATACCAGAAAATGATCCATCTGTTTTATTTACAACAGCTGGAATGCATCCACTTGTACCATATTTACTTGGAGAAAAGCATCCACAAGGAACAAGACTTGCAGATTACCAAAAATGTTTGAGAACAGTAGATATTGACGAAGTAGGAGATAATAGACACTTAACATTTTTCGAAATGCTTGGAAATTGGTCATTAGGGGATTATTTTAAACAAGAATCAATAAGATACAGTATAGAATTCTTAACAAAGGAACTTAATATTCCAATGGAAAAATTGTCAGTTACTTGTTTTAAAGGTGATAGTGATGCTCCTAGAGATGAAGAAACAGCTAAGATATGGGAAGAAGTTGGAATGCCAAAAGAAAGAATATATTATTTTGGAAAAGATGATAACTGGTGGATAGCAGGAGATGAAGGACCATGTGGACCAGATACAGAGATTTTTTATGATACAGGAAAAGAACCATGCTCTCCTGACTGCAATCCTTCATGTGGATGTGGTAAATATGTAGAAATTTGGAATAACGTATTTATGGAATACTACAAACAAAAAGATGGAAGTTATACAAAACTAAAACAAAGAAATGTTGATACAGGTTTAGGACTAGAAAGAATAAATATGCTACTTCAAGGAAAAGAAACACCATTTGATACAGAAGTATTTAAACCTGTAATGGATAAATTACAAGAATTAGCCAAAAATGATAATATTCAAAGTAGAAGAATTGTTGCAGAACACTTAAGATCTAGTATGATGATAATTGCAGATGGTGGAAGACCAAGCAACATAGATAGAGGATATATCTTAAGAAGATTAATAAGAAGAATGATAAGACACTTAAATAAGCTAGAAATAGACTTATCACTTTTAAAAGACCTAATAGAGCTATATACCAAGGTTTTAGGTGAAATGTATCCAGAGTTAATTGAAAACAAAGAAACAATAATAAATATAATCTTAGAAGAAAAAGAAAAATTCGTAAAAACTCTAGAAAATGGAGAAAAAGAGTTACAAAAAGAATTAGGAAAACTAAGAGAAAAGAATATGGATACACTTTCAGCAGAAGAAGTATTTAGACTTTATGAGACTTATGGTTTCCCACCAGAAGTTACAAAAGAAATAGCAGAAGAGAATAATTTTAAAGTAGATTTAGGTGCTTTTGACAAGTTATTCAAAGAGCATCAAGACAAATCAAGACTAGGATCAGAGCAAAAATTTAAAGGTGGTCTAGCAGATCAAAGTGAAGAAGTTATATGTTATCATACAGCCACACACCTTCTTCATAAAGCTTTACAAATAGTATTAGGTGAGCATGCAACACAAAAAGGGTCAAATCTTACTAAGGAAAGACTAAGATTCGATTTCGCACATCCACAAAAAGTAACAAAAGAAGAGCTTGATGAGGTAGAGAGAATAGTAAATGAACAGATACAAAAAGATTTACCTGTAACATGTGAAGAAATGAGTTATGATGATGCTAAAAAGAGTGGGGCAATAGGACTTTTTGAAAATAAATATGGAGACAAAGTAAAAGTATACACAATAGGAGATTTTAGCAAAGAAATTTGTGGAGGACCTCACGTAGAACATACAGGAGTATTAGGAACTTTCAAAATAACGAAAGAAGAGGCATCTTCAGCAGGAGTTAGACGTATAAAAGCAATTTTAATAAGATAGGAGAATTAAATATGGGAGAAGATTGTATATTTTGCAAAATAGCAAATAAAGAAATACCTAGTAAATATGTTTATGAAGATGATAAAGTTATTGCATTTAACGATATAAACCCACAAGCACCTATTCATATTATAGTAATTCCAAAAAAGCATATGGCATCAGTATTAGAAACAGATAAAGATACAATTCGGAAAAATATTTGAAGCAATAAATAAAATAGCAAAAGAGCAAGGAATAGATAAAGATGGATTTAGAGTTATTACTAATTGTGGAGAAAATGCCGGACAAACTGTAAAACATCTACATTTTCATATAATAGCTGGAATGGTCTTGGGAGAGAGCATAAATGGAAAATTTGCAAAATAGGTAAAAAAGTAATATTCAAAATAAAATTATTAATCATTAATAATTATATGAGTTAAAAAATTAATGTAATAAAACTAAAAAATATATGAAAATAAGATATAAAAAACAAGTAAAATAAAAAAACATCCAAAAACTGTACAAATTGTTGAAAATATGTTATAATATATATATAGTATAAAATGTTAAGAAAGAAGGGATAAATTATGTTTAATAGTAAATTTAATACCTTGTTAACAGTTTTATTGATAATAGCAATAATAGGAATTATAGGATTAATAGGATACTTTGGATATTCTGTATTAAATAAATATAATATAGATTCAAATGCAAAAGATGCAGTAGATGCATTTGAAGGAGCGGTTGGAAATAAAAATCCAAATCCAAATACAAATACAGTAATGCCACCAGTTACAGATAATAATACAGTAGAGGGGGATATAACAATAGGAGAGGTACCAGAGGCTAGCACAAATAATTCGCAGACATCACAATCTCCAACAACATATTATGGATATAATGTAATAGGTACTATATCAATTCCTAAACTAAGTATTAAATATCCAATACTTGATAAAGCAACTCCAAAAGCTTTAAAAGTAGCAGTTGCATACATAGATGGTGTTGGAGTAAATGATGTAGGAAACACAGTAATCCAAGGTCATAACTATAAAAATGGTTTATTCTTCTCAAATTTAAATAAATTAAGCAATGGAGATAAAATATATATTCTAGATGCTAATGGTAAGCAAATAGAATATGAAGTTTATCAAGTATTTAAAGCAGAAGCAACAGATACAAGTTTTTATAGAAGAGATACAACTGGAAAATCAGAAATAACTTTATCTACATGTACAACAGATTATGATATAAGAACTGTGGTATTTGCAAAAGAAGTGTAAAATCATAATTAAAATGTAAATTAGACGATTGCTCTAGCAATTATCTTATTAAGAAGGTACTCTAAAAAAGTACCTTCTTTTTTCTTTTGATTTAAATTTAAAAACATTAAATGATACTAATAGAACTATGTAAATTAAAATAAATATTAAAATTTTTAGAATTACAAACCATACATCATATTCTATAAAATTATCAATTGCATCAAATAAAAATTTGGTAGCTAAAACCATAATAAGAGGAATAATTACATAAGATACATAGTCAAATTTAAATTTAGTTACTTTATATAATTGAATTAAGCTAATAGTAAAATTCAAAATTTCACTAATAGCAATAATTGCAATATACCCATATATTCCATAAATTGGGACAAGAGCATAGATAAGTACAATAGTTGAAAATAAATCAAAAATATTGCAAAACATAACTCCAACTTGTTTATCCAATCCACGAAGCATTGCATCTATTATTTTATCTAAATAGATAAAAATTGCAAGAGGACAAAGCAAAATAAGAAATTCAGAAATTTCTAGGTTATTATAAACAAGAACACAGATTTCTTCTGTAAATGTTAGAAAAATGCCTATCACACATATACTAAAAAAAGAAGTAAGTTTAAAAATGGATACAATCACTTTATCCATTTTTTCAAAATCTTTTTTTATATTATATCTTGCAAATTCTGGTATAAGAAGATTCGCACATGATGTTATAATTATACATGGAAACATAAGGATAGGCATAGTCATTCCATTTATAAGTCCATATTGCGATAGTGCTTTATCACAAGTATTAGAATGTTTTTCTAAGCTAAATGGTATTAAGAGTTGTTTTAATGTTGAGAGACCTGAGCGCACATAAGAAGTTATGGCAACAGGGAAAGCTATTCTTAATACCTTTTTTAGATAGTTTTCTTTTACTGCTGAACGTGGATTAATAATTTTTCTTCTATCTAAAATATATAAGAAATAGGTTAATAAAAATTCAAAAATAGATGCTATTGTACTTGATAAAATTAGATAAGTACAAACAATGCTTAGATTTGTATATGGAAGAATATATAAAAAATAGCAAGTTAATACAACTTGGAGTATCATAGTTAATATTTTCGAAATAGAAGTTTTTGAGACTCTTCTAACTCCTGTGAAATATCCTGTAAGTGAAGAGGTAAGAGAAGAAAAAGGCAAACTTATTGCCATAACATAAATTGGCATATTAGTTACTTTTCCATGCAAAAGCGTAGAAGAACAGTAAGGAGCACCTAAAATAAGCAAAATACAAGCAATTATGCCAAAACATAAACTGTAAATAATACACTTTCTCATTGCTATTTTAATACCGTATACCTGAATTTCCATCAAGTTCTTCTGCAACAATTCTGGTTGCAGCAAGGCTTATACCAGAATTAGCAAAAGTTAAAGCAAATGTATATATAGACATAATTAGCTCAAAAATTCCGCGAACCTTCACTACCAAGCTTTGTCGCAACATACACACTAAAAAATATATTTATGGAACTCATAAATAATGATGTAAGAGTTAGTATTATTGTATTAAATAAAAATAATTTTAGTCTTTCCATATATAAAATTTATTAGATATAAAATAAATTATGATATAAATATAATGTAAAAAATAAAAAAACTGAGTTCAAAAAATTAAAGCAACAAAAAATGAAAAAAATAAAATGAAAAAAATCATATTTTTACAAAAATTTGTTTGACAATTATTTGTTTTTATGATATGATTGTCACAAATATAAAAGGAGTGATTGAAATTGGGTAGAAAGAAAAGCACAGTGGAATTAAATAAAAGAGAAAAAGCTATATTAAAATTTATTGAAAAACAAATTGCAACAGTTGGATATGCACCATCAGTTAGAGAAATAGGAAAAGCAGTAGGATTAAGATCAACAGCAACAGTACATGGATATCTAGCAAAATTAGAGCAAAAAGGATATATTAAAAAAGAAAATCAAAAAGGAAGAACATTAAGATTATTAAAAGGTGGTTCAGAAAATGTAAATAAAGAAAATACACCTAATAAAGAATTTTATTCATCAAGAGAGTTAGTAGAAGTACCAGTAATTGGTAAAATCACCGCAGGAGAGCCAATATTAGCAGTAGAAAATATAACCGATACTTTTCCAATACCAATAGATTTCGTTGGAAATTCAGAAAGTTTTATGCTTACTGTTAGAGGAGAAAGTATGATAGAGGCAGGAATTTTAAATGGAGATTACATATTAGTAAAAAAACAAAATACAGCCAATAATGGTGAGATTGTTGTTGCATTAATAGAAGATGAAGCAACAGTTAAGACTTTCTATAAAGAAAAAGATCATATAAGACTTCAACCAGAAAACTCTACTATGGATCCAATTATTGTTCCAGATTGTAAGATACTTGGTAAAGTAGCTGGCGTATTTAGAAAAATGTAAAATGTATATTAAAATGATAAGGCGGGGAGACTTTTGTCTCCCCGCCTTTGATGAAGTTATCACTTAGGGACTGTCCCTACTCCTGCAATCGGCCATGGCGGTCAGACCTCGTCGAACCCGCCGGAGCAGAACTCGGAAACGTTGGACCCGCTGGAGCGCCCGCGCTGGCGCCGCAGATCGCCGGTGATGCCGCAGAAAACATTATAGTACTTCATCTTGTTGTGACAGAACCGTTTGCGTTTGAGTTTCATGATAATTCCTCCGTATAAATATTTGCCTCATTATCGAGGTATAAATTCATTATAGCACATTCAGTTATATTTATCAATTTACATAAGATATAAAACAAACAGAAGTTTTATTTAGACAATGATACTAAAATAGACAACTAGAGTAGTATTAATTTTATCTTCTATATAACTATATTTCATTGCATAAGACTTATATTTATGATATGATATAAATTAATGACACATAGGGGGCATAAAGTAAATGTACAAAATACTAGACAGAGTTAATAATACAGAAGATTTAAGAAAGTTAAATATAGATGAGAAAAAAGAACTTGCAGAAGATATAAGAAAATTAATTATAGAAACAGTATCAAAAAATGGTCGGACACTTAGCATCAAATTTGGGAGTTGTAGAACTTACAATAGCATTACATAGTATTTTTAATACTCCTGAAGACAAAATTATATGGGATGTAGGACATCAAAGTTATGTACATAAAATATTGACTGGAAGAAAAGATAAGATGCCTACTTTAAGAAAGTTTGGTGGCTTAGCAGGTTTTCCTAAGCAAGCTGAATCAGAATATGATAGTTTTGATACAGGACATAGTAGTACATCAATTTCAGTAGCACTGGGTATGGCAATAGCAAGAGATTTAGAAAATGAGAAAAATCACATTGTAGCAGTAATTGGGGATGGAGCTCTAACAGGTGGAATGGCATTAGAAGCTTTAAATCATGCAGGTGCTATGAAAACAAATTTGATTGTAATATTAAATGATAATGAGATGAGTATTTCTAAGAATGTAGGAGGAATTTCATTATTTTTAAGTAAAGCAAGAACAAAAAAGTTTTATACTGAATCAAGTAGATATGTAAAAAAAGTAGTAGAAATGCTTCCAAAAGGTAGCAACTTCATTATACGTTTCATAAGAAGAATTAAATATAGTATAAAACAACTATTAATACCTAATATGCTTTTTGAAGACTTAGGATTTAAATATTTAGGACCAATAGATGGACATGATATAGGAAAAGTAGAAAACATTTTAAAGATAAGTAAAGATTTAGAAGGACCAATATTAATACATGTTGTTACTAAAAAAGGAAAAGGATATAGACCAGCAGAAGAAAATCCAGATAAATTTCATAGCGCATCAAATTTTGATATAGAAACAGGAGAAAGCAAAAAAGAAAAAATAAAGGACTACTCAAAAGTTTTTGGAGAAAAATTGGTAGAAATTGCGAGCAAAAATAAAAAAGTAGTTGCAATAACAGCAGCAATGAAGGACGGAACAGGATTAGAAGAATTTGCTAAAAAATTTCCAGATAGATTTTTTGATGTAGGAATTGCTGAACAGCATGCGGTTCGGATTTGCAGGAGGACTTGCAAAAGCTGGTATGGTACCGATTGTTCCAATATATTCTTCCTTCTATCAGAGAGCTTTTGACCAAGTAATACATGATGTAGCCTTGCAAAATTTAGGAGTTGTAATGTGTGTTGATAGAGCAGGCATTGTCGGAAATGATGGAGAGACACATCAAGGAATATTTGATTTATCATTCTTTTCCATGATACCAAACCTTGTTATAATGGCACCAAAGAATTTTAAAGAGCTAGAAGACATGTTGGATTATGCAGTTACTTTAAAAAAGCCAGTAGTTATTAGATATCCAAGAGGTGGGGAAGGAAAAATAGAATATGAAAAAAGTACAAATATAAATCTTGGAAAAGCAGAGGTATTAAAAGAAGGACAAGACTTAAGTATAATAGCTATTGGAAAAATGGTAGATAGAGCAATGGAAGTTGCAGAAATCCTAGAAAATAATGGAAAGAGCGTAGATGTAATTAATGCAAGATTTTTAAAACCAATAGATAAAGAAACAATATTAAGTTCTATTATAAAGACAAAAAATGTTATAACTATTGAAGATAATATTATAAAAGGCGGACTTCGGAAGTGCAGTTTTAGAATTAATAGAAAAAGAAAATTTAAGTAATGTTTCTGTAAAACAATATGGATATCCTGATGAATTTATAAAGCATGGAAGTGTACAAGAAATAGAAAAGAAATATGGACTAGATAAGGATACTATTGCAAAAGAGATAATTGAAAGTATTGACAATAAAGTGTTAGTTTAGTATAATAAATATAGGAAATGGATATCCACAAACGTGGTTTGCCACATTAATATGTAAAAACACATCAAACTGGGCAAGAGTTACAGATGTGTTTTTTTATTATTTATTTGCTTATTTCCATTTCCTATATTAGATAATATAGCATAGTTATCAATAAAAATCAATACAAAACAAACAAAAATTCGTATTTTTTATCCAAGCTTCTTGCTTATATTAGCATATTTTTTTAGCTTTTCGTAAGCTAAATAGTTTATAGTACCTGCTGGGAAATTTCCAGACTTATCTTTTTTTCCTGCTGGAACACCAGTTAAAACTTCAATTCCTTCTTCAATAGTTGAAACAGCATAAATGTGGAAAAGCCCATTTTTAACAGCTTCAACAACTTCATCAGAAAGATTTAAATTTCTAACATTTTGAATTGGAATTAATACACCATGGCTTCCATCTAAACCTCTCATTTTGCAAATACTATAAAAACCTTCAATCTTTTCATTAACTCCCCCAATTGGTTGAATTTCACCTTTCTGATTTACAGAACCAGTAACAGCAATTGCTTGATTTATTGGAACATCTGAAAGACTTGAAAGCAATGCATAAAGTTCTGTGCTTGAAGCACTATCTCCGTCAACACCATTATATAACTGCTCAAAGCAGATACTTGCTGAAAGAGATAGTGGAATATCTTGTGCAAATAATTCTCCAATATATCCACTAAGTATAAGTACACCTTTTGAGTGAGAAGATCCAGAAAGTTCAACTTCACGCTCAATATCAATAATTCCTGATTTTCCAGTAAATGTATTTACAGTTATTTTAGATGGTTTTCCAAAAGAATAATCACCAATACTCATAATTGTTAAACCATTAATCTGACCAACAGCAGATCCAGAAGTGTTAATTAGAAGAGTATTGTCTTTAATCATCTCAGAGTATCTTTCATCATATTTCTTAACTCTTTGTATTTTCTCATCAATAGCTTTATTTACCAAATCTTCTGTTACAACTTTAGAGTGAGAAAGTGTTGCCCAAGTTCCAGCTTCGGCAATTATTTGTGAAAGATCATTAAATTTTGTAGAAAGTTTTGTTTTATCATTTGCAAGGCGAGATGCATATTCAATCATTCTTGCAACAGCATTTTTATCTAGATGAGGAAGATTTTCTTTTTCACAGAAAGAGTGGAAAAATCTAGCAAGTCTTAACATATTTTCATCAGTTCTAGGTGCATCATCAGCAAATTCAACTTTAATCTTAAATAACTTTCTAAAATCAGGATCCATGTTAAGTAAAGTATGATAAATATTAGCATTACCAATTAAGATAACTTTAAGGTCAAGAGGAATAGGCTCTGGTTTTAAAGAAACCATAACCATTGCAGCTCTTTGTTCTAAAGAGTTATCAATACCAATTTCTTTTATACGAAGAACTCTTTTTAAGTTCTCGTAGCAAATAGGATTTGTAAGTAAATCCTCTGCTTGGAAAATTATATATCCACCATTTGCTTTATGAAGAAGTCCTGGTTTTAACATTGTATAATCAGTTTTAAAACTTCCCATATAGTTTTCGTATTCTAGTTTACCAAATATATTTTGATAGGTATAGTTAGAATCCATTATTACAGGAGCACCTTCTAATTTACTATTATCAACAAAAAGATTTACTCTATAATTAAGCCATGGCTTAGGTGGCTCACGGTTAGGTCCGCTTTGAGGGGCTGGTGTAGAATTAATAGAAGGATTTACATTTGAAGGGTTATCCAAGAATAGATGAACATTTTTTAATATATCCTTCTTAATATTATCTAAAAACTGAGAAATCTTTTTATTTCTTTTATATTTTGACTTTATATAGTTAATATGAACATTTATAGTAAGTAAAGAAATATTAGATTGCCATTCTTGAATTTTCTTTTCTGATTGCTTTTCTATTAGCTTGATTTCTGATATAGTATTCATTATTTGTTCTTGAACAATACCAGATTTATTTTCAAATTCTTGCTTAATGCTGTCGTCTAGTTTATTAAATTCTTCTTCTTCAAGAGTTCTTCCTTCATAAATAGGCATCATGTAGATACCATTTTGAGCAGTTTTTACTTCAAAACCATACTTCATAGATTCTTTGTTTAATCTTTCAAGAAGAATGCTCCTTTTTTGCTCATATTCTTGCTTAATAAGGGCTTTTTCTTTTTCAAAGTCCTCATTGTTAAATGTTTTATTAATGTCAGCTCTGACATCTTTTATAAAACTTTCCATAGTTTCTTGAAATTCAATTCCCTGACCAGCAGGAAGAGATAGAGCAATAGGTTCATTAGGATTATCAAAGTTATATAGATAGCACCAATCATTAGGTATTTTTTTCTTTTTAGAAATTTTGTCTAAATAATTTTTAGTATACATAGTTTTGCCAACACCACTTGGACCTTCGACGTAAAGGTTATATCCATTTACATCTACATTAAGACCAAACTCTAAGGCTACAATTCCACGTTCTTGACCAATTCCTTTATCAGTTGGTTCTAGTTCGGCAGTAGTGTCAAAGTTAAATTTTGCAGTAGAACAATAATCTTTTAATTCTCTATAATTTAATTCATGTTTCTTTTGCATCATAAGTTCCTTTCTAAAACAAATTAAATTTGTTTTTCATATGTATTTATTTTAAGTCGTTCTTAAGTTTGCATAATTTTTATTGGTTTAAACAGTATTACTTTAATGTAAAGCTATTTGCTTTGATGAAAATATTTTGTCATAATATATGCATCAAATTGATTATTATAGTATTTTTTACGAAATCCTAAAGTTTCGAAACCATATTTTTTGTATAAACTAATTGCAGGTATATTTTTTTCATTTACTTCTAAAGTAATTAGGGAAGAAGTGGTACTTGCTTTTTTAATTAAGGCTTCTAAGAGTTTAGAACCAATTTTAAGTCTTCTTTTATCTTTTTTAACAACAATGTTTGCAATATGTGCTTCATCTAAAATAAAATTAAGACCTGCAAAACCTAAAATATCTTTTTCAGATTTGGCAATAATATAATAAGAATTTTCATTTGAAAGTTCACTTCTTAAAATATTCATATTCCAAAAATCGTCAAAGTCATCTAAGTTAAGATTGTCCAAATCGTTAATAGTCATAGGTAGGGTTATAATTTCCACTTAAACTTTTCCCTCCAAAGTTTCTTCTGCACTAGACTTTTTTAAATAAAGAGCAGTTAAAGTTTTAGAAGACGAAATTTCACCTTTATTAAATTTATCAAATGCAGATAAGCCAATGTATTTGGAAGATACAAGAGTATCTTCAGAAAAATATACCTCATTTTTCAAATATGATTCTATCACATCTTTATAAAGTATGCCACAATTTCCAACAAAAAATATCTTTTTTTTCAAACTATTTAAAACTGATAATATGTTATCAATATTATCAAACATAAAGTCATTTATTTTAACAATTTTTCCATCTGTTTTTTCAAAAATTCCTGCGTAAACATTTGAATGTTTTGCATCTATAAGTGAACAGATATATGAATTATCACAGATTAATGTGTTTTCTGACGAAATGCCAACAGTTTCTTTAGTAGAAGTATAAGCTGAATTTTCTAATAAAGTATAAGCTAATGCTTCCAAAGATGAAACAGAAACGCAAGGTTTTTCTTTTACGTCACAAAATGCTTTAATTGTAGAAAGACCGATTCTAATTCCTGTAAAAGAACCGAGGACCATTGTCACAGCTAAATAAATCAATGTCGTCTATGGTTAGATTTGTTTGCTTAAGCAATTTATCTATTAAAGGCATAAGAGCCTCTGAATGATTTTTTACAGAGCTTTCTTTTAGTTCAAGTATTAAGTTATTATCTTCCAAAAGTGATACTGATGCAATATCACAAGATGTTTCTATTGCTAATATTTTCATAAATTCACGTTCCTTTTAAAATAATTCTATCTATTAAATTAATTAATATTATTAAAAATTTCAAATATATATAAAACAATTAATCGAAATTAGATATTGTTATAGTTCTATAATTCTCGTTTTCATCATTTCGTTTTAGGTCGACAAAAATTGTATTTTCAGGCAATGCATTTTTTATAATTTCGCCCCATTCAATAATGCAAATACCTTTGCCAAAGTATTCATCTCCGCCAATATCATAAAAATCATTTTCATTATTTAATCTATATACATCAAAATGATATATTGAAATTTTATCATTTTTATACTCATTTACAATAGTAAAAGTAGGACTTGATATTTCATTTTCAAGTCCAAATGCTTCTAATATGCCTTGAGTAAATTTAGTTTTTCCAGTTCCTAAGTCACCGTGTTAAAACAAGTATGGAGTCATTCTTTAAATTCTTTGCAAAATCTTTTGCAAAGAAAATAGTATCAGTTTCACATTTTGATATATACTGTTTCATTATTTTGTGTATAATCTAAATACTAGATTATTTCTCCTTCCTAATATTTAACATAGCCTGTAATGTTAAATTTAATAATTGCATAGCATAAGTATATCACAAAATTAAATAAATGTAAAAAAATGTTGTTGTATTTTGAAAAAAGTTATAATATAATGCAAAATAAGTAAAAAAATTTTTTAGAGGATAAATATGGAAGAAACAAGCGAAGAGAAAAAAATAGAAAATATAAGTAAGAAAAAATATATTCGGGTATGTCATATTAGTTTTGATATTTTTAATAATAAGTATATTTTTATTAATGCAAAGCCCACTAAATCCAATATCAAAGGCTGAAACTGGACCAGACAGTGCTGTATTTATATATGGAGCAAATAGAATAAGAGAAGGTGATATCCTTTATAAAGATTTTTTTGACCATAAAGGACCTATTTTATACCTAATTGAGGTTATAGCTTTAAGTATAACAAACCGGAAATACAGTAGGAATTTGGATAGTTGAAGTTTTATTCATGTTTACAAATTTATGTCTACTTTATAAAATAAGCAAGTTATTTTCAACTAATAAAATTATTAATATAATCTCGAGTATTATAAGTATAATTCCAATAGGTTATTGCCTAGAAGGTGGAAATCTAACAGAAGAATATGCTTTACCATTTATACTTTATTCGTTTTATATTTTTATAAAATATATGAAGAATGGAGAAGTAAAGAATAAAGAAATATTTTTTAATGGTATATGCTTGAGCATAGTACTATTTCTAAGACCTAATATGATAGCTGTCTGGATAACTTATATTCCAGTAGTATTATTTATGTGTTTACGTGACAAAAAATATAAAGAATTAGGAAAATATACTTTATTCTTTTTAGTTGGTATGCTACTAATTATTTTACCAGTAATTATATACTTCGTAGTAAATAATGCTTTTTCAGATTTTCTATATTCTGTATTTGAATTTAATATAAAATATACACAATTTAGCGAGAAAGATTCCAATATGTTTTCTTCAATGGTATATTTTATTAGTATAATGAAATTAGTTATTGTTATATTCTTTATATTAGTTATAAATACAGTAGTATCGCGGATTAAAAAAACATGATATTTTAGAAAATTTAACGTATGTTATATATTTTCTTTTGACATTTATATTGCTTAATATTTCAGGAAGAAAATTTCCGCATTATGGAGTTATATTGATACCTTGTTATATTGTTCCATTAACACAAATAATAAAAAATATTTTGTCTATAAATAAATTAAAATTCAAAGTAGCATTAGTAGCATTAACATCTTTTATAATTGGGATAGCATGTAAAGATCCTATTATTACGCAAATAGGGGAAATAAAAAAACAATTTATTGAAGATCTAAATCTTAACACAGAAGTTTCAGAATATATAATTGAAAATACAGAAGTAACAGATAATATTTTAGTCTTAGGAAATAAGTGTAATATTTATAATGCAACAGGTAGAAGGTATTATGGAAAATATGAATATCAATTGCCTATAATGATAATAGATAAAAGAATAACTGAAGAAATTGTTGAAGATATAGAAAAGAACAAGCCTAAAGTAATCGTATATATTGGTGATTATTACAGCTTTTGTGTGCAAAGATATACTAAATCTGACGATCTTTATAAATATTTGCTAGAAAAAGAAGAAGTATTAAAAGAAGCGGAAGAAGGAGCTTTGGAGTATTTAGATTCATATATAGAACAAATTAAAAGTATAACTATTGTATATGAAAAGGTAAATAAAATGCAAGAAGAGGGTATATATAATATTAAAATAAATGAACGAAGTGTAATTTGGACATTAGCTGAAGAGTAAAGGAAAAATTATATGGAAAAAGTAAAAAATTGGGGAATTATGAAAACCAGAAATAAAAAAATATATGAATACATAGCAATAGCATTAATATTTTTAGTAATAAGTATAGCAATTTTAATGCAAAGTCCACTAAATCCAATGTCAAAGACAATATCAACTTCTGACAGCTCTGTATTTATATATGGAAGTAACTTAATACGAGAAGGAAAAATACTATATAAGGATTTTTTCGACCATAAAGGACCAATTTTTTATTTGATTGAAGTAATAGCTTTAAGTATAACAAAACGGAAATACAATTCGGAATATGGATAATAGAAGTCCTATTTATGTTTATAAATCTATGCCTACTATATAAAATCAGTAGTCAAATCTCAAAAAATAGAGTGATTAATGTTGTAGCAACAATAATAAGCGTAATACCATTATGTTCATGCCTATCAGAAGGAAATTATGTGGAAGAATATACTTTACCATTTATATTATGTGCATTATACATATTTATTAAATTTATAAAAAATGAAGGTGTAAAATATAGAGAGGTATTTCTTTGTGGAATATGTTTAGGTATTATAATATTTATAAAACCTAATATAATATCAACTTGGCTTGCATTTATACCCTTAGTTATATTAATATATTTGAAAAACAAAAAATACAAAGAGCTTTTAAAAACGATACTTATATTTTTAGGTGGTTTATTAACTATCATAATTCCTGTTATAGTATATTTTGCACTAAATAATGCACTTTCGTACTTTGTTTATGCTTTCATAGAATTTAATTTAAAATATGCAGGATACCATGATGTGAATTTTAAAGAGGCATGTACATATTTTTTAACTACATCTAAAATAAGTATAATAATATTTGGAATAATGGTAGCAAATATTGCCTTTTCTAGATGTAAAAAACAAAAAAGTATTATTCAAATTATGTGCCTTATATATTATTTCCTAACTATTATTATTTTTAGTATAGGAGGGAGAATTGCTAACTATTATAAAATAGCACTAATTCCCTGTTATATAATACCTATAACTGAAATACTAGAACATATAAATAATGTAATAAGCAAAAAATTAAAAATATTTTTGATAACTGTAATATCAATTTTATTTTTAATACTAATTAAAACAAACTTACAAACACAAATTAATTTAGTGAAAAAACAGCTAATACCAAAAGACAATGCAGAAATTGTTAATTGTGTTATAGAAAATAGTGAAGCTCAAGATAATGTATTAGTACTCATGAATAGTTGCGGATATTATAACCTTACCAATAGGCAGTATCATGGAAAATATATGTATCAAATACCATTAATATTAATAGACGACAATATTTATAATGAATTTATAAGAGAGTTTGAAGAAAATAGACCTAAAATAATTATTTATCCAAATAATTATGAAGACTTTAAAATGAATTCATATTTAGTTGAAGATTACATGAAAATAATAGAAGAAAGTAACCCACATTTTTTAGAGAATAAGCAGAATTATGAAAGCATATATGAAAAATTATCCTCTATTACCCAAAAAACAAAAAATGTAGCTAAAATGCTTAGAAAAATACAAGAGATGGAAAAAAATGGAATATACACAAAAATCTTAACTACACCATATTTAGTATGGAAATTGAATGAAAATGAATAATGAAAGGAAATATGTCGTAAAAGAATAAATGAATAAGAATAATGAAAATGTAAATTTTAAAAAAATATATGGATATATAATAATAAGTTTAGTATTTTTACTATTAAGTATAGCAATTTTAATGCAAAGCCCACTAAATCCAATATCAAAGGCAATGTCAACTTCTGACAGCTCTGTATTTATATATGGAAGCAATTTAATACGAGAAGGAAAAATACTATATAAAGATTTCTTTGACCATAAAGGACCTGTTCTTTATGTAATTGAACTTATAGGACTAAGTATGACAAATGGAAATAGAGTAGGAATATGGATAGTAGAAGTTATATTTATGTTTATAAACCTATGTTTAGTCTATAAGATAAGTAGATTATTTTCCAAAAATAAAGTGATAAATGTATTTGCGAGCATTATAAGTGTAATTCCATTAGGTACATTTCTATATGGAGGCAATTTTGCAGAAGAATATGCGTTACCATTTATAATTTATTCTTTATATACATTTATAAAATTTATAAAAAATGGTAGTGTAACGTATAAAGAAATAGGAATAAATGGTTTTTGCTTAGGAACTATATTATTTTTAAAACCAAACCTTATTTCACTATGGATAGCTTTTATTCCTGTAATTATGTTTATATATATAAGAGACAAAAAATATAAAGAACTTGGAAAAACAATTGGAGCATTTTCATTAGGAATGTCCATAGTAATTTTGCCAATAATAATATATTTTTTGGCAAATAATGCTTTTGATGAATTTATAGATGTGTTTATAAATTTCAATATAAAATATTCGAAATTTAATAAAGAAATGCAGGGAATTTCGGGAACAGTAATATCAATGCTTAATAGTACAAAATTAAATATTATAGTTATAGTTATCTTGATTTTGAATTGTATAAGATTAAAGATTAATAAAAAGAAATTCCTAGATCAAGTAATCTTATTATTGTATTTAATTTTAACAATAATACTAAATAGTATTGCAGGTAGAATGTATCCTTATTATGGAATAGTATTAATTCCTTGTTATATAGTTCCCATAACAGAGTTATTAGAATATATAGTAAATTTAAATAACGAAAAGATAAAAATAGTATCAATTATTGCATTTGTTTTAATAATATTTTTAGCTTTACACAATAATATTCAAAAGCAAATAGAGGAAATTATGCATACATTAGAACAAGATGCTAATATCAACATGGATATAGTACATTTTATAGAAGAGAACAGTACAAAAAATGATAGTATATTAGCATTAGGAAACAACTGCAATATATATTTAAAATCAGATAGAAGATACAATGGAAAATACATATACCAAGTTCCAATAATAACAATAGATGAAAGAATAGCGTATGAGCTTATTGAAAACATAGAAAACACAAAACCTAAGATAATAATATATGCTAGTGACTACCTAGGATTTAGCATGCAAAAATATACTTCTCCAGAAGAGTTATATGCGTATATAACAGGTGAAGAAGGAACGATACAAGATAAAGAACTTTACGAATCATTATCAGAATTTGTAAAAGGAATAAAAAATATATCTTTATTATATGAAAGAATAGAAGAAATGGCAGAAGAAGGGATATATGAAGAAACAATAAATGATACATATATTTCATGGAAACTAAAAGAAAATTAAGAATCTAAACTTAGTAGATAAAAATTTCAAAGAAGGAGTTAGAAATGGAAAAAACTAACATCAAAGACTTTGTGAAACAATATATACGGGAAAATATTGATTATACTATTATTTATAATAATTAGTGTATTTATCCTGATGCAAAGCCCACTAGGTCCTTGTGCTAATTCAGTTACAGAAATAGATAGCTCAGTATTTATATATGGTGCAAGGAGAATACGAGAGGGGAAAATACTCTATAAAGACTTCTTTGACCATAAAGGACCAATATTGTATTTAATGGAAGTAATAGGATTAACAATATCAAACGGTAGCAACATAGGAATTTGGATAGTAGAACTATCATTCATGATTTCAAGCTTATGCATATTGTATAAA
This sequence comes from uncultured Clostridia bacterium, assembly GCA_947590905.1. Taxonomy (GTDB): domain Bacteria; phylum Bacillota; class Clostridia; order TANB77; family CAG-508; genus JAAWPK01. The sequence continues at coordinate 61,043 of CANQCU010000001.1, read as the reverse complement.
ATTAGCAGAATGTTTTCAAAGAAAAAACTAGTCAATGTATTAGCAGTAATATTGTCAATAATACCAATATGTACTTTTTTGAATGAAGGAAACTATGCAGAAGAATATGCACTTCCATTTATGCTTTATTCTTTGTATATATTCTTGAAATTTATAAAAAATAATGATATAAGTAAAATAGAGGTAATTTTAAGCGGATTATTTTGTGGATTAGTATTATTCTTAAAAATGAATTTGCTTATACTTTGGATAGTATACATACCTGTAGTTATATGTATTTACATAAAAAATAAGAGATATAAAGAACTTATCAAAACAATATTATTATTTATATTAGGAATGCTTTTGGTAATTATACCAGTATTAATATATTTTTTAGTAAATAATGCACTTTCAGATTTTATATACTGTGTGTTTACATTTAATTTTAAATATGCAGGATATGAAGGAGAAATGCCAGCAAAAATTGATATATTAAAATACTTCTTAAAATTATCAAAATTAATAATAATAGCATTTATAGTAGGATTATTAGTATTAATAAACCAAATAAAAAACAAACAAAAATACCTTGAACTAACATTAAGTATAGCTTATTTAATAATAGCAATTTTAGAATTGGTTTTAATAGGAAGAGACTATTCATATTATGGAATAATGCTAATTCCAGCATTGATAGTACCATTTACTCTTGGACTAGAAAATATAAGAATAATTAAAAATATAAAATTAAAAATGGCAACAATAATAATAGCCATTCTAATTCTAGGAATAGCAAGTATAGAGAATATATTGGTACAATTTTCAAAAATAAAGATTGCATCAACATATGTACCAAAGCAAGAACTTATAAATTATATTAAAGAAAATACAAATAAAGATAATAATGTTTTAATACTATGGAATGCATGTACTTACTATAATTTAACAGATAGAAAATATGATGGAAAATATATGTATCAAGTGCCTTTGGTATTATCAGATGACAGAATTTTAGAAGAATTTATAGAAGAACTGCAAAATAATAAACCTGACTTGATAATTTATCCATATGAATACAAAGGATTTCAGGATATGTTATATACTTATGATGATTATATAGATAATATAAAAATGACGAATCCAGAATTCTTAGAAGATGAAGCAACAATGAATTATATAAATAATCGTATAACAGATTATCTTTCAGAAATAAAAAATATAAATATAATATTTACAAAAATAGAACAAATGACAAAAGATGGAATATATACAAAAGAAATAAATGATACGTATACTTCATGGAAACTAAACTAAAGATTTATATATTTAACAAAAAATAAAAGGTTTATAGATTAATCCTTAAAAATCTAAATATTATCAAAAAGGAGAATATGATATATTAATTTTAATATCATATAAAAAGGAGAAATGGAGTCTGAATATACAAATAATTCGAACTTATTAAATGAAAAGTTATATATAATAATACCAGCATATAATGAAGAGGAGAATATAAGACAAGTAATAGAGGATTGGTATGGAGTAGTAGAAAAGATAGGAAATGACAGTAAGCTAGTAATAATTGATGATGGAAGTAAAGATAATACTTATAGAATAGTAAAAGAATATTCTAAAAACAGACCTCAGTTAAAAGCAATTACTAAAGAGAATAGTGGACATGGAGCAACACTTCTTTTTGGATATAATTATGCAATAAACGAAGGCGCAGATTATGTATTTCAAACAGACTCAGATGGACAAACTCTTACAGAAGAATTCTGGAACTTCTGGGAAGAAAGAAATGAATATGACATGATAATAGGTCATAGAAATGATAGAAAAGATGGACTATCAAGAATATTTGTAACTAAAACTCTAAAACTAGTAATTAAATTATGTTTTGGTGTAACTGTTACTGATGCTAATACTCCATTTAGACTAATGAGAACAGAAGAGTTAAAAAAGCAAATAAAGAAAATACCAGAGAATTTTAACTTATCAAATGTAATAATTTCAGTACTTTATGCAAAAGAGGGATTAAAAGTAAAATATATTCCTATAACATTTAGACCTAGACAAGGTGGAAAGAATTCTATAAATTTGAAGAAAATCTTTAAGATAGGTATGCAGGCAGTAAAAGATTTTAGAAAGATAAATAAAGCAATAAAAGAAACTGAAGTAAATGAAAAAAATAAGAAAAATTAATTTGTGATAGGATTGTAAAATGTATTACAATCCTAAAACTTGTATAGTGTTTAACGATCAATTTCATCTTCAGGTATTGCTTTATCATCAATTGTTGTTATAATTGCTTCATCAATATCTCCAGAAATAAAAGCATTTCTGTGATTGGCTGTTTCTTCCTTAAGTTTTTGGATTAATTCTGGGTTGCTGCAATATATTCTTTTTAATTCTTGCCTAAAAGCTACTTCATCGAAGTCCGTAGCATGTAAAATATTTTTTAAGCTATCATACTTTTCTAAATCTATAGTAGAAGGACACCATTTTAAATTAATATCACTTCCAAATACTTTTAAAAACTGTCTCATAGCCCTACTACCATGTGTACAAGTTGTTACAAGTATTGCTGATTTAACTTTTGTACCTATTTCAATTTCTTCTGTTTGAAAAATATTTTTACAAAATTCAGCATTTTCTTGAGTTGTTTTAGACATAGGCTCAATCATAATATCTTCTGGATTTACTCCTATATCTTTAAGAAATTCTTCTGATAGTAGTAAAGTATGTTTCTTATAATCTTCATCATATACATTAGGAATAAAAGTTTCTGCTCCCCAATCAGCTTCTGAAATATCAGACCATTCTATATCTGCTGGGGTGTTATCCATATATGATTCTAATGACTTTGGATTCATAATATCATTATCTCTACCATTAGTTACTCCACCAGTAAATATTATCTTCCTAACAAGACCTTGTTTATATAATTCAAAAGCCTTTATAGCTCTTTCTCTAGTAGTAGGAAATAAACCATTCCCTAGAACAATTGCAAAGTCTGCTGAATGTTCACTTGTATTTTTTGATCTTGCAAAATCTGTTATATTTTCACCTATTACAAAATCGAAAAGTTCTTCAGGTGTTAGTTCCCTACCATCTGGAGTAGTAATACTTTGCATATGTTTATCATCTACCCAAGTTAAATATCTAGTTGTATTTCCAATAGCAACTTTCCTTACCTTTCTATAATCTTTAAGTTTTTCATCTTCACTATAGTATGGAATTTCATTATTCATAAGTAATTCTGATATTCTATATTTTTTTGACATATAAATACACCCATTCTTAAATATTCTTATATTTATATATAGAATATCATATATTTTTTATTTTGTCATTTGCTTTACAAAAAGAGTCGAAAAAATTCCCTGATAATTTATTTATTAATATTGATTTTTCTATATTTTCATGCTATACTGACTAACATAGGAAATGAGAATAAGCAGATGTGGTTTGCCACTTTTAATCCACAACATCAGTTGTGAGAATGGAGGTGGTGCTATGATAGAAGCTGTTTTATTAGAAATAATATACTTACTTTTATTTGGCTTGGTTGTCGAAACTATTATAGTATTTGCCTTAATTATATTGGTTATAATTTTAAGCAAATAGACAATAAAAAAACACATCTGTAATTTGACCGTTGTAGATGTGTTTTTTACATATATACTGGCAAACCACGTTTGTGGATTCCCCATTTCCTACTTTTATTATACTCAAAAATTTTTAAAATGTCAAATAAAATAAAGAAAAAATTTTAATATATCTAAGTTTTTTATAACATGGAGCGGGTAGCGGGAATCGAACCCGCGCTATCAGGTCGGAAGCATGACATTCTACCACTAAATTATACCCGCATAATATAATAATATTTTAACATAAAAAATATCAATAGTCTATATTAAAGAAAAAAGTTTTTGAAATTTTGAAAAATATGTTGACATTTAAAAACAAAATATAGTATAATAGCATTTGTCAGTTAAATAATGCAGCTGTGGCGGAACTGGCAGACGCACAGGACTTAAAATCCTGCGGGACTTAACTCCCGTATCGGTTCGATTCCGATCAGCTGCACCAGAAATGAAATCATAGCGAAGCTATGGTTTTATTTTTTTATTGTATAGGAAAAATCAGCTTTTATCTTGACCCTATTTAAGATTTTTCCGTATACAACAAGGTTAAGTTACCTTGGGCTGTGCATATTTGCGAAGCAAAATGCACATGTGGCGAAGCCACTTTTCTTATTATTTTTAATAAAATATTTATTAATTCGTCAAGTGAAAAGTTAAATGCAATTCTGTAAAGTAAATGCAATTTGTACGATTAAATGCCTATTGAAAAGCAATGAATAATTTAATAATATTTGACATTTATAAAAATATTAAGTATAATAAATATAGGAAATGACAATTCCACAAACGTGGTTTTGCCGAAATTAGTTGTAAAAACTCACACCTAACTCGCCAAAGTTACAGATGTGAGCTTTTTTTATTTATGTAGTTGCTTATCAACCCAGTTCTTATATAGAACTGTAGCCAAGGCAACGTTAAATGTTAAAGATAACATAAAGGATATTATAAAAAATAGTATCACTTTAACCATAAACATCACCACCTCTCCTACGATAATTCGTATAATTGGTGGCAAAACCACATCTGCTTATCATCATTTCCTATGTTTACCAATATACAATATTTTTAAATAGAAAACAAGCGAACAGAACAAATTTTTGAAAAAATTTTTAGTTTTGCTATTGAAAATTATCTCAATTATGATATACTTTAATAAATTGATTGATATTTGTATCAATCGTCAAGAGAGCCAATGACGAGTTGTAAATATCTACGTAAATGGCACCAAAAATGAAATCATAGCGAAGTTATGGTTTTATTTTTTTATTATTTTTAATAAAATATTTATTAATTAAATTACTAAAAATATAATACACTAAAAATATAACACTAAAAATATAATACTTGCAAAATGCGTAAAAACGTGATAAACTTGACCTATATAAAAATTAAGAAAAGAGGAATACAAATCATGATAGATATTAAGCTAATAAGAGAAAATCCAGAATTAGTCAAAAAAAATATCAGAAAGAAATTTCAAGACCACAAACTAGAATTAGTTGATAAAGTAATAGAATTAGATAAAAAGAGTAGAGAGATATCATCAAAAGGTGATACTTTAAGAATGAATCGTAATAAACTAAGCGAAGAAATTGGAAACTTAATGCGTCAAGGGAAAAAAGACGAAGCAGACAAAATAAAAGCAGAAGTTGTAGCAATAAATGAAGAGCTAGCAAACAATGAAAAACTAGAAGAAGAATATAAAGCACAAATTAAAGAAATAATGATGAGAATTCCAAACATTATGCATGAATCAGTTCCAATAGGAAAAGATGATAGTGAAAATGTAGAAGTAGAAAAATTTGGAGAACCAGTAGTTCCTACATATGAGATTCCTTATCATGCAGATATAATGGAAAGCTTTTCAGGACTTGATTTAGACTCAGCAAGAGAAGTTGCAGGAAATGGATTTTATTATTTAGTTGGAGATATAGCAAGACTACATTCAGCACTATTAAGTTATGCGAGAGATTTTATGATAGACAAGGGCTTTACTTATGCAATACCACCATATATGATTAGAAGTGATGTAGTGACTGGAGTTATGAGCTTTGAAGAAATGGATGCCATGATGTATAAAATAGAAGGCGAAGACCTTTATTTAATTGGAACAAGTGAGCATTCAATGATAGGAAAATTCAAAGGAAAAATATTAGATAGTGAAAATTTACCATACACAATGACTTCATATTCACCATGTTTTAGAAAAGAAAAAGGTGCACATGGAATAGAAGAAAGAGGAGTATATAGAATACACCAATTTGAAAAACAAGAAATGATAGTTATATGTGAACCAGAGGATAGTTACAAATGGTATGACAAAATGTGGTCATATACAGTAGAATTATTTAGAAGTTTAGATATACCAGTTAGAACCTTAGAATGTTGCTCAGGAGATTTAGCAGATTTAAAAGCAAAAAGTGTAGACGTAGAGGCATGGAGTCCTAGACAAAAGAAATACTTTGAAGTAGGAAGCTGCTCTAATTTAACAGATGCGCAAGCAAGAAGACTAGGCATAAGAATAAAGAAAAAAGGCGAAAAACAAAACTATTATGCACACACATTAAATAATACAGTAATTGCACCACCTCGTATGTTAATTGCCTTCTTAGAAAATAACTATAATGAAGATGGAAGTGTAGATATACCAAAAGTTTTAAGACCATATATGGGAGGAAAAGAAAAATTAATTCCTTCTAAAAAGTAAAAAAATAGTATTGTAATAAAAAGACAAATATATATAATTGTTAAAAAATATATTTAGATAATGATAAAAGTAAGAGGTAGAAATGATAGTAAAAAATCCAAAATTTGAAATATCAGCAGTAAGCCAAAATCAATATCCCAAAAAAGAATTACCAGAAATTGTACTTGCTGGTAAATCTAATGTTGGAAAATCTTCATTCATTAATACACTTATAAATAGAAAAAATCTAGCAAGAACAAGTAGCGAACCAGGAAAAACAAGGCAAATAAATTTTTATAATATAGATGAAAAATTCTATTTTGTAGATTTACCTCGGGTATGGATACAGTAAAATGTCAAAAACAGAGCAAGAAAAAGTTGGAAAATTTATTGAAGAGTATCTATTCTCAAGAAAAAATATAAAACTAATAATCTTAATAATAGATATAAGGCACAAGCCAACAGAAGATGATAAACTAATGTATGAATACATAAAAAATACAAACAAGCCGTACCTAATAATTGCAAACAAGGCAGATAAAATAGCAGTAACAAAAGTTGACGAAAGAGTATCAGAAATAAAAAAAGAACTAGATTTAGAAGATGATGAAATTATACCATTTTCATCAGAAAGAAAAATATACATAGAAGATACTTGGAATAATATAGAACATAGGAGTGAGATATAAGTGAAACTAGGAGCTGACAATGAAACATTAGCAGAAAACAAAGTATTGATTCTATATCTATTATCAATAATACAAAAGCCAATAAGCAATGATGGTTTATATAGACTAGTACTTTCAATTCAAGATATGAATTACTTCTATTTCCAACAGTTTTTGATAGATTTAGAAGAAAACAAATACATAGCAAGTTATCAAAAAGAACAAGAAATATTGTATGAAATAACAGAAAGTGGAAAAAGCACTTTGGCTTTAACTTTGGATATGCTTCCTGGAATTATAAAGTTAAAAGTTGATCAAAATATAAAAGGCGAATTAAAAGAAATAAGAAACGAAAATGCAATAAGAGCAGAATTTATTCCACTTAGTGAAAATCAGTTTATAGTAAAATGTAAAGTAATAGAAAATAGCAATACAATATTTGAAATACAAACTTTAGCAACATCAAGAGACCAAGCAGTTGGAATAGTACAAAATTGGGAAAAAAATGCAGGAAAATTATATCCTGAATTTCTAATGATGTTAAATGAACAAACAGAAGAAAAAGAAGAAGACCAAGAACTAGAAGGAAACATGCAGATATTTGATGATATGAATTCAGAAGAAAATACATAAAAATTCATAAGAAAGATAAAAACAAAAAATATAATTAAAATAATATTACAAAATAAAAAGAAGGGAAATTAGAAAAATGGCAAAAAAAGAAGAATTCGTAAAAGATATAGCAGACATAGATGAAGATTTTGCAAAATGGTATACAGACATAGTAATAAAAGCAGATTTAGCAGATTATGCAGACACAAAAGGTTGCATAGCAATAAAACCTTATGGATTTGCGATTTGGGAAAACATAAAGGATATAGCAGATAAGCTATTCAAAGAAACAGGCATAAAAAATGTATATTTTCCATTATTAATTCCAGAAAGCTTACTTCAAAAAGAAAAAGATCATGTAGAAGGATTTGCACCAGAGGTTGCATTTGTTACAGAGGCAGGAGGAGAAAAATTAGATGAAAAGCTATGCATAAGACCAACATCAGAAACAGTATTTTCTACACTTTATTCAAAATGGTTAAAATCATGGAGAGATTTACCAATGGAATATAACCAATGGTGTAGTGTATTAAGATGGGAAAAAGAAACAAGACCATTTTTACGTTCACGTGAATTTTTATGGCAAGAGGGACATACAATACATGAGACAAAAGAAGAAGCAATGAAAAGAACGTTAAAAATGTTAGAAATATATGCAAGCATTGTAGAAGACTATCTTGCAATTCCAGTATTAAGAGGAAAGAAAACAGAAAAAGAAAAATTCTCAGGTGCAGAAGAAACATACACAATAGAGACACTCACAAGAGATGGTAGAGCACTTCAATCAGGAACATCACACTATTTTGGACAAAACTTTACAAAGCCATTTGAAGTAAAATTCCAAAACAGAGATGGAAATGAAGAATATGCATATCAAACTTCTTGGGGAATTAGTACAAGGCTAATAGGAGCACTAATCATGGCACATGGAGACAATAGAGGATTAAAGATTCCACCAAAAGTTGCCCCAATTCAAGTTAGAATAATACCTATAGCAATGCATAAAGAAGGAGTTTTAGAAAAAGTACATGAGTTAAAAACAAGACTTCAAAAAGATTTTAGAGTAGAAGTAGATGATAGAGACAATGTTACTCCAGGCTTCAAATTTAATGATTGCGAATTAAAAGGAATACCACTTAGAATAGAAATGGGACCACGTGATATAGAAAATAATGAGTGTATCTTAGTAAGACGTGATACTATAGAAAAAATTACTGTAAAATTAGATAACATAAATGAAGAAGTAAAAAATATTCTTGAAGATATACAAAATAATATGTTTAATATTTGCAAACAAAGACTACAAGAGAAAACACAAATAGCAAAAACAATGGAAGAATTTGAAGAGAAAATAAATACAAATCAAGGATACATTAAAGCAATGTGGTGTGGTAATGTAGAATGTGAAGATAAAATAAAAGAAAGAACAAATGCACATTCAAGATGTATACCTTTTGAACAAGAAACACTATCAGATACTTGTGTATGCTGTGGTAAAAAAGCAAAATATATGGTTGTATGGGGACGTCAATATTAAAAAAGCTATGTATTTAGGAATATTAATAAAGGAAATATGCATTAAAAAATTTTGATAAATTAAAATATAGAAAAATGAAATGTATTTCTTAAATTATAAATATGTGGAGGAAAAAACATGGAAATTATTGATGGAAAAGCGCTTGCAAAAAATGTTAGAGAAAATTTGAAAAAAGAAGTAGAAGAACTAAAAAAACAAGGAATAATTCCAAAATTTGCAGTAATATTAGTTGGAAATGATAAAGCCTCACAAATATATGTAAAAACAAAAAACAAAGCATCAATAGAACTTGGAATAGAATATGAAGAGATTCTTCTAGATGAAACAATACAAATGAAAGAACTTTTAGACGTAATAGACAATCTAAACAATCGTGAAGATGTAACAGGAATCCTACTTCAAAGCCCAATACCAAAACACCTAGACATAAATGAAGCATTTAGAAGAATATTACCAAGAAAAGATGTAGATGGATTTAATCCGGTAAATATAGGAAGACTTTGCTTAAATCAAGACACATTTGTATCTTGTACTCCATATGGAATAATGAAAATGTTTGAAGCATACAACATAGATGTAGATGGAAAAGATGCTGTAATAATAGGTAGAAGTAATATTGTTGGAAAACCTATGGCACTTAGCCTTCTTAATAAAAATGCTACTGTTACAATATGCCATTCAAGAACAGTTAACTTAAAAGAAATTACAAAAAGAGCAGATATACTAGTTTCTGCAATTGGAAAAAAACACTTTGTAACAGAAGATATGGTAAAGCCTGGGGCAGTTGTAATAGATGTTGGAATAAATAGAACAGAAGAAGGAATATTTGGAGATGTAGATTTCGAAAATGTAAAAAACAAGGCATCATATATTACTCCAGTTCCAGGGGGAGTTGGACCAATGACAGTTGCCATGCTTATGACAAATGTAGTAAAAAGTGCAAAATTAAGTAGGGATAAAAATAGTACCTACTAAATAGAAAATATAAAAATATATTTATAATAAACATAAATAAATATAAATAAATATATAAATACTTAAAACATAATTAATAAAAATATTAATAAGTACAAAAAAAGTTAGATATATAATTTTAAATTTGGAGAGAATTTGTTTATAATTTTAAACACATTCTCTTTTTGTGTTTAAAAGGAAAGGGAAAATATGAAAACTATAAAAATCAAAGATGAAGCTTATCCTAAAAAACTTTTAAATATATACAATCCGCCAAAAAAATTATATGTTTTAGGAGATGAAAGAATATTAAATGAATTTTCAATAGCAGTAGTGGGAGCAAGAAAATGTACTAAATATGGAGAAGAAATGGCAAAATCGATTTCATACAATTTAGCAAGACATAATGTAAATGTAATAAGTGGCTTAGCAAAAGGAATAGATGCATTTGCACATACAGGAGCAATAATAGGAAAAGGAAAAACAATTGCAGTACTTCGGAGGAGGATTCAATTACATATATCCAAAGGAAAATATAAAATTAATAGAAGAAATAATAAAATACGGAGGAGCAGTAATAACAGAATATGAAGAAAATGTAGTTCCAGTTCCACAAAACTTTCCTAAACGAAATAGAATAATAAGTGGTATAAGTGATGGAGTAGTTGTAGTAGAAGCAGGAGAAAAAAGTGGTAGCTTAATAACAGCGGAACTTGCACTAGAAGAAGGAAAAGAAGTATTTGCAGTACCAGGTAATGCAAATTCTAAAATGTCAAAAGGTACAAATGAACTAATTAAAGAAGGTGCAAAGTTAACAGACAATGTATTTGATATTTTAGAAGAATATAAACATTAAATAAAAGAAAAATATAATAGACAATAAAAGCATGTTTAGTGTATTTATATTTTTATTAAAATTGTAAATAGCAAGTACAATATAGTAGAAACTTGCATTATTATGTAAATTATGATATAATACCATATATTAACCAGCTAAGTGCTGGATTATAGGAGGTAAATTTATGTCACTCAAAAGTGATCTCTCTGAAGACCGGAGAATAAAACTCCAGGAAGTCAGCGAGATGCCGAAGAAGATCTATGATCAGCTGGTGGAGCCCACCTTCCGTCGCCTCCATGAGGAATTCCCTTTGGAGAAGCAACTGATGGTAAGGATCCAGACGCTCGGAAACAGCTTCAGGGTCTGCTCAACAGAACCTGAGATGGAGCATGAGCCGGGGAGACCGTTGCCGTGGTTGAATTATTCAGGGAAAGGCAACACGTGGAAGATTCTCAAGGAACTCTGCAAAATTGCCGAAGAGCTTGAACTCAAAGCAACCACGGAGAATAACATGCTTGCTACGGCAACGTTTGAGCTTGTTCTCGACGACTGAGGCACATTATACCCAAAAAAGCACCACACCATTTGCATTATGCAGATGGTGTGGTACTTTTTGACTCTTTAATTTATTTATTAGAATCTTTTTTAGAAATTATAGTTGCAATTTGATAAATAAGTTCCTTTTTATCAGGAGTGCAGTCTTTAAGAATAGAATTTAATTCATCATTTAAATATGAAGCAGAATTACCTGATGCACCTTCTAGTATATAAGAATCAGAAACACCTAAAATTCCACAAATTTCATTTAAACGTTTCAAATTAATTTGTGTTGCTCCAGTCTCAATTCTACTAAGATAAGGTACAGAAACTCCTATAATTTCAGCAAGTTTGCCTTGAGTATAACCTTTTTTAAGTCTAGCTTTTCTCAATCTATCTCCAATAAGCTTATAATCTAAATCCATTTTAAAATCCTCCTATAAAAAGAGTATAACCAATACGTAAAATTATATTAACACATAAAGCAAACGACAGGAAGACACTCAAAAGTTAATATTTACTAATAAAGTAACATAATTTTAAATATTATGGTAAGAAATGAAATTAATGATTTATTGTTAGTTCTGCGTAAGCGATCAAACGTAGCGTAAGCGAAGTGCGATATGGAGCAATTTACATATAAAAATTATTGATTTGTAAATTGCGACAGCAAAGAACTAAAAATAAATCATTAATTTCATTTCTTTTATTTCTTTTACTAACAAATTTAAAAAAACTATTTAAAAATTAAATAAAATAGAGTATAATATATAAGGTTAAGAGGTAACTTAAGTTGAAAGAAATGACAAAAAGACTTTTAGAGGTAGAAAGCATAAATAAATACCTTGAAAAAATACAAAAAGGTCCAATAACAATATTGGGCCTATCTGACATGTCAAAAGCATATATTTCAGAAATAATAATGGAAAATAGAAAAGCTCCAATGCTTTTAGTTACGTACAATGAGCTTCAAGCACAAAAAATACACAAAAACATCAAATACTTAAATAAAGAAGCAATATATATTCCAAAAAAAGACATAGTAACATATGAGTATGATGCCCAAAACATGGATATATTATCAGCAAGAATAGATGGAATAATAAAGTTATATAATAACGAAGCAGAAATAGTTGTTGTAAGCATAGAAACATTAATGCAAGCCATAATGTCAAAAAAAGAAATGCAAAATAGCATATTGAAATTTATGGTTGCAAATGAATATAACATTGAAGAAATAAAAGAAAAATTGGTAAATCTTGGATATGAAAGATGTGATTTAGTTGAAGGAAAAGGAACATTTAGCATAAGAGGAGATATACTAGACATTGGTATAGGACAAAAACAAGGAGTAAGAATAGAATTTTTTGGCGATGAAATAGACCAAATAAGATATTTTGAAATATCAAGCCAGAGGTCAATAGAAAATACAAACCAAATAAAAATATATCCATTATCAGAAGAAATAATAAAAGAGCCAGATGGTAGTATAATGGAATATTTAGCACCAAATACAATAATTATATTAGATGAACAAAATAAAATAAACTTAAGAGCAAAAAATATACAAAATGATAACAAGCTTGCAATAAAAGATTTGGTAGAAAGAAATAAAAAGATACCATACATACTAGAAAATATGTATGATATAGATTATGTCCTAAAACAAATAGAAAACTTTGAAAATATAAATTTAGAATCACAAGACATAACATCAAAAAAAAGAAACACAGTTACAATAGAGCATGAAGACATACAAAGATTAGATGAGAAATTCTTAGAAATAACTAAACAAGAAAAAGATAAAAAACCATATATTCCAAGAAAAAGGCTATCAAAAGATTTTAGAGAAGGAGAAAAAGTATCTTTCACAGATCTAAAAATAGGAGACTACGTAGTTCATAAAACAGTAGGAATAGGACAATATGTTGGAGTAAATACAATAAAAACAGATGGAATAGTAAAAGATTATATAAAAATAAAATACAGAGGCGAAGATAACCTATACATTCCAACAAATAACCTAGATAATATTAGAAAATATATAGGTGGAGGAGATGGAGTACCAAAGCTAAATAAACTAGGTTCAAAAGAATGGGAAAACACAAAAAATAAAGTAAAATCAAATTTAAGAGAAGTTGCAAGAAATTTAATAGAACTATATGCTACAAGGCAAAAAGTACAAGGTTTTGCCTTTGATAAAGATACACCTTGGCAAAAAGAATTTGAAGATACATTTCCATATGAAGAAACAGAAGATCAATTGAGATGCATAGAAGAAGTAAAAAAAGATATGGAAAAACCAAAACCAATGGATAGACTTTTATGTGGAGATGTAGGATATGGAAAAACAGAAGTTGCAATAAGAGCTGCTTTTAAAGCATGTATGAGTGGAAAACAAGTAGCATATCTTGTACCAACAACCGTACTTGCAAATCAGCAATATGAAACCTTTAAAGAAAGAATGAATAAATTTGCAATAAAAGTAGAACTTCTAAATAGATTTAAAACAAAAGCAGAACAAGATAGAATAATAAAAAAATTAAAGCTAGGGGAAGTTGACATTGTAATTGGCACTCACAGAATACTTAGCAAAGATGTATACTTTAAAGATTTAGGATTATTAATAATAGATGAAGAGCATAGATTTGGCGTAAAAGATAAAGAAAAAATAAAAGAAATGAAAACAAATATAGATGTTTTAACAATGACAGCAACGCCTATACCTAGAACACTTCATATGTCTATTGTTGGAGTAAGAGATATGTCAGTTATATATGAACCTCCACAAGATAGAAAACCAGTAAAAACTTATGTGTTAGAATATGATGAAGAAGTAATAAGAGAAGCAATTACAAGAGAACTTGAAAGAAAAGGTCAGGTATTCTATTTATACAATAAAGTAGAAGGTATAGAAAAAAAGGCATTAGAAGTAGAAAATCTTGTGCCAGAAGCAAGAGTTGCATATGCACATGGAAAAATGACAGGACAAGAACTAGAAAATATAATGATGGACTTTATAGATAAAAAAATAGACGTAATAGTATGTACAACAATTCTAGAAGCAGGAATAGATATACCAAATGCAAACACATTAATAGTAGAAAATGCAGATAGATTAGGCTTAGCACAACTTTATCAAATAAGAGGAAGAGTAGGAAGAAGCAATAGAGAAAGTTATGCGTATATAACATATAAGAGAGATAGATTACTATCAGAAGTTGCAGATAAAAGATTAAAAGCAATAAGAGATTTTACTGAATTTGGTTCAGGTTTCAAAATTGCAATGAGAGACCTAGAAATAAGAGGAGCTGGAAGTTTAATTGGAGAAGTGCAACATGGCCATATGGAACAGGTTGGATATGATATGTACTGTAAATTACTTGATGAAGTTATGAAAGAAATGCAAGGAACAAAAGTAGAAGAAACAAAAGAAGAAGATATACAAATAGACATAAATGTTTCAAGCTATATACCAGATGAATATATAGAAAATAGTGATATGAAAATTAGCATATATCAAGATATAGCTTTATGTAAAAATGAAGAAGAAATACTTGATGTAACAGATGAAATAATAGATAGGTTTGGAACAATGCCAAAAGAAGTAGAAAACTTACTTGAAATTGCAAGAATAAAAAATATAGCAAAAGCAAAAAATATAAATAAAATAATGCAAAAAGGAAACAGTCTTGTATTTTATTTTTTAAGTTCAAATATTGATACAGAAAATTTAACTAAATTACTTGAAATATATAAGAATAGAATAAAATTTTCGCCATCAGTATCGCCTTATATAACATTAAAAGTAGATCAGAATAATTCTATTATAAAACAAATAAAGGATTTTATGCAGAATTTATAACGTAAAAAGCAGATAGTAATATTTATTTTTTTTAACGAGTACGACCTTACGAACTTATTTGCTTAATTTTTAGCAGAGTGTGTATCTATTGTATAAAAACCAATAAGTCATAAACGCCTTGGAGTACGGAATTAAAAAAAATAAATATTACTATCTGCCAATAGTTATAAAAATTAATAAATTGATACTAATATTTTAGGAGGAAAAGATGCAAGTAATCACAAGTAAAGATAATGAAATAATAAAAAATATAAGAAAATTAAAAGAAAAAAAATATAGAGATTTAAATAATGAATATATAGTAGAAGGACTAAAGTTAATAGAAGAAGCAATAGAAGAAAATGTAAAAATAAAAAAAATAGTTATATGTGAAGAATGTTTAAAAGATGATTGTATGGACCAAAAAATTTTATACAAGATATCAAAATATGATTGCATATATGTTTCATCAAAAATATTTGGACTTCTAACAGATGTAGTAAATCCACAGGGAATGCTTGCAATAATAGAAAAAGAAAGCACAGAGGATAAAATAAATTTTGCAGAAGATATAATAGTTGTTTTAGATGGGATACAAGATCCAGGAAACTTAGGAACAATATTAAGAACAGTTGATAGCGTGGGATTAAGTCAAATAATTTTATCAAAAACAAGTGTAGATGCATATAACCCAAAAGTTGTACGTTCTACAATGGGCGCAATTTTTAGAGTAAAAATAATAGAAGCAGAAGATTTAAGTCAAACACTAAAAAATATGAAAAAACACAAATTTAAGGTAGTTGCAACATCACTTGCAGGAGCAGAAAGCTTATATGATATGGACTATAACAAGAAAGTAATAGTTATAGGAAATGAAGCAAAAGGAGTTTCAAAAGAAATATTGGAAGTTTCTGATTCAAGAGTAAAAATACCTATGCTTGGAAAAACAGAAAGTTTAAATGCATCTATTGCAACAGGAGTTATTTTATACGAATATGTTAGAAGGAAGGTTACAAAAATATAAAATTTGCTTTTATGATATTAAGTAAAAATATTTAGGTCATAACAAGAACATAAAACTTGCTTTTTAATTTATCACATTATATAATACAAAATATGGAGGAAATAAAATGGAGTATGAAAAAATAGAAAAAAATATAGGATACACATTTAAAAATAAAGAACTATTAAAAACAGCATTAACACATACTTCTTACGCAAATATCCATGGAGTTGAAAGTAACGAAAAATTAGAATATTTGGGAGATAGTATTCTAGAATTTATAACAAGCAAATATTTGTATAATAATTATACAAAACTAAAAGAAGGAGAAATGACAAAAGTTAGGGCAACAGTTGTGTGTGAAGAAAGTTTATATGAAGTCGCAGTTAGGCTTGGTTTTTGTGATTTCTTAATTACAGGAAAGAGCGAAAAAATAACTGGATCTGTGAAAAACAAAGCAATGCTCGCAGATAGTGTAGAAGCAGTAATAGCAGCAATGTTTCTAGACAGTAACTTAGAAGTTGTAGAAAACTTTATAATCTCAAATTTAAAGAATGCAATAGAAGCTGAAAGTAAAAATGTAGGAATAAAAGATTATAAAACTGTACTTCAAGAAAAATTGCAAGAACACGGAAATGTAAAAATAGAATACGAAATAATATTAGAAAAAGGACCAGATCATGATAAATATTTCGTTGCACAAGTTTTATGTGATGGAAAAATACTTGCAAAAGGAAGCGGAAAAAGTAAGAAACATGCAGAAATGCAAGCTGCAAAATGTGCATTAGAGAATATGAAATAACATTACGTCAATATGTAAAATTAATAATACAAAATAAAATTAAGCTAAAAAATTCTTATAAAAAACAAACTTTAAATGCAGTAAAGGGAAGGTAGAAAAAAGATGAAAGAAGAGAATGAAATGTTTATAGGAAGCCTTACAGGAAAGACCATAAAAGAACAAGAAAAAATGCTAGAAAAGGCAAATAAAGATATAAAAAATAAAAGATTTAATAAATTAAAAATATCAATATCTCCAAATCTAATAAATAAAGAATTTTTAAAAATGATAAAAAAATATAATGTTTCAACAGTAGAATTAGAAGTACAATCCACAAACGGCTACATATTAAACAGATGTGGATATACATACAGAATAGAAGATATAAAAAAAGCTACTAAAGCTATAAAATGGAATAGACTTAAAGTTGCTTACCAAGTAGGAATAGGACTTCCAGACAGTACAAAATTTGATGAATTAAACACAGCAAAGGAACTTTCAAAACTAAGACCAAGCAAAGTAAGAATATATCCTATGGTTGTAGTAAAGAAGACAAAATTAGAAGAAGAATTAAAAAATGGAACCTATGAACCATTAACGTTAAATCAAGCAATAGAAAGATGTAAAGAAACAATATATGAATTTAATCGAAGACATATAAAAGGAATAAGCATTGTAAAACAAAACGAATTAAATAAATCAGAAGAAACAGAAATTATTGCAGGACCTTATCATGAAGAATTTGGACAACTTGTAACAGACAGTATTTGGTATGATAGCATAGTAGATAAGATAAAAAAACTTAATACAAAAGTAAAAAAAGTAAAAATAGAAGTAAATCCTAAAGAACTTCCTAACATTATTGGATATGAAGAAGAAAATGCAAAAAAACTAGCAGAATTTTACGGAGTAGAAATAAAGGCAGAAGGAAATCCAGACATAAAATTAGGAAAATCTAAAGTGACAGTTCAAGAAGTTTATAGCAACTAAACTTTTATTAAGCATTATGTAGTTAGGCATAATAGGATGAAAAATCAAATTAAATAAAATAGGATAATAAGCTATTTAAAAATAATTATAAGACATAATAAAAGCATAAAATTTCCATGAAATGTAGATAATACATACATGGAGATTTTTTTATGAAATTTTTTAAAGAAACATTAATAACAATAATAGGTTGTGCATTCATGGCACTAGGGATAGTAATGTTTTTACTTCCAAATCAACTATCCTCAGGAGGATTCAGTCGGCATAGCAACAATACTTTATTATCTATTTGACTTCAAAGTAGGAACAACAACTCTTATACTTAACATTCCACTATTTATAATTGCATTTATAAAACTTGGAAAAAAATTTTTTACTAAGGCAATAATTCGGGACAGTTGTACTATCACTCATGTTAGATATTTTTGAAAGCATATTTAAAAACTTTGATGTAATTACAGAAGATAAATTACTTGCAAGTATCTATGGTGGACTCATTATAGGAGTAGGAAATGCTATAATATTAAGAAATAATGCATCAACCGGAGGAACAGAATTGCTATCAAATATAACTTCTAGACTAGTACCAACATTAAAAACTGGAGAAATGTTAGTAATACTAGATATATTTATTGTAGCATTAAACATGATAGCATTAAGACAAATAGAAATTGGACTTTATTCAGCAATAGCAATATATATAATTGGAAAAATAATAGAAGTAATAGCAGAAGGAATAAATTTTACAAAAATGATATTTATAGTATCAGACAAATATGAAGAAATTGCAAATGAAATAAGTAAAAAGCTAGAAAGAGGAAGCACAGCCATATATGCTAAAGGAATGTATAGAAACGAAGAAAAAATGATACTTTGGTGTGTTGCATCTAAAAACGAAATTAAAAAAATAAGAAGCATAGCAAGTAAAATAGATAATAATTCCTTTATGACAATATTTAATGCAAGAGAAGCTTATGGCTTAGGATTTAAGGAAGAATAAAAAAGACTTAGAATTTCTTATTCATATTTTTTAATTTTTCTATTGACAAACAAAAAAATATGATATAAAATACAAACATAAATTCACCGAACGGGGGTTTGAAAAATGATAAGTACTTTGCATATAAAAAATGTTGGAATTATAGATGATATAACTATTGAATTAAATGATGGATTAAATATATTAACAGGAGAAACAGGAGCAGGAAAAACACTTATAATAGATTCACTTCAAATAATATCTGGAGGAAGATTCTCAAAAGAAATGATAAGAAAAGGAGAAGAATTTTCTTATGTAGAAGCTTCAATATATTTACCAAATGAAAAAAATTTAGACAATAACATAGTAATTTCAAGAGAAATATATACAAACGGAAGAAATACTTGCAAAATAAATGGAAGATTAGTCTCAGTTAGTGAATTAAAAAATTTTATGAGAGATATAATAGACATACATGGACAACATGAAAATCAATCCTTATTGGATGTTAATATGCACATAAAGTATTTAGATGACTTTTCGAATAGTGAACTTTTGTCTATCAAAGAAAAATATATTAGATTATATGAAGAATATAAGAAATTGAGAGATGAAATAAATCAAAATTTTGGTGATGATAAGGAAAAACAAAGAGAGTTAGATTTGCTTAAATATCAAAAAAACGAAATAGAAGAAGCTAGATTAAAAACAAACGAAGAGGAAGAATTAGATGTTATAAGAACTAAAATGCTAAATGCTGAGAAAATTTCTAATAATCTTCTTGAAGCAGAAAACCAAATAAGTAATAATGCTATAGATTCAATAAGTTTAGCAGTTAGGGCATTAGAAAAGATAGAAAGTTTAGATAGCAAATATGAAGAATCATTAAATAGCTTAAAAAGTATATATTATGACATGCAAGAATTATCTAGAGATATAGAAGAATATAGCAAAGATACATATTTTGATGAAGAAGAAAGAAATAATATAGAGGAAAGATTAGATTTAATATATACATTAAAAAGAAAATATGGAAATAGTATAGAAGAAATACTTAAATATAATGAAGACATAAAAGAAAGAATAGATAAAATAGAGAATTCAGAAGAATATGTAAATAAACTAAAAGCAAAACTTAAAGAAGTCATAAGCAAAATGGATTTATATGCAAAAGAAATGCATGATATTAGGCAGAAATATTCAGAAAAACTTGAAGCAAAAATAAATCGGAGAACTTGCAGATTTAGAAATGAAAAATGCAAAATTTTCTGTAAAGTTAGAGTATAATGAAGATAAAAAATTTGGGGAAAATGGCTTAGACAAAGTAGAATTTATGATAAGTACAAATATTGGAGAAGACTTAAAACCACTTGCAAAGATTGCATCAGGAGGAGAAATGTCAAGAATAATGCTTGCAATTAAGAATGTGCTTGCTGATGTTGATAAAGTATCTACAATGGTATTTGATGAAATAGATACCGGAATTAGTGGAACTGCGGCAAATAGTGTAAGTGAAAAACTAAAAATGATATCAAGAAAACATCAAGTATTATGTGTAACACATTTAGCAAATATCGCAGCAAAAGGAGACTATAATTATTATATAAGTAAAGAAGTTAAAGAAAATAGAACAAAAACAAGTATAAAAAAATTAACAGAAGAAGAAACTATAAGAGAGATAGCAAGAATAGCAAGTGGAGATATAAATGATATAGCATTAGAACATGCAAAAACATTAAGAAAAATAGCTTAAAAGAATGTTAATTAATCAATATAAAATGAACAAAACTAAGAACTATAAAAAACATATTAAAGTTTGGAATCAAAACCACAAAAACCTACAGTATCAGCACATTAAAGAAACATAGAAAAAACAATAAAAATGGGTAAAATTTCATTAAAAAATGTTGCAAAAGAGACTAACTTATGCTATAATATAATTAATAAAAAAAGAGTATCCCTGCATGGTGCGTAATGCATATAGAAATTTTAGAACCTACAAAGCAATGGATAAGGGAGCTGAATCTCTGAATATGGCGTGTATGCTTGCACGACTGAGATAGCAAGAAACCCACAAGTATTTAGGTAAGCACCCACCTGTATATATACAGGTCCATAAAATTTCTCGAGAGCTACGGCTAATGTGGGGGCTCTTTTTTTATAAAAAATAAACCAAATTGCTAAATTTTTGTCTAACAATTTGGCTTAAATTTTTCATTCAATGTTTAAATTAACTCTTTACCTTACCTAAGTAAATTAAACCACTCATAATACAAATTAGTTGTCATATTAATAATATTAAATTTTTTTACAGATTCACTTGCAACAATATTTATTTTTTTAATAATTCTACCATCAACAGAATAAGATACCTCACCTACAACTGCACCCTTTTCAATAGGAGCTTCTAAAGTCTCTTTAAAAGAAACATTTTGCTCAATTTTACTAGATTGAGACTTTTCTATAAAAAATGATGCATCTTCTTGCATAACAGCATCAATTTGAGATATTACTCCTTTTTCAACTTTAATATTTCCCATAACATCGCCCTTATGGTCAAAAGAAATATTAGTGAAATTAGAAAAGCCGTAATTTAACAATTTTTTAGCTTCATTAAATCTAGTATCAGAAGAAGGAGAATGCATAATAACAGCGATTAAAGATAAACCATCACGTGTTGCACTTGCAGATAAATTAAATAATGCAAGGGAAGTAGAACCGAGTTTTAAGTCCGAGTGCAACCTTCATAATTTCTAACAAGCTTATTAGTATTTACAAGTCCGAGTTTCGCCACCTCTCAAGCTATCCATATATATAGTTGTAAATTTTGTAATAGATGGATGTTTGTTTAAAAGTTCACGTGACATAAGAGCAATATCATAGCTTGATGTAAGATGTTCATCTTCATCTAGTCCATGGCAATTTTTAAATAAAGTATCATTCATGCCAAGTTCCTTTGCTTTAGTGTTCATTCTATTTACAAACTCTTCTTCAGAACCAGCGATGAATTCTGCCATTGCAACAACACAATCATTTGCAGAGTTCATACAAATTGCTTTCAACATTTCTTCAACAGTTAAAGTCTCATTTTCCTCAAGCCAAATTTGAGAACCACCCATAGAAGCAGCATTACTAGAACAAGAAACATTATCTTTCAAAGAAATTTGCCCATTATCTAATGCTTCCATAATTAAAAGTAAAGACATAACTTTTGTAACACTAGCTGGTCTAAACTTTTCATGTGAATTGTGATCATATAGAACAGTACCTGTATTCTGCTCAATTAAAACCGCACCACCAGATTCAAGCTTTAAATCAGTAGAAGAAACATTATTAGTTTGTATAAGATTAGTATTTGAAGTATCAGACCAGATATATGAACTACTTGCAAAAGAAAAAGAGACACAAAAAAATATAAGAAATATAGAAATAAAAGCTAAAGTAATTTTTCTAAACATTATATAATCCTCCAATTTTACAGTTAATAAAAAGTATTAGTATAACATATGAGAAAAGCTTAAAAATATGCCTTTTGTTAAAAGAATTATAAATCAAGAACAAAATATTACAAAAAAATATAAAAAAATACATTTTTTTGTTTACTTTTATAAAAAGTTAATATACAATATACATGTAAAAACTAAAGAATATAGAAGGGAGCTTTTGCTCATGAAAATTTTAATGCTTACGTGGGAATACCCACCAAGAATAGTAGGCGGAATATCTAGAGTTGTATATGACTTATCAGGAAGATTAATAAAAGATGGACATGAAGTTACAGTCATAACATATAGAGAGAACAATGCACCATATTTTGAGATAGACAAAGGCGTAAAAGTATACAGAGTAGATAACTATATGATAAATGCAAATAATTTTATAGATTGGATATTACAACTTAACTTCAATATGATTGCAAAAGCAGGAGAGATAATATCAAAAGAGCGGAAAATTCGACATAATACATGCACATGATTGGTTAGTCGCATATTCTGCAAAAGCAATAAAGGATGCTTATGATATACCAATGTGTGCAACAATACATGCAACAGAAAGTGGAAGAAACAGTGGAATACATGATGATACACAAAAGTATATAAATGATACAGAATGGATGTTAACTTATGAAGCAACAGAAGTTATTGTAAATAGCAACTATATGAAACGCGAAATGCAAAGATTATTTGGATTACCTTTTGAAAAAATAAGCGTTATACCAAATGGAATAAACATGAATATGTATAATGGAATAGAAAGAGATTACGATTTTAGAAGAAGATTTGCATCAGATAATGAAAAAATAGTAATGTGTGCTGGAAGATTAGTATATGAAAAAGGATTCCAATATTTACTTTCAGCAGCTCCAAAAATTATACAAGGATATAACGATACAAAATTTATAATTTCAGGAAAAGGTGGAATGCTAAACGAATTAAAAGGACAGGCAGACTATTTAGGAATAAGCAACAAAGTATATTTTACAGGACAATTAAGTTACAAAGAACTTTGCAAAATGTACAAAATAGCAGATGTTGCAGTATTCCCAAGTACATATGAACCTTTTGGAATGGTAGCAATAGAAGCAATGTATGCAGGAGTACCAACAGTTGTATCAGATATTGGTGGACTAAATGAAATTGTAGAGCATGGAGTAGATGGAATGAAGAGCTATGCAGGAAATAGTAACTCAATTGCAGATTCAGTTTTAGCACTTCTTTATGATCATCAATTAGCAGAGAAAGTTTCAAAAAATGCAAAAATAAAAGTAAAAAATATATATAATTGGAATAAAATTGCACAAGATACACACTTTATATATCAAAAGGCTATATGTCAAACAATGGCAGAAAGACAAAAAAATCAAATTGCTCAAGAAAATGCAAAAAAGACCAAAAAAGCAAAAAACAGAGGTACTTTACTTGCATTCAGAGGAAGAGAAGCCTTGGCTTAATAGAGAAGCGTGCTTCTTGAGGAGGGAATTATCAAATGAATGTATATGATACTGCAAATAAGCTAGCTAAAGAGCTAAGAGAATCAAAAGAATACTTAGATTATAAAAACATAAAAGAAGAATTAGATAGAAATCAAGATGTAAAAGCAAAAATTGCAGAATTTGAAAAAGTAAGATACGAAGTACAACTAGAATCTCTTAAAGGAGAAGAAAGCCAAAAGGCAAAACTAGAAGAAATGCAAAAAATATATGTAGATTTAGTTCAAATAGATTTAGCAAAAAGATATTTTGATATTGAGTTAAAGTTCAATGTATTACTTGCGGATGTTAATAAAATAATAGCAGAATCTGTAAAAGATGTGCTAAAATAAAAAAGTTACCCACAAATGGAATAAATTGTAAGTGTGGGTATTCTTTAAGGAACTATATGTTCCTAAATAAAGATTATCCCTCAGAGTAAAAAACTACTGAGGGATATTAAACTTTAAAAGACATATTATTAGAGAGGAAAGTTTATGAATAAAAAGTGGCAATATAATGATAATGATATCGAAAGAGCAAATAAAATAGCAGAAAAATTCAATCTTAAAAAGGTCGTAGCACAAATAATAGCAAATAAAAAATTAAATGATGAACAAATAAAAGTATTTCTAGAACCTACAAGAAATAACTTTTATGATCCATTTTTATTGCCAGATATGGAAAAAGCAGTACAAAGAATATTAAAAGCAATAGAAAATAAAGAAAAAGTAGTTATATTTGGAGATTATGATGTAGATGGAATTACAAGTACAACAGTGTTAAAAAAGTTTCTAGAAGAAAGAGGATTAGAAGTTGGATACCATATACCAAATAGATTAAAAGAAGGTTATGGATTAAATAAAGAAGCAATAAAACAAATAGTAGAAGAAAAATGGACATTAATGATAACAGTTGATTGTGGAATATCAGGAGTAGAAGATGTAGATTATGCAAATGAACTTGGAATAGACACAATAGTAACAGACCACCACGAACCATCAGAAAAACTTCCAAATGCTATAGCAGTTATTGATCCTAAGATTACCACAAACAAATATCCATTTAATCAATTAGCAGGAGTAGGAGTTGTATTCAAACTAATACAGGCTTTATCAATAAAGCTAGAACTAGACGAAAAAGAATACCTTAAATATCTAGATTTAGTTTGCCTTGGAACAATCTCAGATATTGTTCCATTAATAGATGAAAATAGAGTCATTGCAAAACTTGGACTAAAGCTTATAGAAACCCAAAGAAATCCAGGATTAAAATCACTTATAACATCATCAGGATATAAAACAGTAAATTCTGGAACAATTTCATTTGGAATAGCTCCAAGAGTAAATGCATGTGGAAGGATGGGATTTGCAGAAGATGCACTTAAACTTTTCCTAACTAATAATTTATTCGAAATACAAGAGCTTACAAAAAAATTAAATGAATATAATAGAGAAAGACAAGAAACAGAAAAAACAATATTTGAAGAAGCATTTAAAGAAATAGAAGAAAACAACGAACTAGATAATGAAATAATAATTTTATCAAAAGAGAATTGGCATCATGGAGTAATTGGAATAGTATCATCAAAAATAACAGAAAACTATTTAAAGCCAAGCATATTGCTTTGTGAAGAAGATGGAATATGCAAAGGCTCGGGAAGAAGTGTGCCAGGCTTAGACTTACACGAAGCATTGTGCAAAACATCAAAGGACCTAGAAAAATATGGTGGACACGCAATGGCAGTTGGAATAAGTTTAAAAAAAGAAAACTTAGAAAGATTTAAGAAAGACATAAATGAATACATAAGAAGCTTAAACCTAGGAGAAATTCAACCGGTAATAGATATAGATATGCTAGTAACACTTAGAGACTTAGATATAGAAACAGTCAAACAGCTAAAAAAATTAGAGCCATTTGGTGAGGCAAATAGGATGCCAATATTTGCAATTAAAAATCTAAAGATAGATTCCATTAGATCTTTATCAGAAGGAAAACACCTAAAATTAAGATTAAAAGAAGATAATTTAAGTATTGATGCAATAGGCTTTAATTTAGGAGAACTTACAGATCTTTACAAAATAGGAGATAAAGTTGACATTGTAGGTAATCTTGAAATAAATTCTTATAACGGAATAGATAGTGTTCAAATGAATATAAAAGACATTATAAAGTCTTTATAAAAGGAAGTGATAAAATTGCCAAGTGAAAAAGAAATAACTATATATGATATAATAAATACTTTAAAAAAACATAGAAAGAAAGTTAATACAAAATTAATTTTAAAAGCATATCAATTTGCAAAAACACATCATGAAAAACAAAAAAGACTTTCAGGGGAAGATTATATAATTCATCCTCTACATGTTGCAGAAATATTATCTCAAATAGAACTAGATGATGAAACAATCTGTGCAGCCATTCTACATGATGTTGTAGAAGATACAGATGTTACACAAGAAGATTTAGTAAGAGAATTTGGTGAGGAAATAGGAACAATTGTAGATGGAGTTACAAAACTTGGTAAACTTCAATACACAACAAGAGAAGAGGAACAAGTTGAAAATTATAGAAAAATGTTCTTAGCAATGGGAAAAGATATAAGAGTTATACTTATAAAACTTGCTGATAGATTGCATAACATGAGAACATTAAAATATTTGAAAAGAGATAGACAAATTGCAAATGCACAAGAAACCATGGATCTATATGCACCACTTGCAAATAGGCTTGGTATGTATTCTCTAAAGTGGGAACTAGAAGACTTAGCCTTCAAATATCTTGAACCTGAGGAATATAGAGAAATAGTAGAAGGACTAGATGCAAAAAGAGAAGAAAGAATTAAATTCATAGAAAAAATACAAGAACAAATAAGACTAGAACTAAAGCTTCAAAGGATAGATGCACAAATAACAGGAAGAGCAAAACATATTTATAGCATATATAGAAAAATGCAAAGAGATAACATTACGCTAGACCAAGTATATGACTTATTAGCACTTAGAATTATAGTAAACTCAGTAAAAGATTGCTATGCAGCATTAGGAGTAGTACATGATTTATATAACCCAATGCCAGGAAGATTCAAAGACTATATAGCACTTCCAAAAGCAAACATGTATCAATCTTTGCATACAACACTTATTGGACCAAATGGAACGCCTTTTGAAGTACAATTACGTACTTGGGATATGCATAGAATAGCAGAATATGGTATCGCAGCACACTGGGCATATAAAGAGGCAAACAAAACAAAGAAAACAACAGTAAGAGTAGAAGAAGATAAATTATCTTGGCTTAGAGAAACACTAGAATGGCAAAAAGATATGCAAGATCCACAAGAATTCTTAAATACATTGAAGACAGAACTTTTCGAAGATGAAGTATATGTATTTACAAGAAACGGAGATATAAAAGTACTTCCAAAAGGAGCAACAACAATAGACTTTGCATATAGTGTACACACAGAAGTAGGACATAAAATGACAGGCGCCAAAATAAACGGAAAAATGATGCCAATTATAACAAAGCTTAACAATGGAGACATAGTAGAGATAATAACAACAGACACAGCTAAAGGTCCAAGTAGAGATTGGCTAAAATTCGTACAAAGCTCTTCTGCAAGAAATAAGATATTGCAATGGTTTAAGAAAGAAGAAAGAGAAGACAACATAGAAAAAGGTAAGGAATATTTACAACGTGAAATAAAAAAAATTGGAATGTCTGAAACAGAGCTATACAAGCCAGAATACATTAATGCAACACTAGAAAGATATAAATACGGAAACGTAAATGATATGTATGCATCAGTTGGTTTTGGAGCTATATCAGCAGGGAAAATAATATCAAAACTTTTATATGAATATAGAAAAGAGCATGAAGAAGAAAATATTGAAGAAAAAATTGAAGAACTTGCTAACAAAAAGAAGACACCAGTTAAAAATTCAAAATCTGGTGTAATCGTAAAAGGAATAGACAACTGCTTAGTAAAATTTTCTAAATGCTGTAACCCAGTTCCAGGAGATGAAATCATTGGTTACATTACAAAAGGAAGAGGAGTATCAATTCATAGAAAAGATTGCGTAAATGTAAAGGACTTATTTGAAGAAGAAGAGAGAATAATAGATGTAGAATGGTCAGAAACAGAAAAAGCAACCTACAAAGCAGAAATAGAAATTCATTCAAACGATAGAGATGGACTAGTTGCAGATATTGCAAGAGAGATGAATAATGTAAAGGCCACAATGCTTGTAATAAATTCAAAAGTTAATAGAGAAAGAATAGTAACAACAGATCTTACAATTGAAGTAGAAAATATTGATGAATTAAATAGAGCTCTTAAAGTATTAAGAAAGATAGACAGCGTATATGAAGTTAAGAGAAAGAAGTGAAACAAATGATATTAAAAAGAATTAAAATAGAAACTATGCTTGGTAATGCGACTAATTGTTATATTGTTGCAGATGAGACTCAAAGACAGGCAATGGTAATAGATCCAGCAGGAGATGCAAATAAAATAATGGAAATGCTAGACATACTTGGAGTTAAGTTAAAATATATATACTTAACACATTGCCATGCAGA
Source organism: uncultured Clostridia bacterium (assembly GCA_947590905.1). Taxonomy (GTDB): domain Bacteria; phylum Bacillota; class Clostridia; order TANB77; family CAG-508; genus JAAWPK01. Next base: position 32,429 of record CANQCU010000001.1, on the reverse strand, counting down.
CCATACAGGAGCATTAGAAGAACTAAAAGAAAGAACGAATGCAAAAATATTAATCCACAGATATGAGAGTGAGAATTTAAGAAATTCAGAAATAAATTTAACCTCTTTATTAGGAATGAAAAATATTGAAATAGATGCAGATTCAAGAGTAGATGAAAATGATTTATTGCATATTGGAAATATAGAATTTAAAGTCATATACACACCAGGACATACAAATCGGAGGAAGTTCTTTATATGCTGAAGAAGAAAAATTAATATTTACAGGAGATACATTATTCAAAGGAACATATGGAAGATGCGACTTGCCAACGCGGAAGTAAAAGAGAAATAATGGATTCAATAAAAAATAAAATATTAGTGCTTCCAGAAGAAACAATGATATATCCACGGACATGGAGATCCAGCAATAGTTTCAGAAGAAAAAGAAAATTACTTATCATATAAATTCTAGTAAAAGCATATATATTAATATGGACAAATTTATGCTTAAAAGGGAGAAAATATGATAACAGTAATAAGATTAAAAGATTTAATAAAATATATTGTTTGCATTATACTAATAATACTACTTTTATCATTAGGAATAAAATTAGTAAGTAAAAAAGAAGAATTAGGAAATAGAGATAACTTTTTATCTCAAATTCAAAATTCTTCTTTTTTAGGTTTATTAAAAAAAGAAATGCCTTTAATCTCAAATTACGAAGAAGTAGAAGTAATAAGTGAAACTCCAAAGCCACAAGAAAAAAAACTACAAAAAATATTAAATACAGAACTTGCGATAATGTATAACTTAGAAGAATATAGTGAAATAGATGATACAAAACTAGAAAATGGAGAAGACAATATAGAAATTGCAAATAACAAGCAAGAAGAAGAAAATCAAAACGAAGGAACAAATTATGAAGTACCAGACAAAGCAGATACAGAAGTAATAGAAGAACATAATATAAAAGCATCATTTACAGATGAAAACAATGGAATACAAGTGAATAATCAAACAAAATATAATATATTAGAAACAATATCAAATGCAAATTATGAAGTAAAAAATAAAGATAAAGTAATAATATACCATACACACACATGTGAAAGTTATACATCAAGTGAGGCATTTCCTTATGAAATGACAGGAAATTATAGAACAACAGATTTAAATTATACTGTTTCAAGAGTAGGAGACGAATTAGAGAAATACTTAAAAGAATATGGAAAAACAGTAATACATGATAAAACATATCATGATTATCCAGCATATAATGGTTCATATGGAAGGTCACTTAGTACGGTTCAAAACATACTAAAAGATAACCAAGATGCAGAAATTATGATAGACTTACATAGAGATGCAGTAGGGAGTTCAAACACATATGGACCCACTGTAAAAATAGGAGAAGAAACCTGTGCACAAGTTATGTTCGTAATTGGCACGGACGGATCAGGACTTTACCATCCAAACTGGAGAAAAAATTTAGAATTTGCAGTAAAAGTACAAAAAATTGCAAATGACATGTATCCAGGACTTTTTAGGCCAATAATTTTACGTAATTCGAGATATAATCAACAATTAACAAATGCAACAACAATAATAGAAGTAGGAGCAACAGGAAATACTCTTGAACAATGCACAAGTAGCATGAAATATTTAGCAAAAGTACTTGATGAGGCAATGAAATAATGTAAGTAAGTTTCTATTAATAGGTATACTAATTTTTTCTACTTCCAATTTGTGAAATAATATCCCTTGAAGCCGTATTTGCAAGCACAAAAGTATTATCAACGAAAGCCTTATCTATTTTTTTAGAATATGCAAATTCTCTAACAGTTGTAGAAAAGAAAGCATCTCCTGCACCAGAAGTATCAGACGCATTAACGACTATTTCAGGTTTCTTGAAAATAGATATAATACTTCCATTAGCATCTCTAAAGAAAAATATAGCTCCTTTTTTCCCTTTGGTAAGTACAAGCAAATCTAAATCAAGCAATTCAAAAAGTTCACCTTCATTTTGAACATCAAGTCTTTCGAAAAGTAAACTTAAAACAGAATCATTAAGCTGTATATAATTTGCAAATTTAAAGAAAGATAGAAGATATTGTCTTGTAAAATGTTCAAAGAATCTAATATGCCCAACATCTAGACAAACCTTTTTATTTTTTATACTTTTCATAAATTCTAAATTTATAGGCAAAAACTTATCCAAAATAATATAAACTTCATTTTCTTGTAACTCATCAGGAAATTTATTTATTAAATTTTCAGAAAAAGTCATTGTAAGTTTATTAGTTATAGGCGAATACCAAGAATGAATAACAGTGTTATCATTAAGTTTTGAATTTGGAATAATTATATTCATTACATCTGTAGGTTTGTCCTCAATCTCAATATAAGAAGTATCAACATTTGCCCTTTGCAAAGAAGAAATAGTAATTTTTCCTTCTTCATCATTTCCACAAGATCCAAAGGCATAGCATTTTTCACCCATTAAAGACAAATTGTATAAATCATTCCAATTGCATCCGCCACCATCTTGTTTAATCAAATTTAAATCTCCATCATATATTTTATCTAAAATTAAATCTCCATGAGATACAAATATTTTTCCTGACATTCTACATCTTTCCTTATAAATTATTTAGGTATTTTAATTGGGAATTACCTATAAACCATATCATTTTACTTTAAGCCAAAATATTTAATATTTAAAACTTCAAATATTTGAATAATATAATTAAACAAAATGTATTATATATGAATTTGCACTATTTTTCAACTAAATTCGACAAAACATTTCTGAATACAGAAATATTTTTAGTAAAATTTATTTTGATGTGTAAAAAAAGAATAGTGATTTTACTCAAGTAAAACTATAAAAAGTCGATTTTTGTCGAAGAAAATTTGTTGACAAATATAGAAGCAGGGATATAAAATAATCAATAGAAATAATTCATAAAATCTATTATATTTTATCTATAATTTTTAATTAATTAAAAAAATCAAAAAAATCTTAATAAAATCGCTTGTTTTCTAAGCCAAAAACACCCATAATTAAATCTAATGAAAAAAATTGAAAAATAATATTGATTATGTTATAATTACAATGTTATTTTATAAAAGAAGGAATTTGGTATGAAAAAGCAAATAATTGGAATAAAAAATGAACCAAAAAATTATACTAATGAAAACGCCACAGCAGTTATAGGAGCAAGAAGATTAGACAACTATTCAGAAGAAATATTAGAAGCATATTTAGAAGTTTTAGGAAAATATGCAGTAGAAATAGGAGAAGTAATTAGCGATTACAATAAAACCAGCAATGATAAAACAATGGCATTAAGGCTACTTAGAACAACATCTCCATACACACAAAATAGAGATAAACATCAAAAAATGGTAAGTAGATTAGCAGTTGAATGTGCTAAAAGATTAAATTTAAATGTAGGAACAACTTCAGTAATGGCAAGTAACCATGATGTAGGACATACATTTTACGGACATGGAGGAGAATGGTGGCTTTCAGAGATAAAAGAAGAATTAGGAATGGGAGAGTATACTCATAATGCTCTAGCACCAAAAGAACTAGTATATAGATATAAAGTATATGATAAAATAATAGGTAATATTTCAAAGAAACATCCTGAAATAACAATGGCTGAGCTTTCAAGAATAAGAAAAAGTCTTTGGATTATATTTGATGGAATAAATGCACACAATGGAGAACTTACAGATAATGAATTCGTTCCAAAAACGTCAAAAACTGAAAAAGATTTTGAAGAAGAAGTTATGAGATGTCATACTGAAAAAGGATTTGATAGAACAATAATGCCAGCTACAATTGAAGGTTGCTTAATTAGAATGTGCGATAAAATAGCATATACACCTTACGACATGCTAGATGGTATTTTTGAAGGATTCATAGAAGGAATAGATGGAGAACATAAAGAAGTATTGCTAGAATTAGGAATATCAGAAGAAGAAATAGAAGAAGCAAATAAAGCATGGAAAGAAGATAAGGCGCAAGGACATAAAAAATACGAAGCAATAGCAAGGAAAATTCAAGCAAAATTTGTAGCTTCAGTAGTAGAAAACAGCTCAAAGTCAGTTATTAAAATGGGGAGAGAAACTTCAATTTTAATGCACAAATTAAGAGCTGTAAATAATAAGAGAATTGTAGACTTAGAAGTTTTAAGAGAAGATAATGAATTAATTCCAGTTGCAATTAGAGGAGCAATGAATAGATTTGCAGACACAATTCAAAAAGATATAGGAATAGAAACCTTAAGAACAATAAACGAAAACAGAGAATTAATAGAAAATTTAACAGAAAAATATAGAAATACTCCTTATGAAGATTTTATAAGTTATATTTCAACAACAAATCCAGAAATATTTGATTTTAATAAAGAAATGGTTAGAAGGACATCAGAAAGTTCAGAAGCTGGAAGAGGAATAGACTTAGATAGAAAACTTGAATTAGAATTTGGAGCAGAATATTTATCAACTTTAAGTGATACAAGATTCTTAAAGTTGATATTAGACCTTGGTTTAATAACAATTGAGCAAGCAAAAAGTCTAACTAGGACATATGTAGATATAGGATTAGAAGGGCTAAAAGCAGAACATTGTGAACCAAAAGAATGGCTAGAAATATTACAAATGCAGTCAGAAGGCTTAAGAAAAATGGAAGAAGAACAAAAATAATAACATAAAATAAGCAAAATAAAGAACAAAATAATAACATAAAATAAGCAAAATAAAAAACAAAATAATAACATAAAATAAGCAAAATAATATTAGAAGAATTAGAAAAATAAAATTAGACTGGAATAAATCTGAAAAAAGAGAAAGGAGAGCATGGTATTTAAATCATATCATGCAAATGAAAATGCATAATAAAGAGCAAGATCATATAAGAAATTTTAGTATAATTGCACATATAGACCATGGTAAATCTACGCTTGCAGATAGGTTAATAGAAATGACAGGTGTTTTACCAGAAAGAGAAATGGAATCACAAGTATTAGATAATATGGAGCTAGAAAAAGAAAGAGGAATCACAATAAAAGCTCAAGCAGTTAGAATGAAATATAAAGCAAAAAACGGAGAAGAATATATCTTAAACTTGATAGATACACCAGGTCATGTAGACTTTAATTATGAAGTATCAAGAAGCTTAGCTGCTTGTGATGGCGCAATATTAGTTGTAGATGCATCACAAGGCGTTGAAGCACAAACACTTGCAAATGTTTACCTAGCACTAGATAATAATTTAGAGATACTACCAGTAATAAATAAAGTTGATTTACCAAATGCAAGACCAGACGAAGTAAAAAAAGAAATAGAAGATATAATTGGAATAGATACAACTGATGCTCCATGTATATCAGCAAAATCAGGATTAAATGTTGATAAAGTATTAGAACAAATTGTAGAAAAAATTCCAGCACCAATAGGAGATGAGAATAACCCTACTAAGTGTTTGATTTTTGACTCTTATTATGACAATTATAAAGGAGCAATAGCACATGTTAGAGTTGTAGAAGGAAAAGTAAAAGTAGGAGACGAAATACTACTTATGGCAGCAGACAAAACTTTTACAGTTACAGAAGTACGGATATTTTGAACCAGGAACTTACGTACCATGCGAAGAAATAGCAGCAGGAGAAGTTCGGATACATTGCAGCAAGTATAAAAAATTTATCAGATGTACATGTAGGAGACACAGTAACTCTAAAAAATAACCCAGCAAAAGAAAAACTTCCAGGATATAAAAAAGCAAACCCAATGGTATATTGCGGTTTATATCCAGTAGATGGAAGTGACTACGAAAATTTAAAAGTAGCATTAGAAAAATTAAAACTAAATGATGCGGCACTTGAATACGAACCAGAGACTTCAGCAGCTTTGGGATTTGGATTTAGATGTGGATTTTTAGGACTTTTACATCTTGAAATAATAGAAGAAAGATTAGATAGAGAGTTTGATTTAGGCTTAATTACAACCTCTCCATCAGTTATATACAAAGTTCATAAAACAAATGGAGAAATGATAGAACTATATAATCCAACAGACTTGCCATCTCCACAAGAAATATCATATATAGAAGAACCAATAGTAAATGCAGAAATATTAACGCCAAAAGAATATGTTGGTGGCATAATGGAAATATGCCAAAATAGACGTGGAATTTATGTGGATATGAAATATTTAGATGCAAATAGAGTAACACTTATTTATGAACTACCACTAAATGAAATAATATATGATTTCTTTGATATATTAAAATCAAAAACAAAAGGGTATGCATCATTTGACTATGAATTTAAAGAATATAGAAGAGCAGACCTAGTAAAACTTGACATACACGTAAATGGAGAAGCTGTTGATGCTTTATCATTTATAGTTCATAAAGATAGTAGCTATACAAGAGGAAAGAAAATGGTAGAAAAGCTAAAAACAGCCATACCAAGACAACTATTTGCAATACCACTTCAAGCAGTAGTAGGAGGAAAAATAATTGCAAGAGAGACAATTTCAGCAATGAGAAAAGATGTACTTGCAAAATGCTATGGAGGAGACATATCAAGAAAGAAAAAACTATTAGAAAAACAAAAGAAAGGTAAAAAGAAAATGCGTCAGATTGGAAATGTAGAAATGCCACAAGAAGCATTTTTAAGCGTATTAAAACTAGATGACGAAGAATAGAAAGGAAAAACTTATGATTTTAACATGTAATAACAAAAAATTTAGTGTAAATCCAGGAGAAAGCATAAAGGAAGCGTTAAAAGAAGAAATAGAAAATTCAAAAACAAAAATTATAACCTGTAATTTCAATAATGAAATAAAAAGTTTAAATCATATACCAAAAACAGATGGAAAAGTAGAATTACTTGATTACAGTACAACAGAAGGAAAAAGAGTGTATGTTAGAGGAATTATGTATGTAATGGCAATGGCAGTACATATTCTATATCCTGAAAGTTTTATGACAATAAACTATCAATTAGACAATTCAATGTTTTGTACTTTTGAAAATTTAGAAATAACAGAAGAAATAATAAAAAATATAAAAGAAAAAATGACAGAAATTATAAATAAAGATATACCTATAATAAAGCGTAAGATGACACAGGAAGAAGCGGAAGAATTTTATAAAAAAGAGCAAAGCTTAAGAGGAATTTTACAAACTGATGTAGCAACCAAAGAAGAAGTATCTTTATATTACTGTGAAAATTATTATAATTATTTCTATGGTGTTATGCCAATTTCTACAGGATATGTAAAAGTATTTGATGTTCAAAAATATGATAGTGGTTTGTTACTAAGATATCCAAGTAAAAAAGATCCAAATAATTTAAAAGAATTTAAAGACAATAAAAAATTAATGTCAACTTTGAAAGAATACGAAGACATATATGGAGTTTTAAAACTAAATATTATATATAGACTTAATAAAAAAGTAGAAGAAGATCAAGGAAAAGAGACAATTCTTCTCTCAGAAGCTTTACACGAGAAGAAAATATCAGAAATAGCAGATAAAATTGCAAAAAATAAAGATATAAAGATGGTACTAATTGCAGGACCATCATCATCAGGAAAAACTACATTTGCCAAAAGATTAGGAATACAACTAAAACTAAATGGAATAGAACCAAAAACACTCTCAGTTGATAATTACTTTGTAGAAAGAGAACAAAATCCAATTGACGAAAATGGAGAGCTTGACTTTGAGTGTCTAGAAGCGGTTGATTTAAAATTATTTAATGAACATATTTTAAGACTACTTGCAGGAGAAGAAATAGAACTTCCTACATTTGATTTTGAAAAAGGCCATAAAAAATATTTAGGTAATAAAATGACATTAGAAGAGAATGAAGTATTAGTTGTAGAAGGAATACACTGCTTAAATGACCAATTGACAGAAAGCATACCAAAGGATAAGAAATTCAAAATTTATATAAGTGCCTTAACAATTTTAAATATAGATTATTATAATAGAATTTCAACAACAGATACAAGGCTTATAAGGAGAATAGTAAGAGACTATAAATACAGAGGATATTCAGCAAAAGATACAATCGAAAGATGGAAATCAGTTAATAGAGGAGAGAAAAAATACATATTCCCATTCCAAGAAGAAGCAGATGTAATGTTTAATACATCAATGGTTTATGAACTAGGGGTATTAAGAGAATATGCACTTCCACTTTTAAAAGAAATAGAAAGCACAGAACCTGAATATGCAGAAGCAAAAAGATTAATAACACTTTTGAATTATTTTAAACCAATACCAACTGATTACATACCAGGAAGCTCAATCTTAAGAGAGTTCATTGGAGGAAGTATTTTCCATTATTAAAATTGAAAGGAAAAATAAATGGGAGCAAATTTTACTAAAATAGATGAAGAATTTATTTGTGAAAACTGTGGAAAAAAAGTTCCAAAACTAGGATACTCATGCAGAAATCATTGCCCAAATTGTCTTTATTCAAAACATGTAGATAAGAATCCAGGAGATAGAGAAGAAGAATGCCATGGAATGCTAAAACCAATAGGCATAGAAGTAAATCCAAAAAAAGGATATGTTATAGTATTTAAATGTATGAAATGTGGTGCTATAAGGAAAAATAAAGTGGCAGAAGATGATAATATGGAATTAATATATAAAATAGCTGAAGAAAGCAGTTATAAAACTAAAAATTAGAGATAGATGTAACCAATTATGAAAAATTCATCAAAATTTTAATATTATAGAATGGAGGCACAAATGAAGAATAATATTTTCACATACATATTCATAGTAATAGCAGTTGGTTTAATTGCTTTTGCAGTATATTATATATATAATAACGAACAAAACAGTTCATCAGATGTTACAAATGAAATAGCAGAAGAGCAAGTAGAAGAAATAACAGATATAAGACTTCGGACTATCAAATCTAGATAACCTAAATCCAATAGTAACAAGAAATCAATATATACAAGATATAACTAAATTAGTTTATGAGCCACTTTTAAGCGTTACAGAAGATTTCAAAATAGAAAATGTACTTGCAGAGGAGTGGTCAAAAGCAGGAGATAAATCATACCTAATAAGAATAAGAGATGGCGTAAAATGGCATAATGGAGAAAATTTTACAGCAAAAGATGTAAAATATACAATAGAAGCAATAAAAAACTTAGGAAGTAATTATATTTATTATTCAAATGTTAGTAACATAGAAAGTGTAGAAACCTTAGGAATTAATATTGTAAAAATCTTTTTATATGAAGAAGAACCATTTTTTGAATATAATTTAACCTTTCCAATAATATGCAGTTCATTTTACGAAGGAGAAGATTTAGCAGTTACACTAAAAAACAATATACCAATGGGAACAGGAATGTATAAACTACAAACAGTAGATGTAAATTCAGCTTTAGAACTAAAATTAAATACAGAATGGTGGAATATTGAAAATAAAAAACCAAAATTAGAAAAAATAAATGTAAAAATATATTCTTCAATAGCAGAAGTATATAACGCATATAAATTAGGAAGCATAGACATATTAAATACTAGTAGAAATACAAATATAGAAAAAAATATTGGAACAATAGGATATAACCTAAAAGAAAACTATGGAAGAGAATTTGAATATTTAGCATTAAACTGTGAAAGTGAAGTATTGTCAAATAAAGAAGTAAGACAAGCCATAAGTAATAGTATAAATAGAGAAGAAATAGTTAATTTTGGATATGGATCTGGATATATTGTAGCAGAATATCCACTTAGCTATGGAAGCTATTTGTATAATAAAGAAGCAACAAAATATAACTATAACTTAACAACTGCAAGAGAAACACTAGAAAACAATGGCTGGACAAAACAAAATAAATATTGGCAAAAAAAGATAGATAGAACTACTGTAAGAACAAAATTAGACCTAGTAGTTAATTCTTCTAATGAGGCTAGAGTTAAAGTTGCAAATATGATTAAAGAAGATTTAGAAGAAATAGGATTGCAAGTAAATATAAAAGCTGTAAAAGATAAGACTTATGAAAACTATGTTGAAAACAAAAATTATGATATATTACTAACAGGAGTAACAGTAGGATTAAGTCCTAATCTTAATAGATATTTTGGAGAAGAAAATAATGCAAATTATACAAATGATAATGCAAATACAATACTAAAAGAACTATATAGTATAACAGATGAAAAAATTTTAAAAGAAAAATATTATAGTTTACAAAATATGTATATGGATGATGTTCCATATATAGGTTTATGCTTTAATAAATCAAGTGTAATATCTACAAAAGAGTTAGCAGGTACAATTAGTATTAACTGGTATAATATGTTTTATAATATTGAAACATGGTATAGAAAAGGTTAAGTTATTAGTATCTAATAATTACAACACAAATTAACAATAAATTTTAAAAAATTTCAAAAAAACACTTGACCAAAAAAATATTTAAGTATATAATAATCACAAACAAGCGTTTGAATATTAAAAAAACTCTACCTTGTTTCGTAAGAAAGGATGATATAAAATGGCAAAAGAAAATAATGAAAAAAAGATGGCACTAGAAATGGCAATGGGACAAATAGAAAAACAATTTGGAAAAGGTTCAGTAATGAAACTTGGAGAATATAAAGCAATGAACGTAGAAGCAATTCCAACAGGAGCTTTAAGCCTTGATATGGCATTAGGAATAGGAGGAGTTCCAAGAGGAAGAATAATAGAAATATATGGACCAGAAAGCTCAGGAAAAACAACATTAGCATTACATATAATTGCAGAAGCACAAAAAGAAAATGGAGAAGTAGCTTTCATAGATGCAGAGCATGCATTAGATCCTGTTTATGCAAAAAATTTAGGAGTAGATATAAATGAACTAATCGTTTCACAACCAGATACAGGAGAACAAGCACTAGAAATAGCAGAATCTTTAATAAGAAGTGGTGCACTAGATGTAATAGTTGTAGACTCAGTTGCAGCATTAGTTCCAAAGGCAGAAATAGATGGAGACATGGGAGACTCTCATATAGGTTTACAAGCAAGATTAATGTCACAAGCATTAAGAAAACTTGCAGGTGCTGTTAATAAATCAAAAACAGTAATAATATTTATAAACCAATTAAGAGAAAAAGTTGGAGTAATGTTTGGAAATCCAGAAACAACAACTGGAGGAAGAGCATTAAAATTCTATGCTTCAGTTAGAATGGATATAAGAAAAGTAGAAAATATAAAAGTAGATGGTGAAATCGTAGGAAATAGAGCAAGAGTTAAAATAGTAAAAAATAAAGTAGCTCCACCATTCAGAGAAGCAGAATTTGATATATTATACGGAAAAGGAATATCAAAAGAAGGAAATATATTAGATATAGCAGTTAGCTTAGATATAATAGAAAAAAGTGGCTCTTGGTTTAGTTATAAGGGAGAAAGAATTGGACAGGGTAGAGAAAATGCTAAGAAATACTTAGCAGATAATCCAGAAGTAATGAACGAGGTAGAAACAAAAATAAGAGCTAATATGCAAAAAGCATTTGAGAACAGCCTAACAGAAGGAGAAGAAAGCGAAGAAATAGAAGAATTTAATGAAGATGAACTAGAAGAGGAAGAGAAGGAATAATAAAATGTATACACCTGAAGAATTTGATAAAAAGAAAACAAAAGTAATGGAATATATTCTATACAAAAAAAGAGCAGAATTTGAGGTAAGAAAGAAATTTTCAAATTCAATCGAAGAAGATATGCTAAATGATATAATAGAATATTTAAAAGAAGCGGGATACATCAATGATAATGAATATGTAAAAAAAGCTTTTGAAGAATATATGAAATTAAAAAACATGTCTATCAGAGAGATGAAGGCAAAAATATATGCAAAAGGAATAGAAGCATACTATATAGAAGACTATATAGACGAAAATAGGGAAACATTAGAAGAATATGAATTAAATTCTGCGAAAAAATTAATGGAAAAGAAGAAAAGAATAGCTGATGGAAAAAAGATAAAATTATATTTACTAAATAAAGGATTTGATCCAGATACAGTAAACAAATTAGAAATAGAAGAATAAAACAATAAAAAAGATAGAAGAAACAATAAACAATAAACAAATTATAGATAAAAAACAATATCAATATTTAGTAGACAAAAGGAGAAAACAAAAATGCCAAATGTACTTGCATTAGAAACTAACAAAATACAAATAAAAATAGATAATTTCGAAGGACCATTAGATTTATTATGTCATTTAATAGACAAAAATAAGATGGATATATATGATATAAATTTAAATGAAATAACAGATCAATATATAGAATATATAAATCAAATGGAAAAACAAAAGTTAGCTATAAGTAGCGAATTTATAATAATGGCATCAACACTTCTTCTTATAAAGTCAAAAGGACTTCTTCCTCTATCAGATAATCAGGGAGAAGACGAAATAACAGAAGAAGAATTAATAAGAAGAATTGTTGAATACAAAAAATATAAAGAAATAACATCTGCATTAAGAGAAATGTATAAGGAATATTCAGATAGAATATTTAGAGCACAAGAAAACATAGAACTACCTAAACAAACTTTAGATAAAAATTATGAAAAAGAAACAATAGTAGAACTTTACAAAAATGCATTGGAAAGATATACAAACAAGATAAATATAAATGCTAAAAATATAGAAAGAATAGCTATAAAAGATACATATACAGTAGAAAGTAAAGTAAAAGAAATATTTAGAACACTTATAAAGAAGCCAAAATTTGTATTTAATAAAATGTATACTTTATCAAAATGCAATAAAATAGAAATAGTAACGGCATTTACAGGACTATTAGAGCTATCAAGAAGAAGCAAAGTACAAACAAGTCAAGAAAAACTCTTTGGAGATATAACAGTAGAGAAAAAGAAGAAAAAATTAGCATAATGAAAAGAATTAATATGATTCAACCTTATTAAAACAGATAAAATATTATTTAAATTTTTTTAAAAGTTGTAATTATTATATAATCACATAAGAATTAATAAGACAAAATATAAAAATAAGTATAATATAAAAATAAGTATAAATTTACAAAAAATGGTAAAACTAGGTAATATAACGAAAAGAGATGATGAACTTATGAAACTAGTTTTACTATTTTTTTGTGTCTTTTTAGGATTTATAGTTTTGATTTTATTACTGTTGCTTTCATCTAGTATAAAGTTAAATATAAAAAAATTTAATATAAGCAATTTTGAAAATGGGAGAAAAAAAGAAAAAATAGAAAAAGATATAGAAGTCTATTTAGAATTACACCTGTTTGGCATAATAAAGATAGCAAAAATAAAAATAGATGAAAAACTTTTTAAAGAATTAAAAATGACAAACAACTTAAAAGACATAAAAAAAGATTGGAATATATTAAAACAAAGTAAAACACTAAACATAATAAAAAAACTAAAAATAAAACTAAGAAAAACAAACATAGACTTAGAAATTGGAACAGAAGATGCAATATTAACAGCATTTTTAGTAACAGTAATTTCAAGCATAATAGGAATTGCCTTGCACTCATCAAATTACAAAGAGACATATTTTAATATAGTACCATTGTATTATTTTGGAAATTCTGTAAATTTAAAACTAAAAAGTATAATTAATGTAAAAGTGGTACATATTATTTATGTAATATACATTTTTTTAAAGAAAGGAAGGATAAAAAATGAGCGAACATCCAATAGAAGGTCTTATGATTACAGCTATGAATAGTATTCAAGACATGATTGATGTAAATACAATTATAGGAGAACCAATCGAAACAAATAATAATGTAATAATCATCCCAATTTCTAAAGTATCATTTGGTTTTGCAGCAGGAGGAAGTGAGTTCAAAGGAGAAACAGTAAATGAGTATTCTAGAAAAAATGAAGAAGAACAAGTACAATACAGATTACCATTTGGAGGCGGAAGTGGAGCAGGAGTAAATATAAATCCAATAGCATTTTTAGTAGTACAAGCTAACAATGTAAAACTTCTTCCAGTAACACACTCTTCAGCAATAGATAAACTTTTAGACTATATGCCAGATGCAATGGATAAAGTAAATTCACTAGTAAATAGACAAATGCAAATAAAAAAAGAAGAAAAAACAAAAGACCAAAGCAGTAATAATACAAATAAAGAAACTAAAACAGAAAAAGCAAGTACAGCTTCAAATAAAATAAGACCTAGAAGAAATAGGACAAGACAAAATGAAACAGTAGAATATGAATATGATGAAGTACCAAAAGCAGATGATTTATTTAAAGATGTAGATGAATTAGAAGACTTTGAAGATTAACAAAATCAAAAAGAACATAAAACAAAACTAAAATTTAAGTTAGTTAATAACAAAAGGTAATATAGAAAGGAATTGATAAAATGAAAGTTAGAGAATGTATGAGTTTAGATATATGTTGTTGCAAACCAGAAGATGCAGTAAGTGATGTTGCAAAAAAAATGAACGAATATCATGTTGGTAGTATGCCTGTGTGCGATCAAAACAAAAACGTAGTAGGAATTATAACAGATAGAGATATAGCATTAAGATGTGTAGCATGTGATAAAGACGTTAAGTCAACACCAATAAGCGAAGTAATGACAACTAGTGTATGTTGTTGTAAATCAGATACAGATATACAAGAAGCAACAAAGTTAATGTCAGAAATGCAAGTTAGAAGAATACCAGTTCTTGAAAATGATAGAATAGTTGGAATGCTTACACTTGGAGATTTGGCAAATAGCAAATATGTTTCAGCAAAAGAAGTATCTGATACAGTCGGAAATATATGCAAATGCGGACATAATTCTAAGAATAATTGTTAAAAACATAGAATAAAATATACAAAGTAAAACTACAAAAGAAAGCCTTAGGAGGGAAAATGGTTGTAGATGTAGGATATTGGAAAAAAGTAATCAAGAGACTATTAGCATTAATAATAACCATAGTAGGAATATACTTTGCATTCAAAATGGCAGTTTTTTACATGCCATTTTTGATTGCATTTATTATCTCTGTAATGGTAGAGCCTTTAATAAGAAAATTATCGAAAAGAACGAATTTTACAAGAAAAATGAGTGCGATAATAGTATTAGTTATAGTATTTGCAGTAATCGTAGGACTTTTAATATGGGGAATAGCAATACTAATAGATGAAGGTTCAAGTCTTTTATCATCACTTAATAACTACATAGACGAAGGTTATAGTTATATTATAAAATATATAGACAAGCTAAAATTTGATGAACTTCAAATATCAGAAGAAGTTGGAACAATAATAAAGAATTCAACAGGAAGTTTACTTGAAAGCGTATCAAAATGGCTTAGCAACTTTTTAACCTCAATGATATCAATGGTATCCTCCATTGCAACAGTAGGTATATATATTGTAATAACAATACTTGCAACGTATTTTATATGTGCAGATAGAATGTATATTTTGGACCAACTAGAACATCATTTCCCGAAAGAATGGGTAAAAAAACTAAATAAGAGTATAAAAAAGATAATAGCTCTACTTGGAGGATATCTTAAAGCACAAGCAATTCTAATAATTATAAATTTTATTCTAGTCTTAATTCGGTTTATTTGCTTTTAACTTCTTTGGATTAAATGTTAGTTATCCATTGCTTATGGCACTACTTATAGCATTTGCAGATGCACTTCCAATAGTTGGCTCCGGAACAGTACTTATTCCATGGGCTGTAATTTGTGGGATGGAAGGAGATATAAATCTAGCAATAGCTCTAATTGTACTTTATATAATAATAACAATAGTAAGACAACTTCTAGAACCCAAAATAGTAAGTAATCAAATAGGAATACATCCAATATTTACATTAATTGCTATGTATACAGGATATAAAGTAATGGGAATAACAGGACTTCTAATTGGACCAATAGTTTTGATAATACTAAAGCCAATATTTGAAACTTTAATAAATAAAGGTATTGTAAAAACAATATTTGATAAAAGATAATATTTTAACTAATAAAAAATAGTGTAAAATAATTTCGAGAGAAATAAAAAAATAGTGTAAAATAATTTTTGGAAAAATAAAAAAATGAAAAGTTGCTATTTATTAGAAAAAATGGTATAATATTTATGTAAATATGACCATTAGGTCATCATTAATGGGCATAGCCCAGAAGGGAGTGCTATTATGGCACAAGAGGACAAAGCTTGCGAAAATTCTCTTTACCTCGCACCTTGGCTTCGGGATTTGCTGAAGGAAGCAATCATCTATGAGAGCTTCCTTAAAGACCTGATAGCCACTGCTCACGAAGTCGAGAAGAAATGGAAAGACATGAATGCCCAGGACAAACGCGAATTCTATAAGTCCTTGGTAGATTTTTGGAATATAGTTCCGAATGGGAACATATATTACCAATTTTCTAAGGACATAAAAGATTCCATTGTCATGATGAGAGTGGCATCAAACCTCGCGGAATTGAGGACTGGCATAATGAGACTGATTAAAATCCAGGATCAGTTATCAACCGTCGAGGAAATGTTCGACAGCTCTCTTCGCATTCAAGTGAAAAACAAAATTTCCGAGACTTCCAAAGACGAGTAAAAGAACTCGAAAGCTCTATCCCTTTCCAAAAGAACTTAAAAGTTCTTTCCTCTTGCATTCTGCAAGAGGTCTTTTTTTATCTAATAGGAAATTTCTCCGAAATTCCTATTAGATAAAAAGCTTTAGCGTTGCCCTTTAAGCTTTCTCGCCTTTAGGCTAGAAACTTAAATCAAGCACGAACAAAGAGCACCTAGGCGCTTTGTTCTCTAATATAGAATAATTCTTTTTTTTAATTAAAAAGTCTTTATTTTTTTAATAATATTAGATATAATAAAACAAATCAATAAAATAGAAATGGAGAAATAAAATGAATTTACCAAATAAATTAACAGTTATAAGGATATTATTAGTACCTATAATGGTAATAATACCATTTTTAGGCATACAAGGAACAATATTAAATATTCCAATAACATACATAATAATGGACTTAATATTTATAATAGCCTCAATAACAGATAAATTAGATGGATACTTAGCAAGATCAAGAAATCAAGTAACAAATTTTGGAAAATTTTTAGATCCAATAGCAGATAAAATACTTGTTCTTTCAGCAATGCTTATACTTGTAGAAGCAGGAAACTTACCAGCATGGATACCAATAATAGTTTTAACAAGAGAATTTGCAGTATCAGCATATAGATTAATTGCAGTAGAACAAGGCGGAAAAGTAATACCTGCCTCAAATTGGGGAAAATTAAAAACAGTAACACAAATGATAGCAATAGCATTAGCATTTATAAACATAAATGGAACAAATATATTTTTTGGATTTGTAAATAATACATATACAGGCTTAGAATTAGTTATAAATGTATTAACATCAGTTATGATGTTAATATCAGTTGTTGCAACAATATTCTCAGGATGGGATTACATAAAAGGCGGAAAAGATTTACTAAAGGACAGATAGAAATTATTAACAAAATACAGAAATATAAAAGAATACAAACTCTTTAGGAGGAAAACATACAATGGATAAAGAAGAAGCAAAAAAAAGAATACTCGAATTAAGAGAAAAAACAGAGTATTATGCAAATAAATATTATGATGAAGATAGCCCAGAAATATCAGATTTTGAGTATGATATGCTAATGGTAGAATTAAGAAACTTAGAAAATCAATATCCAGATTTGATAGACAAAGATTCATTAACACAAAAAGTTGGAGGACATGTAAAAGAAGGCTTCGAAAAAGTAGAACACGAAGTTCCACTTCAAAGTTTACAGGACGTATTTTCCATAGAAGAATTAAGGCTTTTTGATACACGTGTGAGAAAAGAAACAAATTTAGATGAAATAGAATATTCAGTAGAAGCAAAAATAGATGGCTTATCAGTTGCAATAGAATATAAAGACGGAAAACTTGTAAGAGGAGCTACTAGAGGAAATGGACAAATAGGAGAAGATGTAACAGAAAACTTAAAAACAATAAAAAACATACCAAAAGAACTCAAAGAAAAAGTAAACATAATAGTACGTGGAGAAGTATTTATATCAAAAGCTGACTTTGAAAAAATGAATGAAGAGCAAGAAATACTAGAAGAAAAAACATTTGCAAACGCAAGAAATGCGGCAGCTCGGTTCACTTAGACAACTAGATAGTAAAAAAACAGCAAAAAGACCACTTGATATATATATATTTAATGTTCAAAGATTAGAAGAAAATCCATTCACATCACATTATGAACAACTTCTTTACTTAGAAAAATTAGGATTTAATGTAGAACCAGTAAAAAAACTATGTAAAGGAATTGAACCAGCGATAAAAGAAATAGAAAGAATAGGAAGCATAAGAGAAGAACTAGGCTTTGGAACAGATGGAGCAGTAATAAAAGTAGACAATTTAGCTTTAAGAGAAATCTTAGGAACAAACTTCAAAACTCCTAGATGGGCAATAGCATACAAATATCCACCAGAAAGAAAAGAAACAATCTTAAAAGATATAGTATGCCAAGTAGGAAGAACAGGAGCAATAACTCCAATGGCAATACTAGAACCAATTAAACTTGCAGGGTCAACAATTTCAAAAACAACACTTCACAACGAAGATTTTATAACTGCAAAGGACTTAAAAATAGGAGACCATGTAATAATACAAAAAGCAGGAGATGTAATACCAGAAGTAGTAGAAGTAGTAAAATACAAAAGAACTGGAGAAGAAAAAGAATTTAAAATGCCAGATGTATGTCCGGTATGTGGAGCACCAGCAGTACGTGAAAAGGGTGAAGCAGTAAAAAGATGTATAGGAATAGAATGTCCTGCAAGAAAACTTAGAAACATTGTACACTTTGCATCAAAAGCAGGTATGGATATAGATGGACTAGGCTATGCAATAATAGAACAATTAGTAGAAAAAAATCTATTAAATGGAATAGAGGACATATATTATCTAAAAAAAGAAGATATAGCTTCATTAAAGAAAAATGGTGATAAATTTGCAAGTAATTTAATAAATGCAATAAATGCAAGTAAAGAAAATAGTCTAGACAAATTAATAAGCGCACTTGGAATAAGGCACATAGGAACAAAATCAGCCAAAATTCTTGCAAGAGAATATGGAAGTATGGATAAACTAATGCAGGCAAATGAAATAAACTTAAGCTTTATAGAAGATATTGGAGAAATAACAGCAAAAAGTGTGTGCGAATTCTTTGCACAGGATCAAACAAAAGAATTAATAGAAAAATTAAAACAAGCTGGCGTAAATATGCAAGCAGATGAAGAAGAAGAAAAAGACAATAGATTTGCAGGAATGACATTTGTATTAACTGGAAGTCTAGAAAAATATACAAGAGATGAAGCCTCAGAAATAATCGAAAAATTCGGAGGAAAAACATCAGGTTCAGTTTCAAAAAAGACAACTTATGTATTAGCAGGGGAAGAAGCAGGAAGTAAACTAACAAAAGCACAAGAGCTTGGAGTAAATATAATCTCAGAAAACGAATTTGAAGAAATGATAAAATAGAAATTAATTTGAAAACTAAAACAATAAAGGAGCTTGACAAAACAAAGAAAGGAGAGTATGGATATTTTTAATAGAATATCCATACAAATATTGTATGGAAAATTATACTTTTGACGAATTCGAAGAAATACTTAATCAAGGATATCAAGTATATTTTACCTATTTAAAAAATAGATATCTATTATTTAAAACAACCGAAAATTGCTATACACAAAAACTAATATCAGTTGGTCAAAAAAATCCACCACCTAGCATGGCAATGGTAACAAAAAAATATCTGCGCGAAATACATCCATTCATGGAAGATTTAGAATATAAATACGAGGTATAAAAATGATATTAAAAGGAAAAGTAAAAACAGGTCTTGGAAATGCAAGAATTTGGGTAGAAAAAGCAAGCAAAATACTAAAAGAGAAATATCGGAATAGAAGCATTTTTAGGAACATTAAATATAGAACTTAATGAAGAATATATATTAAATAATGAAGAAAAAATTCTGCCAGAAGAATATGGCGGAATATTTAATGTGTTTGTAAAACCATGTGAAATATTCAATCATAAATGTTACATATTAAGAACAGAAAAAAATAATACAAAAAACGGAGATCATCCACTAAATATAATAGAAATTGTAAGTGATATAAATATAAGACAGACATACAATTTAAAAGATGGTGACGAAGTAGAAATAAATATAAAAGATAGATAAGGAGACAAAACTTATGATAACATCAATATTATTTATAATTTTAGGTTTCGCTCTATTAATAAAAGGAGCAGACTTTTTAGTAGAAGGCGCAAGTGGAGTATCTAAGAGATTTCATATACCAGAAATAATAATTGGTCTAACAATAGTATCAATAGGTACATCAATGCCAGAACTATTTGTAAGCATAACATCAGCAATAGATGGATATTCAGACATGGCAATTGGAAATGTTCTAGGAAGTAACCTTTGCAACTTACTACTTATATTAGGACTATCATCAGTAATAAGACCAATCAAATTTAAAAGAGAAACAAGATTAATAGAAATTCCACTATGCTTATTGATTACTATAGTATTTTTATTAATAAGCAACATAAATCAAGACATATCACGAGGCGAAGGAATAGCATTAATAGTAATGTTTGCAATGTTCATAATATATACAATATTTATGGCAGTCAAGGGAGAAGAATTTGATAAAAAAGATAAAGAATACAAACAAGAAGAAATAGAAAACAAAAATCCAATAATAAAAGACATATTATACATAATAATAGGAATAATAGCCTTAAAAATAGGAGGAGACTTCACAGTAGACCATGCAGTAAATATTGCAAATATATTTGGCATAAGTGAAAAAATAATAAGCGTAACAATACTTGCGGTTGGAACTAGCCTGCCAGAACTTGTAACAAGTGTAACAGCAGCAAGAAAAGGAAACAGCGATATAGCAATAGGAAACATATTAGGTTCAAACATATTTAATATGCTATTAATAATTGGCGTATCTAGTGTAATTACCCCAATAGTATATAATGTATCATATAATATGGAAATGTATTTATTAATAGTATCAACAATAATACTTGCACTATTCCCAATAATTCCACCTAAAAATGAAATTTGTAGGTCAAACGGAGTTACATATTTAATATTATATTTTGCATATTTGGTATTACTACTTAATATAAAATAAGCGCTAACATTTTAGATTTTCTCAAATTGAACTCAAAATTAAAGTCTGTAAGAACAAAAGAGTACAATACACGGACTTCTATAAAAAAGGTTTATAGGTTTAGCCATTATTTAAAAACCTAAATATAAACCACAAGGAAAAAATTATGGGAATAATCGAAGTCTTTTTTATAAGCATAGGAGTGGCAATGGATGCCTTTGCAGTATCCATTTGTAAAGGACTATCAATGAAAAAAACTAGCATAAAAAAATCATTAATAATTGCTAGCTATTTTGGAATATTCCAAGCAGGAATGGCTTTAATAGGTTTTATTTTAGGAAAAAGCTTTGAAAACTTTGTAACACAAATAGACCATTGGATAGCATTTATATTACTTGCATTTATAGGAATAAACATGATAAAAGAAAGCCTTAGTAAAGATGAAGAAGGAAAAAATGACGATATAAGCTTTAAGACAATGATAATATTGGCAATAGCAACAAGCATAGATTCACTAGCAGTAGGAATAACCTTTGCATTCCTAGAAGTCAAAATAATAATTGCAATAACAATAATTGGAATAACAACTTTTTTAATTTCATACTTAGGAACAATAATAGGAAACAAATTTGGAAGCAGATACGAAAAAAAGGCAGAAACTTTTGGAGGAATAATACTAATATTAATGGGCTTAAAAATACTAATAGAGCACTTATTTGAATTATAAAATGTTAATATATATTAAATGTGTATAACAAAAAATTAGGTAAAAACACAAAATAATATATATTAACATTTTTTTAAAAAATCCAACAAAAACAACATCAAAAATTGTCTAAAATATATATTAATGGAGGTAAAAATGCCAAAAGAAAAAATACATGATATATTTAATAAAATAAAAAATGACGAAACATTTGCAATAGAAGAACTATATAAGGAATATGGAAGCTTAATATATGGAATAGCATATAGCCTTGTAAAAAATAAAGAAGCAAGTGAAGATATAGCTCAAAATGTATATTTAAAAATAGTAAAAATGGACAAAAAGCTTTTACCAAATAATTTCGAAATGAGTTGGCTCTATTCTGTAACAAAAAATGAAACAATGAATTATATAAAAAAGAATAGAACCGAAATAAACATAGAAGATATATATGAAATATCCAAAGAAGACGAAGAAATAGAAGAAATAATAGACAAAGATGCTTATAACAAAATAATAACTGGACTAGATGAAAGAGACAAGGAAATAGTATCATTAAAAATATTAGGAGATAGAAAATTTAGAGAAATAAGTGAACTATTAGATTTACCAATAGGAACTGTACAATGGAGATATTATAGAGCACTACACACAATAAAAATATTAATAGGAAATATAACAATGTTTGTATCAGCAATGACTTTATATTTATTACATAACCTAAAAAAGAAAAGAAAAATAAGTAATCAAATGCAAAAAGAAGATAATAATGCCATGGGCAGTGAAGCAACCATAGAACATGAACAAAGTATGAATCAAGAAACACCATCTGAATCAAAATCGGAAGAAATCAAAAACGAAAATAAAGATGAAATAAGATCTGAAATAGAAGATAATGAAGGAAACTCAAATAATGCTATAGAAAAAGAAAATGATAATGAAAATGAAAATGATAATGATAATGATAATGATAATATAATAGAAGGTAACATTATTAATAGTTTAGGTGAGACAATAGACGAAAACCAAAATCAAATATTAGTAGAAGCGGAAATAATAGAAAAAAAGCAAATAGATTATATAAGTATGGGATTATTAAGTTTCGCAGGTATAATTTTAATAATTTCAATAATATTAGGAATAAAAGAAAAGAGAATAAGAAAATAAAATATAAAAAATTTATTAATGTTTTTTAAAAGAAAAGATTTATATATACAAAAAGAAAAGATTTATATTATTTTAGTATTGACAAACACAAACATTCGTTTTATAATGTTCTCGGTGGTGAATTATGGAAAGACAAATATTACACATAGATGTTAACAATGCTTTTTTAAGTTGGTCTGCCATAGAGATGCTAAAACAAGGCGAAAAAATAGACATAAGGGATATACCTGCAATAATTCGGAGGAGACGAAACAAGAAGAGCAGGAATAGTCCTAGCAAAAAGCATGCTCGCAAAAAAGTGTGGAGTAAAAACAGGAGAAACAATATATCAAGCACGAAAAAAATGTCCAAATTTAAAAGTATATCCAGGATGCGAATATAGAATATATAGAGAATATTCAAATAAACTATATAATATATTATCAGAATATACATATAAAATAGAAAGATTCAGTATAGATGAATGTTTTATGGATATGACAGAATTTTTAGCAAAAGATACACTACTAAACAAAGCAAAAGAAATACGGTAAAAGAGTAAAAGAAGAGTTAGGATTTACCGTTAATATAGGAGTAGCACATAATAAACTACTTGCAAAAATGGCATCAGACTTCGAAAAACCAGATAAAATACATACATTATTTGAAAATGAGATAGAAGAAAAAATGTGGCGGATTACCAGTATCAGAATTATTCATGCTAGGAAGAAAAACAGTTCCAAAACTAGAACATATTGGAATAAAAACAATAGGTGACTTAGCAAAATATGATAAAAGAGAACTAATAAAAAAGTTTGGAAAATATGGAAATATGATTTGGGAATATGCCAATCGGAATAGATAAATCAGAAGTACAATATATAGAAGAAAGACCAAAAAGCATACGGTAATTCAGTCACACTACCAACAGATGTTAGAGAAAAAAGTGATCTAGAAGAGATATTATTATCACTTACAGAACAAGTAACATATAGACTTAGAAAATGCAATCTTCTTGCAAATGTAGTAAATGTTCAATTAAGAACTAATGATTTCAAAGATTTCTCACACCAAAAGAAACTTGATAGTTCTATATCAAACACAAAAGAAATATACTCTACTGCAAAACAATTGCTAAATGAGATGTACAAAAAAGGAATGGCAATACGTTTAGTTGGAATGAGAGTAGACAATTTAGTAGAAAAAAACGAAGTACAACTTTCACTATTTAGTAATAATAATAATGAAAAACAAGATAAGTTAGACAATACAATAGATAAAATAAAAGAAAAATATGGTTATGATTTTATAAAAAGAGCAGGAAATTTAAAAGTCGAAAACGCCGTAAAAATAAGGAAAAAAGAATAAAAACAAAAAAGGAATAAATTTCCTGTTGACATTTGAAATATTTTAATATAGAATAAACACAACCTAAAAATCTATGGTATAAATTGTCATAACTAAAATAGAAAAATTTTATTGCAAAAAATATTAAAAATATTTAGAAATATTTGAAAAAAATTCAAATTAAATATTGACTTAATAAAAATAAAGTGATAAAATTGCTCTATCAATAGTAAATAAGGCATACATAATATTATAAGGATAAGACTTTTAAGATACTAAAGTTAAACCCTAAGACCGTTATGACAGAAAGAGAATATACCAAAATGATAAAACAGCTTTTATTTTGTCGTATACAAAATAAAAATAGCAAATACGAAGATATATTCTGAGATTTTGTGAATGAATATTAATTAATTTTGACATTAAATTTTTAAATTTTAAATAAATTCATTCTAAGATTTGAAGGAGGTGAAGGGAGGAGTAAAGAAAAGTGAAGCACATGAAGCATGGACGTGAAAGGAGACAAGAAGCTAAAAATAAGAAAAAAAGAAATCTTATTATAGCTTTAATAGCAATTTTAATAGTTGCAGTCTCAATAATTTTCTACATATTGCAGGTCAATAAGACTGATATGACGGAACCTACAGACTTTGAATATGAGGAACAAAACACCATTGAAGAACCAATAGTACAAGATGAACAACCAGAGAACCAAGGAGAACCAGGCATAGAAATAGTTGATGTCAGTGATATGCCATCAAAAGCAAATGGTTTTAAAGTAATGGGACAGATAGTAATTGACAAAATAGGAATCAAATGCTACATCTATGATACGAGTTCAAAAGCAGAACGTTTAAAAGCACTAGAAGTTGGAACCGTAAGATTCGCTGGACCGGACTTAAATGAGCCACGGAAATCTATGTATAGAGGGACATAATTATAGGAAAGTATTTACCAAGTTAAAAACAATGTCAAAAGGAGATACGTTCTATATAGTAGGAAAAGATGGAAGAAAAGTTACTTATGAAATCAAAGAAATGATTAAAGGAGTGGCTCCGGACGATATGAGCCATATTGCACAAAATACAGACAATATTAGAAAAGTGACATTAATAACATGTGATCCACGGCGGACTCACGAGATTTTTGGTAAAAGCCGAACAAAAAATAGAAGGAAGTCAAGAACAAGAAGGCTAAATTCTATAAATTATAAACAAAAAGTGTGAAAAGCACAAATAAGGAGGAAATAAAATGAAAAAATTAACAGTAATGACAATAGTATTAGCAATGCTATTAGCATTAGCAACAGTAGTATGTGCAGCAGAAGTACCAGCAGAAGCAGGAGGAAAAGTAACAGTAGAATTCACATTAGATAACCCATCAGTAGCAGGAACATATACAATAGAATATGACTCAAGCAAATTAGAATTTGTATCAGCAAATCCAAATAGTGGAGCAAAAGACGTAGAAGGTGGAAAACAAATAGGATTCTTTGGAGGAAACCAATATGAAAAAATAGCAGTAGAATTTAATGTATTAGCAGAAGAAGGAGAGACAGAAGTAAAATTTATACCAGCAAATTTTGCAGGGGAAAGTAGTTCAGATCCAGTAACACAAACAGCAAAAAGTGCAACAGTAAAAATAGTACCAACACCTACACCAACACCTACACCAACTCCAACAGACCCAGCAGATCCAACACCAACACCTACACCAACACCAACTCCAACAGACCCAGCAGATCCAACACCAACACCTACACCAACACCAACTCCAACAGACCCAGCAGACCCAACACCAACAGAAACAACTCCAACAGAAACAACACCAACAGAAGTAACACCAACAGAAGTAACACCAACAGAAAAAGATGATAAGACAAAATTTGATCCAACAGGAATAAGTGTAGCATATGTAGGAATAATCGCATTAGTAGTATTAGCAGGAGCAGTAGTATTAATAAAAAGAAAATAATTAATACGAATAGCAAATGTAAGAAAAGCTAATCAATAAAATACAAGATAATTAAAAAAATAAAAAACAATAAAAGTAAAGTCAAATAAAACAAAAGAAAGAAAATTTATTTTAGAAAAAATATAAAAGACATTAATATTTTAAAAATAAAATAAATAAAAAAGCCGAAACCTTTGTATCTAAAAAAATATGAGATGATAAATCAAGTAGTAAAAAGGTACAAAGGGAAAGGCAAAAAAATAAGGAGGAAATAAAAAGTGAAGAAGAAGACATTATTATGTACAACAATTGCAGGAACAATGTTCATAGCAGGTTTAGCAATGACGAATGTAAATGCAGCAAGCATAAATGCACAAGCAAAAATAAGTGCTAATTATTTAGCAAAAGGCGAACATACAGTATTAGTACAATTAACAAATGGAGAAACAAAACTAACAAAAGCAGATGTAGAAGCACTAATAAATGCAAAATATGTAGCAAAAGATATGGCAGTAGAAGTAGAAAATATACTTCCATTACAAGCAGATGGAACAGTAGGAACAGGAGCAAAAGTAAAATTAACAGATGGAACAGAATTAACAGTAATACTATATGGAGATGTAAATGGAGATGGAAAAATAACAGTAGAGACAGATGCCCAAAAAATATTTGAGTATAGCATGGGAAGTGCAGAATTAACAGAAACAGAAAAATTAGCAGCAGATGCAGTATTAGCAGGAGAAACAGGAGATATATATGATGCACAAAGAATATTTGAATATGCATTTTACAATGAAGAATATGCAACAAAATTTGAAAATGCAGAATATGCAGAACATTTTGAAGAACCAGTAGAAAAATTACCAGAAGAATTATCACCAGAGATAGTATCTTTTGAAGTAGTAAAAAGCAGTGCAAATGCTGTGATAACAGTAAAATTAAGTAAAGCAGTTACAAATCCTATATTCAAATTAAATGGATTCTTAAAAGATGGTTCTCCATCAGAAGGGAACACAGTTTATACAATAACTGTACCTGAAACAGAACTAACCACAGATAAGGCAAATACTTTAGAAGTTACAGATACAGACAATACATATAGTGAAACACATAGTTTCATTTATAGTCCGTTAACTGTTCCACAAGAAGTAAGTATACCTTATTCTGCAACAAACGAAAAAAATAAGGTAAATGCTTCAAACGTAAATAATGCAACAATTAATGTAAGAATGCCTGCAGTACCTGTTGCAGTGCCAGTAACACTAGAGGTAACAATAAAAGATACTGCAATAGATACTAAACCACAAAGTACAATTACTTTAAGTAAAGAATTAACAGGAAATGAACCAGAAGTAAACATTGAAAATGTAGATTTAAGTTCTTTAAATGATGGAAACTTAATAATAACAGCAAGACTTAAAGATGCCCAAGGTAATGTATCACCGGTAGCTACAATGGCTACTCCTGTCAAAAGAGCAGATGCACCAGTTCTAAAATATACAACAGCAAACCGTACTGATGAAAATACAGCTACAATAAGTTTAGTTAAAACAAACGCAAAAGAAATAGTATATTATTTAGTAAAAGAGGCTGATGCAGTAGCTCCAACTTTAGAAGATGTACTTGCAAGTACATCTAAGGATACAACTAATAATGCGACTCCAACATTAACTGTATCAATTGAAAATGGTGACGCAAATAAAGCATACGTTGTATATTTAGCTTCAAAATCAGAAACAGGTTCACCAATAGACGGTATTCTAACAGTTAAATTACCAAAATTAGATGCAGAACCAATAGATGCACCAACAAATGTAAGATTAAAAACAGGTGAAAAAACAACATTTGAATGGGATTATGATGAATCAACTGAAGGATTTGTAGAATATAAAGCAGTTCTATATGCTGGTAATGCTGCCAAAGCTGAAAAAACAGTAAGCAAAGGAACTAAGGAAGTTGATTTCTTTGAAGATATGAAAAAAGCTGCCGCTACATACACAGTAAAAGTAACAGCTGTAGCTGACAATGTAGAACACGCAAATTCTGAAGAATCTGCTGCTTCAACAGGAGTACAAGTATCTGAAATTACAAAACCAAATCCAGTTCAATTTGATACAGATCAACCAACACTATTAAAATGGACATTGGCTGACCCATCAGATGTACTTGATTATTCAATAAAAGTATCTAAATATGATGTTTCAAAAGCAGGATATGAAGTATTAGAAACAATATCAACTACATCAACATCTTATGACTTAAAATCAATAGTAGATAAATACGGAATAGGTGATTATCAATTTACAGTAAAGGCTAATGCTAAAGAAAACGTACTAAAAGCAAGCTCAGCAGAAAGTACTGCAGCAACATATTACAAAGCAGAAGCTGTAAATAATTTAAAAGTAACAGACGTAAAAGTTGATACACTAAAACTAACAGGAACATTATTACCAGATGTATATTCAACAAAACCAACATATACTTTATACATGAAACAAGGTGATAGTGCAGAGTATGGTGTAGTAACAAGCACAAATTGTGATGGTGTACCATCATCTGATGGTAAATTTACTGCATTGCCATTATCACTTAAATCACTTACCGCCAACACAAAATATTACTTCAAGATAGTAACAAGTGTAGGTGGAAAAGATTATGTATCAAATCCAATTGTAGTAACAACAAAACAAGCACCATTAAATATGACTAGTGAAGCAGCAACCTATAAAAAATACGAAGCAAAATCACCAGCAGAAAGTGCAGCAAAACTTAGTGAAAATGAAATAACATATAAAGAAAATACTTTATATTACAGTGAGGATGGATCAAGCGTAAGTTCATATTCAGCAGACGAAAATGAAGACATAGCTAATATAATCGCACTATTAAAACAAATGACTGTCGACAATGAAAAAATTAAAATAGAAAATAATAAAGTTACAGAATTAGAGCTAACAACTGCTTCAGCAGAGAAGAAAATGACATATGATTTAGGAACAATTGCAAGTAATGCAAAAGTTACAATAACAGGAAACGAGAACTATGAAACATCATTGGTAGGAACAGCAAAAAGTCTTGTTTTACAAGGAACAAAAAGCAAATTTAACTTATTAAATTTAACAACAGCTAGTGCAGTAACTGTAAACGATGATTATTATGTACTAACTGTAGCAAACGGAACTAAAGTAACATTAGCTTCAAGCAAATCAAAAGTAACTATAAACAATATAGCATTTGACCAAGAACAATTAGATGTTACAGTAAATGGTGGAACATTATCAGTAGTTGGAAGTTCTTCAAATGCATTAACATTAGATACAACAAAATTTGCTAGTGATGTAACACTAAACTTCACAGCTGATCAAAATGCATTGACAATTACAGGAAGTGTAGAGCATACAGTTAAAGTTGTAGGAACAAATAGAACAATCACAACAACAACTATAAAATCAGGAAAAGTAGATTTAAATGATAATGCAACTACATTTACAACTATAAAAGCAGGTTCTGACAAAGTAACAAAAGTTATAATAATAACAGATGTTGCAGCTAAAAGCGACCTAAATGAAGGTAAAGTCAACACTTCTGCTGAGGCTGTAATAGATGGATCTAACTATCAATTTAGTGCAACAGGTGCAGATGATGCAACATATACATTAAGAAAAGATTCTAGGGAAGTAGAACTAGAAATAACTGCAAGTAAAACTGTAACTATCAAAAAGACAGTAGCAGAGTAGAAATATTAAGCATTAGTTATAAATAAAACTAGAGATTTCAGTAAGTAATTACTGGAATCTCTATTAATTTTAATAGACAATATAAAAACATATAATTATATTAGTGCAAAATAAGGAAATATTAATGGAGTTAGTATTTACTTTTTGATATTTGTTTTATTTTTCAAACTTTCCATACATTTATTCTAATATTAAAAAACTTGACTAACAAAAAATAATATGCTAAAATAAATGTGGGCAAAATGAAAAAATGAGTAAAAAATCAAAATGCCCACAGAGGTGACAAAATGAGATATAGTGAAGTATTAAAGCAGATTCAAAAAAAATATATTGATAAATCTTTTGAAAAAAAAGATTTGAAAAATATTGTAAAAAGCATATATGGTACAGACAATGAGAAAACCATTAGAAATATTATTGGTATTTTAAAAAGTAATAATGCAATAAAAGAAATTGAGAAGGATAAATACATAGTAGTTACAAAATTAATTTATCAATATAAAGAAAAAAACGAAGAAAAAGCAATGTATAAACTAATAAAAAAAGAATATCCAGAAGTCAATTTTATAATATGGAATACAGATATTCTAAACGAGTTTACATTGCATTATGTGATAAGCAATTACATAATTATAGAAGTAGAAAAAATAGCAATAGATTTAGTTGTTAATTTACTAAAAAATAATTATTTAAAGAAATATACAATAATTACTCAAGATATTATAAATAATAATAGAGAATTGTATTCTAATACAGAAAATATTATTGTTGTAAAACCATTACATATAAAATCACCTTTAAAAATTGAAGAAGATAAAAAGTATATTTCAATAGAAAAAATAATGCTTGATTTGTATGTAGATAAGTTATATATTCAATATCAAGGAAAAGAGTTAGAAACAATATATGAAAATATTTTTGAGAAGTATGATATTGATTTAAAAAGATTAATGAAGTATGCTGAAAAGAGAACTGATATAAAAAAATATAAAGAATTTATGAATAGTTTATATATACCAAAAAAATACAAATTGAAAGAGTGATTATATGTTAGTAGAGCAAGTAACAAATAAAAAATTTTTAGAAGAAACAATAAAAAAATTAAAAAAAGAGAATCAATCTGCAGATATTCAATTATTAGAAAAAACAATAGGCGCATTATATTTAGTTGAGAGTTTAGTAAGAGAGGGCTTAGAATTTATATTTAAGGGAGGTACATCTCTTGTTTTATTATTAAATGATTTAAAAAGATTTTCTATTGATGTTGACATAATTACAGAAGAAAGTAACGAAAGGGTAAAAGAAGTTATTAAAAATATCATAGAAAATCAAGATTTGTTTACAAGATTTGAAGAAAATATAAGGGACAATACCACAAGCAGAAGAATGAATTTAAGACATTATAAGTTTTTCTTTAATTCTACGATAGACAATTCAGAAAAATACATATTATTGGATATTGCATTTGAAAGTAACCAATATTCTAAAATAATTGAAAAGAAAATTCAAAATAAAAAATTAAATATAGAAAGTAATTTAACTGTAAAAGTACCTTCAATAGAAAGCATTTTGGGAGATAAGTTAACAGTACTCGCAACTAACACTACTGGTATAAGTTATGATTCTAACAAAGAACTTGAACTTATGAAACAATTATATGATATAGATAAACTTTTTAATGAAATAGAAAATATATCAGAAGTTAGAGAAAGTTTTATAAATATAGCAACTAGAGAAATTAATTACAGAAAACTTAATGAAATTACATATGAAGATGTTTTAAAGGATATAGAAAATTTTGCAAAAAATATTATTTTTATGAATGATAAGGATAAATTAAGAAAAATAGATGTAGGAATGAGAAAAATTTCTAATTATAGACTCGAAAAGAAATTTTTAATAGATAAAGAAGTATTGTTAGCAGCATCTAAAGTATTATATATCATATACCTAATTAGAAATAACAAGAACGAATTGGAAAAATATAAAAATAACATGTTAGTAGAAGAGATAGATGCTCCAAAAGAATATAAGAAAAGATTAAAAGTTATAAAAAAGATAAATATAGAAGCTTATTATTATTTATCAAGAATAATATTTTAAGTTATATATTTAATTAGCTAAATCATATATGAGCTTAAAACTAAACATATACCAAACAATCGCTTTAGAAACAAATCTAAGGCGATTTTATTATGTCAAACAACAAATAACATATCAAAAATAAAAAATGTCTAAAAAAGGAAAATAAAGCGAACAGAAAAAAGAAGAAAAAAGGATAAAAAATAGGCTTGCACAAAATACAGACAAT